>NZ_JBEOYR010000017.1:25322-203906 GCF_040297165.1 Streptomyces sp. NPDC001851 | reverse complement strand
GGAACGGTCGCTTCCTTTGTACTCACCCTCTCGGGCTTTCCTCCGGGCTTCCCTTCGGTGTTTCCGACTCTATCAGATCTTTTCTCGATCCGATTCCCTGTCGGCGGGATGTCTGCGGGGCTTTCGGCTTTCGCCGTCCGCCCTTTCGACATTCACTACGTTAGCTCATTCTCTCGGCGACTCATAATCGAGTCCTGCGAGTTCGAATTCGGGCACGCGGGCGCGCCAGAAACGACCCCGCTGAGGGGCTGTGGCTTGGTAGTGGTTTGGCCGCTCCGGCTGCAGGCGATCGCCGTACCCGGTTCAGCGGCTCGGGATACATTACGCACCTTCGCAGGGCGCGTCAACTTCGGCGGCGCCTCGGCACATGGGCTCGATAGGGACTCACGGTCGGGTCGTCGGCTGCCCAGTAGCGCCAGGGATGCCTGTCGCCGTTCCCGCCTTCACCGGCGACTCCGGTGCGTGGGCCGCTTCGTACCTGGTCAGAGGCTAGTGGCGTACCGGTCAGCATCCTCAGCGGGGTTTCTCCGGTGGCGCACGCGTCCGCGCCGTCCAGCGCGCGGTCGACTTCCAGGGCCGTCGCCAGACGGGCCGGACCCTTGGCCAGTTCCTTGTCGTTCCGGGCCGAAACTCGACGTTTGCGGGCCAGGTCCACGCCCTCGATCACCTCGCCTGCGCGGAGCAGGACGCCGCTCGCCCGGCCCTCGGGACCGCAGACGAGGTTCACGCAGTGCCACATGCCGTAGGTGAAGTAGACGTACACATGTCCCGGCGGCCCGAACATCACCGCGTTGCGGGCGGTGCGGCCGCGGTAGGCGTGGGAGCCGGGGTCGTTCGGGCCGTCGTACGCCTCGACCTCGGTGAGACGGACGGCGATCGGGCCCTCGGGTGTCGTACGGACCAGGATGCGGCCGAGGAGATCCGGTGCGACCTCCAGGACCGGGCGGTCGAAGAACTCTCTGGGCAGTGGCGTACGGTCCGGGGGCGCGATCATGCCCTCCGAGGGTAGTGCAGACGGAGCAGTGCGCCGACGGAACCGGGGGCGGGCGGATCGCGTTTGTAGGGGCGAGGTCCGTTCGTAAAGGGAGAGTCAATGGCGTTCAAGAAGCTGCTCGCGAGCCTCGGGGCCGGCGGGGCCTCGGTCGAGACGGTGCTCACCGAGGTCAACGTCGTGCCGGGCGGCGTCGTCCAGGGGGAGGTGCGGATCCAGGGCGGGTCCGTGAACCAGGACATCGAGGGGCTGTCGGTCGGGCTGCAGGCCAAGGTCGAGGTGGAGAGCGGCGACCAGGAGTACAAGCAGGACATCGAGTTCACGAAGGTGCGGCTCGGCGGTGCCTTCGAGCTGCAGGCGGGTGCCGTGCACGCGGTGCCCTTCGGTCTGGAGATCCCCTGGGAGACGCCGGTCACGATGATCGACGGCCAGGCGCTGCGCGGGATGCACATCGGGGTGACGACCGAACTGGCGATCGCGCGGGCCATCGACTCCACCGACCTGGACCCGGTGAACGTGCATCCGCTGCCGGCGCAGAAGGCGATCCTGGACGCGTTCATCCAGCTGGGCTTCCGCTTCAAGAACGCGGACATGGAGCGCGGCCACATCAGGGGTACGCGGCAGACGCTGCCGTTCTACCAGGAGATCGAGTTCTACCCGCCGTCGCAGTACCGGGGCCTGAACCAGGTCGAGCTGAGCTTCGTGGCCGACGAGTACGCGATGGACGTCGTGCTGGAGATGGACAAGAAGCCGGGTCTGTTCAGCGAGGGCTCGGACACCTACCGGTCCTTCCAGGTGGGGCTGAACGACTGGCAGGGGACCGACTGGGCGGCTTATCTCAACCAGTGGCTGTCCGAGGTCGGCGGCAAGCGCAACTGGTTCTAGGCTCGGGACTGCTGGTTCCAGATCATCGATCAGGAGGTACCGAGGTGACCGAGCTCAAGCGGCGGCCGCTCCCCCATGACTTCCATCCGCCCGTGCCGTCGTTCACGGTGACGAGCGCGGACATCGAGGAGGGCGCGACGCTCAGGAGCGCCCAGGTCCACGCGGAGGGCAACACCTCGCCGCAGCTGCGCTGGGAGGGCTTCCCGCCGGAGACCAAGAGCTTCGCCGTGACCTGCTACGACCCCGACGCGCCGACCGGCAGCGGGTTCTGGCACTGGGTCCTGTTCGACATCCCGGCCTCCGTGACGGAGCTGCCGGCGGGTGCGGGCGGCGGTAAGTTCGAGGGTCTGCCCGAGGGCGCGGTGCATGCGCGCAACGACTACGGGACGAAGGACTTCGGTGGTGCCGCGCCGCCGCCCGGGGACGGGCCGCACCGGTACGTCTTCACGGTGTACGCGGTGGACCAGGAGAAGCTGGGTCCGGATGCGGACGCGTCGCCGGCGGTCGTCGGCTTCCATCTGCGGTTCCACGCGATCGCGCGTGCGCAGCTCATCGGTGAGTACGAGAACCCCGCGCGGGGCTGAGCAGAGCGTCGCGATTCAGCCGAGCGTTCATTGAACGTTTGCCCGCCTCCGGTCTTGGAAGTGATCGGAGGCGGGCATTTTTTATTGCGTTGTCCATCTCGGCGCGCCCGTCCAGAGTTGATCCAAGCCCGCCGGGGGGTGGGCAGGTGCACACGGGAGGTGGGCTGGATGCGGGACACGCTGGTGCTGAACGCGAGCTTCGAGCCGCTGTCGACGGTGACGCTGAACCGAGCCGTCGTTCTGGTGCTCCAGGACAAGGCCGTCGTCGAGCAGGCCCATCCCGAACTGCGGATGCGCGGTGCCGATGTGGACATACCCGCGCCCCGGGTGATCAGACTGTGCAGGTACGTACGGGTGCCGTTCCGAAGACGGGCTCCGTGGTCGAGGCGGGGTGTGCTGGTCCGGGACCGGCACCGGTGCGCGTACTGCGGGCGCAGGGCGACGACCGTGGACCACGTGGTGCCCCGGGCGCAGGGTGGCACCGACTCGTGGCTGAACACGGTGGCGTCGTGTGCGGAGGACAATCACCGGAAGGCGGACCGGACTCCGGAGCAGGCGGGTATGCCGTTGCTTCGGCAGCCGTTCGAGCCGACGCCTCAGGACGCGATGCTGCTTGCCTTGGGAGCGGAGGAGTTCGAGGCGCTTCCGGAGTGGCTGTCACAGGCCGCCGCTTAGCCCGTACGGCAGAGGGGCTCACCTTCCGAGGAAGGTGAGCCCCTCTGCCGTACCCGGGGATGGTCAGTCGATCGACGGCTTCTCCCGGCGCTCCGTTCCGCCGTTGCCCGGCGAGCCGTTGTTGCCCGAACCGCCGCCGAGGGGGCCGAAGTTGCCCATGGCGCCGGAGAGGCCCTTGAGGGCGTCGCCGATTTCGCTGGGGACGATCCAGAGCTTGTTGGCGTCGCCCTCGGCGATCTTCGGGAGCATCTGGAGGTACTGGTAGGAGAGGAGCTTCTGGTCCGGGTCGCCGGCGTGGATGGCCTCGAAGACCGTACGGACCGCCTGGGCCTCGCCCTCGGCGCGCAGGGCGGCGGCCTTGGCCTCACCTTCGGCGCGCAGGATCTGGGACTGCTTCTCGCCCTCGGCGGTGAGGATGGCGGCCTGGCGCGTACCTTCGGCGGTGAGGATCGCGGCGCGCTTGTCACGGTCGGCGCGCATCTGCTTCTCCATCGAGTCCTGGATGGAGGTGGGCGGTTCGATGGCCTTCAGTTCCACGCGGTTGACGCGGATGCCCCACTTGCCCGTCGCCTCGTCGAGGACACCGCGCAGGGCGGCGTTGATCTCCTCGCGGGAGGTCAGGGTACGTTCGAGGTCCATGCCGCCGATGATGTTGCGGAGTGTGGTGACGGTGAGCTGCTCGATGGCCTGGATGTAGCTGGCGACCTCGTAGGTGGCCGCGCGGGCGTCCGTCACCTGGTAGTAGATGACCGTGTCGATGTTGACGACCAGGTTGTCCTGGGTGATCACCGGCTGCGGCGGGAACGGTACGACCTGTTCGCGCAGGTCGATGCGGTTGCGAATGGTGTCGATGAACGGGACCACGATGTTGAGGCCCGCGTTCAGGGTGCGTGTGTAGCGGCCGAAGCGCTCGACGATGGCGGCGCTGGCCTGTGGGATGACCTGGATGGTCTTGATCAGGGCGATGAAGACCAACACCACCAGAATGATCAGGACGATGATGACCGGTTCCATCGTGTTCCCCGTACCCCTCTCCGCCTCAGCGCCTCGGCAGATCCCGCTGGTTGTTGAAGATCTTGCTGGTCGAGTCTGACAGACCGTCGCCCAACTCGTGGCCCGGTTGCCCCAGATGAAGGGGGCAGATGTCTCAGATGACGATGGCGGTGGCCCCTTCGATGTCCACGACGTCCACCTCCTGGCCGACGTCATAGGCGCGGCCGGTGTCGAGGGAGCGGGCCGACCAGACCTCTCCGGCGAGCTTGATGCGGCCGCCGGAGCCGTCGACGCGTTCCAGGACGACGGCCTGCCTGCCCTTCAAGGCGTCGATTCCGGTGGCGAGTTGGGGGCGTTGTCTGCCGTGCCGGGCCGCGATGGGGCGGACGACGGCGATGAGCGCGACGGAGACGACGACGAACGCGAGGACCTGGATCACACCGTCGAAGCCGAGGGCGGCGACGACGGCGGCCGCGACGGCTCCCACCGCGAGCATGCCGAACTCCGGCATGGCGGTGACCACGAGCGGGATTCCGAGCGCCGCCGCGCCGACGAGCCACCACACCCATGCGTCGATGTCGTTCACATGGTCATGGTAGGGCCGCGGTCGGACGGCGGACAGGGCGCGAAAGGGAGCGGGACGGGCTCATGACCGTCTCTGGTGAAGGGTCAGGACAGGGGCAGGCCCTGAGCCGTCCAGCGGTCGCCGACCTGCTCGACGACGAGCGGGAGGCCGAAGCAGAGGGAGAGGTTGCGGGAGGTCAGTTCCAGCTCGATCGGGCCGGCGGCGAGGACCTTGCCCTGGCGGATCATCAGGACGTGGGTGAAGCCGGGGGCGATCTCCTCGACGTGGTGCGTGACCATGATCATCGAGGGGGCGATGGGGTCGCGGGCGAGCCGGCCGAGGCGGCGGACCAGGTCCTCGCGCCCGCCGAGGTCGAGGCCGGCGGCGGGCTCGTCGAGCAGGAGCAGCTCGGGGTCGGTCATCAGGGCGCGGGCGATCAGGGTGCGCTTGCGCTCGCCCTCGGAGAGGGTGCCGAAGCGACGGTCGACGTAGTCGCTCATGCCGAGGCGGTCGAGGAAGGCGCGGGCGCGCTGCTCGTCGACCTCGTCGTACTCCTCCTGCCAGTGGGCGGTCATGCCGTAGGCGGCGGTGAGTACGGTTTCGAGCACGGTCTGGCGCTTGGGGAGCTTCTCGGCCATGGCGATGCCGGCCATGCCGATGCGGGGGCGCAGGTCGAAGACGTCGATCTTGCCGAGGGTGTCGCCGAGGATGGTGGCGGTGCCCTTGCTGGGGAAGAGGTAGCTGGAGGCGACGTTCAGCAGCGTGGTCTTGCCGGCGCCGTTGGGGCCGAGGATGACCCAGCGCTCCCCTTCCTTCACCGACCAGGAGACCTGGTCCACCAGAGCCCGGCCCTCGCGGACCACGGATACGTCCTGAAGCTCCAGAACATCGCTCATGAGCGCGTTGTCTCCCCTTGCAGTGTGGCCGGTCTCGGCTGTCGCGTACGCCTGTGGCTCGGTCCGCCGCGCCGGTGGGCGCAGCCCCTATGAAATCTACGCCACGAGTGCCCGGCGCCATTCCATCGGTCCTGTCCTTAGGGTGGGTGCATGCTCTCGGAACCGCGTTCAGGACGCCTTGCCGCTTGGGGAAATGCCCTTTTGGTCGGACTTGTCTCTCCGGATGACGCCGCGCTCGCCATTGTGGGCGACGACACCGTGCACCGGGTGGAGGGGCTGCCCGGGGAATCCGCGCAGGTGGGGCTCACCCTCGCGCTGGGGCGGCTGCGGACGCTGGGGGCGACGGGGCTGCGGGTCGCGCTGCCGGTGCCGGGGCATCCGCTGGGGCTGAGCGGGCCGCCGGAGTTCAATGCGCGGGCGCTGGAGGCCGAGGAGGCGGTGGTCTGCTTCGGTGCCGCGTTCGGTCTGGTGCCGCAGGTGTACGAGGCCGGGCCCGAGGGTGATGTGCGTGCCGAGGTGGTCTGGCAGGTGCTGCCGGTGCGGGAGGCGCCGCCCGCCGATGTGCCGTCGCTGGGCGAGGCCGAGCGGGAGCTCGCGGAGGCGCTGCGCGAGGCGACCGCGGTGCTGTCGAAGCTGGACGTCGCGGGATCGGGACCGGTGGCGGAGGCGGCGATCGACGCGTACCGGGCGCGGGCGGAGCGCGGCCGGGAGGTGCTGGCGCCGGGGTACCCGTCGCGTGCGGTGCGGGTGCTGGAGCTGGCGCAGCGGGTGGGGCTGCTGGTGTCCCTGGCCTACGACAGGGGGCACGGGGCGGCGGTCACCTCCGCGGAGATGGCTGCTCGGTCCGAGGCGCTGCGGCCCGTGGAGCGGACGGCGCGGCGGGCGCTGGTGGCGGCGTACAACTCCGTCGTGGAGGAGCGGGAGCGGGGAGCGCGGTAGGCGGCCGACGGAAAGCCGACAGGCCTCCCGGTGCACACGGGAGGCCTGTGGTCGTTGTGGGCCGGGAGCTCAGTGGTTGAGACCGGTGTTGCCGAAGGCCGGGTTCAGCACACCGATCACGCTCGCGCTGTTGCCCACCACGTTCACGGGGATGTGCACCGGGGCCTGGACGACGTTGCCCGAGATGACCCCCGGGGAGCCCTGGGCGTCGCCGCAGGCGTGGGCACCCTCCGTGGCGGAGGCCATCCCCGCGCCCGCGGCCACCAGGCCACCGGCCACCATCGTCACGGCCGCGGCCTTCTTCAGGTTCTTCACTTTCCAACCCCTCCTAGACGTTCACCACGGCGGTTCGCCGCAGCACGCACTGGAGAACGGCGGAGACCACCGGAGGGTGCGCCATCCGAGTGACATTCCCACGACGGTATGAATCTCAGTCCATACCCTGACCCCTCGCGTTGCCCTCGGTGATGCCTTGGTGAGGGCGTTTCAGCCGGTCAGGCCATGGCGAACGGCCCACAGGGCGGCCTGGGTGCGGTCGGCGAGGTCCAGTTTCATGAGGATGTTGGAGACGTGCGTCTTGACGGTCTTCTCGGACAGCACCAGGGCGCGGGCGATCTCGCGGTTGGAGCGGCCGTCGGCTATCAGGCCGAGCACCTCACGCTCCCGCTCGGTGAGTGAACTCCCCCTCCCCTGACCGGAGTTGCTCATCTCCTGGGAGAGCAGGGCGCCGGCGACCTCCGGCTGGAGGAGGATGTGGCCGGCGTGCACGGAACGGATGGCGCCGGCGAGGGCGTCGGGGTCCACGTCCTTGTAGACGTATCCGGCGGCGCCCGCGCGCAGCGCCGGTACGACCGTGCGCTGCTCGGTGAAGCTGGTGACGACCAGCACGCGCGCGGGGTTGTCGAGCTCGCGGAGCTTGCGCAGGGCCTCGATGCCGTCCGTGCCGGGCATCTTGACGTCCATCAGGACGACGTCCGGGCGCAGTTCCTCGGCGCGGGCGACGCCCTCGGCGCCGTCGGCGGCCTCGCCGACGACCTCGATGTCGTCCTGCACCTCCAGGAAGGTGCGCAGGCCCCGGCGGACGACCTGGTGGTCGTCGACGAGCAGCACCTTGATTGCGTCAGCCACCGGGGACCTCCATCTCGATCGTGGTGCCCTTGCCGGGCACCGACTCCACGGTCAGCACGCCGCCGACCCCGCTCGCCCGGTCCCGCATGGAGACCAGGCCCAGGTGGCGTCCGGCGCGGCGGACCGCCTTGGGGTCGAAGCCGTTGCCGTCGTCGGTGACGCGCAGCACGGCGCCGCAGCCGCGCCGCTGGACGCTCACGTCGACCTGTTCGGCGCCGGAGTGGCGCAGAGCGTTGTGCAGGGCCTCCTGGGCGACCCTGAGCAGGGCTTCCTCCTGGGCGGCGGGCAGGGCGCGGAAGCCGTTGCTGGTGAAGGTCACGCGCGCGGTGTGGGCGCGGTCGAGGACCTGGATCTGGGTGCGCAGGGTGGCGATGAGGCCGTCCTCGTCCAGGGCGGCGGGGCGCAACTCGACCACCGCGGCACGCAGTTCGTCGGCGGCCTCGGCGGCGAGCACGGCGACCTGGTGCAGCTCGCCCTTGGCGCGGGCGGGGTCGCGGTCGACGAGGGCCGCGGCGGCCTGCGCGGTCAGGCGCAGCGAGAAGAGCTTCTGGCTGACCGCGTCGTGCAGTTCGTGGGCGAGGCGGGAGCGTTCCTCGGCGATGGTCAGCTCGCGGCTGCGCTCGTACAGGCGGGCGTTGGTGAGGGCGATGGCGGCGTGCTGGGCGAGGATGGAGAGCAGTTCCTGGTCCTCTTCGGTGAAGCCGCAGCCGCCGTCCGCCTCCGGGCACGGGCTGTGTCCGCCCGCGGGGCGCAGCTTGTTCGCCAGGAAGAGCGCGCCGATGACCTCGTCTCCGTCGCGGATGGGCAGGCCGAGGAAGTCGACCAGGTCCGGATGCGCCGACGGCCAGCCCTCGAAGCGGGGGTCCTTGCGCACGTCGGCGAGACGCTCGGCCTTCGCCTCGTGCAGCATCGCGGCGAGGATGCCGTGCTGGCGGGGCAGCGGGCCGATGGCCTTCCACTGGGCGTCGCTGACGCCGTCGACGACGAACTGGGCGAAGCCGCCGTGGTCGTCGGGGACGCCCAGGGCGGCGTACTGCGCGTCGAGCAGCTCGCGGGCGGAGGCGACGATCGTCTTGAGGACGTCGCGCACCTCCAGGTGCCTGCTCATGGCCAGCAGCGCGGAACTGACCGCGGCGAGGCCGGACCGGGGACCTTGGCTCATGTCCTCACGGTACCGGCGGGGTGTGACAGCGCGGATCGGACCTGTGACGGCCGGGCCTGGTCCGCTGGACCTAGGGCTGCGGGCCTGGATCCCGGGGCCCCGGCCGTGCGGTGTACGCCGAAGGGCCCCTCGGGTCTGCGGCCCGCGTCCGAGGCGGCCGGGGCGGTGCCGTTCCTACGGTGTCGGCACCGGCCCGGCGCGGGCGGTCGACGGCGACGACGGCGAGGGGATGGCAATCATGGCGGTGGCGATCATCACGGGGGCCTCGAAGGGGCTGGGGCGGGCGCTGGCCGGGGCGCTGGCCGCGCGGGGCTGGGATCTGGTGCTGGACGCCCGCGGCGCCGAGGCGCTCAAGGAAGCCGCGGAGAGCGCCGCCGCGCACGGCACGCGGGTGGAGACGCTGCCCGGGGATGTGACGGACGCGGGGCACCGGGCGGAGCTGGTGGCGGCGGCCCGTGCGCTCGGCGGTGTCGATCTGGTGGTGAACAACGCGGGGGTCCTGGGCACGAACCCCCTGGTGCCGCTCGGTGCCCAGCCGCTGGACGGCTTCCGGGCCGCACTGGAGGCGAATGCGGTGGCTCCGCTGGGACTGCTGCAGGAGGCGCTGCCGCTGCTGCGCGAGGCACCGGCGGGTGCGGTGATCAATGTGAGCTCCGACGCGGCGGTGGAGGCCTACCGCACATGGGGTGCGTACGGGGCGACGAAGGCGGCGCTGGACCAGCTCTCGGCGGTGCTGGCGGTGGAGGAGCCGGGGCTGCGGGTGTGGTGGGTCGATCCGGGCGGCATGCGGACGGACATGCTGGCCGCCGCCGAGCCCGGTGCGGATCTGTCGGGGACGCCGACGCCGGAGGAGATCGCTCCCGCCTTCCTGCGGCTGCTGGACCGCCGCCTGGCGAGCGGCCGGTACACGGCGGCGGCACTGCTGCAGGCGTGGTGACCGTCGCCATGGGGTGCCCCCGGGGCGGTCCGGTTCGAGCGTGGCGGGGGGTTCCGCCGGAGCTGTCCGCGCGGGTGCCCGCCGAGCAGCGCGGTCCCGGGCTGGACAGGGACGCCGTACGGCTGCTGGTGTCGCGGGGTACGGAGGTGACGCATCACGCGTTCGCCGAGTTGCCGCTGCTCCTGCGGGCCGGGGACCTGCTGGTGGTGAACACCTCTCCCACGCTCGCCGCGGCGGTGGACGGGCGGATCGGGCACGCGCGCGTGGTGGTGCACTTCTCCACGCGCGGGGATGACGGCCGATGGGCGGTCGAGGTGCGGGAGCCGGACGGGCAGGGCACTACCCGCGCGCGTGCGGGCACGCACGCGGGTACGGAGGTGGTGCTGCCGGGGGCGGGGCGGCTGGTACTGGAGGAGCCGCTGAGTCCGCGGGGGGAGCGGCTGTGGTGGGCCCGGCCGGGCGGTGACGTCCTTGAGGTGCTGCGCACCCGC
The DNA here is from genome assembly GCF_040297165.1 of Streptomyces sp. NPDC001851. Lineage (NCBI taxonomy): Bacteria > Bacillati > Actinomycetota > Actinomycetes > Kitasatosporales > Streptomycetaceae > Streptomyces > Streptomyces sp. NPDC001851. The sequence continues at coordinate 193,660 of NZ_JBEOYR010000017.1, read as the reverse complement.
GGGCGGCCCATTCGCTACTCGTATACGGAACGGGACCAGCCGCTGCCGGCGTACCAGACGGTGTTCGCGCTGCCGTCGCCGGACGGGGCGGGCAGTGCGGAGATGCCGAGTGCGGCGCGGCCCTTCACCGCGCGCCTGGTGGCCGAGCTGGTGAGCCGGGGTGTGCTGTTCGCGCCGGTCACGCTGCACACGGGGGTGGCGTCGGCGGAGGCGCACGAGCCGCCGTACCCGGAGCGGTTCACGGTGCCGGGGGCGTCGGCGCGGCTGGTCAACGCCGTGCGGGCGGGCGAGGGGAGGGTGATCGCGGTGGGTACGACGGCCGTGCGGGCCGTGGAGTCGGCGGCCGGGCCGGACGGGGCGGTACGGGCGGCCGGGGGATGGACGGACCTGGTCGTGACGCCGGAGCGCGGGGTGCGGGTGGTGGACGGGCTGCTGACCGGGCTGCACGAGCCGGAGGCCTCGCATCTGCTGATGCTGGAGGCGGTCGCGGGCAGGACGGCCCTCGCCCGTGCTTACCAGGAGGCGCTACGGGGGCTCTACCTGTGGCACGAGTTCGGCGACGTCCATCTCATCCTCCCGGCGGAGAGCCCTCACGCAGCGCGTTGCGGCGGCAACTCCTGGTGAGACCGTTACGTCCCCGATGTGAGCCCGCGCATAGGGCCCACATCACGTACGAACGGGCATAGGAGATAAAACCCCCAGGGTGAACGGGAAAGACCGTCCAATCTGTCCGGTTTTGCCCCTCCCTGATCCACTATCGAGGATCGTACGTCACACCTTTGCCTGGGCATTTTGCGCCCGCTAAGAATTGCTCCCGTCGCTCAGCGCCGCGGCTACCAGCCCGCGGCGTTCGTGCGGGAGGAGCCGATTCCCCCGGCGGACGCAGGAGCGACCTCCGCGCCAACGAAGAGGTCCATCAGCCATGCCCAAGAACATCCTCAGCCGTGCTCATAGTCGCGCCCTGACCAAGCAGCGCAAGATCGCCGTCGCCGGTGTCGCCGCTCTCGGCACCGCCGCCATCGCGCTCTCGGCCGTCCCCGGCAACGCGGACACCGTCACCACCGGCGCCCCGGCCGCCACCGCCCAGGTCGCCTCCGCCACCACGCTGAAGAACGTCAAGGGCACGGTCACCGACCAGCTCGCCACCGAGACGGTCAAGCTCGACACGTTCGCCGCGCAGAAGAAGGCCGCCGACGAGGCCGCCGCCAAGCAGCGCGCCGAGGCCGCGGCGAAGCAGGCCGCCGCCGACGCCGCCGCGAAGAAGGCCGCGCAGGACCGCGCCGCCGGCGCGGCCGCGAGCCGCTCCGCGCAGCGCGTCCCGATGCAGCCGGTCGCCGCGAAGACCTACGCGAACAACCTCGACGGCTGGATCCGGCAGTCGCTGGACATCATGAAGCAGCACAACATCCCGGGCTCCTACAGCGGCCTGCACCGCAACATCATGCGCGAGTCCTCGGGCAACCCGATGGCCATCAACAACTGGGACATCAACGCCGTCAACGGCATCCCGTCCAAGGGCCTGCTGCAGGTGATCCAGCCCACGTTCAACACCTACCACGTGCCCGGCACGTCGTGGAACATCTACGACCCGGTCGCCAACATCACCGCCGCCGCCAACTACGCGGCCCATCGGTACGGCTCCATGGACAACGTCAACAGCGCGTACTGAGGTCGGCGCGGACCTCTCACAGACGCGAAAGGGCGGCACCCCGTGCGGGGTGCCGCCCTTCGGCGTCTGCGCGGTTACTTCCGCATGACCTCCGGCTCGTGCCGGCGCAGGAAGCGGGCCACGAAGAAGCCGCAGATCACGCCGAGCACGATCAGCAGGATCATGTCCCCGGTCCAGGCCGCCGCCGTGTGGTTCCACAGCGGGTCGTTGTCGCCGGCGGTCTCCGGCGGGCTGATCCGGTTGAAGTCCAGCGTGGCGCCGGCCGCGGCGACCGCCCAGCGGGACGGCATCAGATACGAGAACTCGTTGACACCGACCGTGCCGTGCAGGGCGAACAGGCAGCCGGTGAAGACGACCTGGATGATCGCGAACATGACCAGCAGCGGCATGGTCTTCTCGGCCGTCTTCACCAGCGAGGAGATGATCAGGCCGAACATCATCGCGGCGAAGCCGAGCCCCATGATCGGCAGGGACAGCTCCAGCAGTGTGGCGTGCCCGAGGATGAGGCCCTGGTCCGGGATCTCGCGCCTGCCGAAGCCGATGACGCCGACCAGCAGCCCCTGGAGCCCGGTGATCACGCCGAGCACGAACACCTTCGACATCAGGTACGCCGACCGGGACAGACCGGTCGCGCGCTCCCGCTCGTAGATCACCCGTTCCTTGATCAGCTCGCGGACGGAGTTGGCGGCACCGGCGAAGCAGGCGCCGACGGCGAGGATCAGCAGCACGGTGGTGGCCGTGCCGTTGGGCACGATCTGCCCGGTCCGCGGATTGGCGCCGTTGGGCAGCAGGCCGCGGTCGGGGTGGATCAGGAGGCTGACCGAGCCGATGACGGCCGGCAGCAGCACCATCAGGGCCAGGAAGCCGCGGTCGGAGGCGATGACCGACACATAGCGCCGCACCAGGGTGACGAACTGGGAGAACCAGCCCTGCGGCTTGGGCGGCCTGATCGCCTGCATCGGCGGCATCTGGACCGCCTGCGGGGCGACCGAGTCGACGTCCGCGGCGTACAGCTGGTAGTGCTGCGAGCCCTTCCAGCGGCCCGCCCAGTCGTAGTCGCGGTAGCTCTCGAAGGCGGAGAAGACATCGGCCCAGCTGTCGTAGCCGAAGAAGTTCAGCGCCTCCTCCGGCGGGCCGAAGTAGGCGACCGCCCCGCCCGGCGCCATCACCAGCAGCTTGTCGCACAGGGCCAGCTCGGCCACCGAGTGGGTGACCACGAGGACCGTACGGCCGTCGTCGGCGAGGGCGCGCAGCAGCTGCATGACATCGCGGTCCATGCCCGGGTCGAGACCGGAGGTCGGCTCGTCCAGGAAGATCAGCGAGGGCTTGGTGAGCAGCTCCAGGGCGACGGACACGCGCTTGCGCTGGCCGCCGGAGAGCGAGGTGACCTTCTTGTCCTTGTGGATGTCCAGCTTGAGCTCGCGCAGCACCTCGTCGATGCGGGCGTCCCGCTCCTGCGCGGTGGTGTCGGCGGGGAAGCGCAGCTTGGCCGCGTACTTCAGGGCCTTCTTGACGGTCAGCTCCTTGTGCAGGATGTCGTCCTGCGGGACCAGACCGATGCGCTGGCGCAGCTCGGCGAACTGCTTGTACAGGTTCCGGTTGTCGTACAGCACCTCGCCCTGGTTGGCGGGCCGGTAGCCGGTGAGCGCCTTGAGCAGCGTCGACTTGCCGGAGCCGGACGGACCGATGACCGCGACCAGGGACTTCTCCGGGACGCCGAAGGAGACGTCCCGCAGGATCTGCTTGCCCCCGTCGACCGTGACGGTCAGGTGGCGCGCCGAGAAGGAGACCTCGCCGGTGTCGACGAACTCCTCCAGGCGGTCGCCGACGATCCGGAAGGTGGAGTGGCCGACGCCGACGATGTCGGCGGGGCCCAGCTGCACCGAGCCGCCCTTGGGGATCGGCTGGCCGTTGACGTAGGTGCCGTTGTGCGAGCCGAGGTCACGGATCTCCAGACGGCCGTCGGGCGTGGCGTGGAACTCGGCGTGGTGCCGGGAGACCTGCAGGTCGGATACGACCAGGTCGTTCTCCAGGGCACGGCCGATGCGCATCACGCGGTCGAGCGAGAACTGGTGGAACGTGGTCGGGCTGCGGTCGCCGTGGGCCGGCGGCGCCCCCGCGCCACCGCCGGGTGCCTGCTGCGCGTACGAGTCGGCGGAAGCCGCCTGCTGCTGCGGGAAAGCGGGCGCCTGCTGCTGCCAGCCGGGCTGCGGCGCCTGCGGCTGAGCGGACGCCTGGTGCGGTACGGCCTGCTGGGCCGGTGCCTGCGGCTGTGCGGCGGCCTGCGGCGGGGTCGGCTGGGCCCAGCCCGGCGCGCCGGCGCCCTGTGCGGCGTACGGCGCCGACTGCTGCTGGCCGGCCGCGGCGCCGGACAGGTTCAGCCGCGGTCCGTCGGTCGCGTTGCCGAGGTGCAGTGACACACCCGGCCCGATCTCCGTCTGCTGGATCCGCCGGCCCTGCACGAATGTGCCGTTGGTGCTGCCATGGTCCTCGATGACCCAACTGCTGCCGTTGAAGCTGACCGTGGCGTGCCGCCAGGAGACCCTGGCGTCGTCGAAGACTATGTCACCCTGCGGATCGCGGCCGAGGGTGTAGGGCCTGGACGGGTCCAACGTCCAGGTCCGTCCGTTTGATTCCAGTACGAGTTCCGGCACTCCATGCCCCACTGAGTTGTCCCCCGAGTTACCCCCGTCGCAGGGAGTCTAGGGATGTCGAACATCGTGGGGAACTATTTCAGGCTCGGCCCCGTGACCGAAACTCGGGCCTTGTCACGAGTGCCCGCACGCGCTCCGAGCTCGCCGCGGTGTCCGGGTTGACCGGGTGGAAACCGGGCCGGAAAGTGGTAATCCCGGCAACCGGGGCCGAGTTGCCGTGGCCACCGCCGAACTCCTCGCCCGCGCGGGCCTGGTGGCGGTGTGTCCCCGTGTACCGGAGTCCCCGTGTACCAGCGGGCGCGGGCAGGCGTACTGCCGGTCCTGCCGATCGCCCTGCCCGCCGCCCGGCACGGCCGTCGGCCCCGCCGCGACCAGCCACCACCCGTCATGCGTGGCCCCGCGGGCTATGCCACGCTCCGGGTGGGTATGCGGGGCCGGGAAGGGGGAAGTGATGACGCTGAGCAATGGGAGGCAGTGATGGCGAACTTTCTCGACCGGGCCAAAGAGCAGGCGCAGAGCGCTCTGAACCAGGGCAAGCAGAAGGTGGACGAGCTCCAGCAGCAGCGGGCCGGAAACGAGCTGCTGAAGCAGCTCGGGGCGGCGTACTACGCCGAGCGGCGCGGTTCCGGGTCGGCGGAGGCGACTCAGCAGGCCCTGTCCGCTCTGGAAGCCCACATCTCCGCGCACGGGGACGGCTTCCTGCGCGGAACCTGAGCCGGCGGGCCCCGGACCTGCCCGGCCGGGCATCTCGTGGCACAGTCGAGGTGGAGCCGGGGCTGCCGTGTGCGGGGACAAGGTGTCTCCCGGTGGCAAGATCCCTGACACCGGCGCGTCATCCATTGTTCCGTGTCCGTCAGGCGGACCTCGGCGGCGGACGGCACTGGGTGCCGGATACGGTGGTGACACCATGAGCGCTTCGCAGACCTCCGCTTCGCAGACCCCCGAGGTCCCCACTCTCCTTGTCAAGATCTTCGGCAAGGACAGGCCGGGCATCACGGCCGGCCTCTTCGACACCCTGGCCGCCTACCTCGTCGACGTGGTCGACATCGAGCAGGTCGTCACCCGGGGCCGCCTGGTGCTGTGCGCGCTGGTCACCCAGCCGCCGGCCGGCCTGGAGGGCGACCTGAGGGCCACCGTGCACAGCTGGGCCGAGTCGATGAAGATGCAGGCGGAGATCATCTCGGGGCGCGGCGACAACCGGCCGCGCGGCCTCGGACGTTCCCTGGTGACCGTCCTCGGCCATCCGCTGACCGCGGAGTCGACGGCCGCCATCGCCGCCCGGATCGCGAAGTCCGGCGGCAACATCGACCGTATCTTCCGGCTCGCCAAGTACCCGGTGACGGCTGTGGAGTTCGCCGTCTCCGGGGTGGAGACCGAGCCGCTGCGCACGGCCCTGGCCTCCGACGCGGCGGCACTGGGTGTCGACGTCGCGGTCGTCTCGGCGGGTCTGCACCGGCGCGCCCAGCGTCTGGTGGTCATGGACGTGGACTCCACGCTGATCCAGGACGAGGTCATCGAGCTGTTCGCCGCGCACGCCGGCTGCGAGGACAAGGTCGCCGAGGTGACGGCGGCGGCGATGCGCGGGGAGCTGGACTTCGAGCAGTCGCTGCACGCGCGGGTGGCGCTGCTGGAGGGGCTGGACGCCTCCGTGGTGGAGAAGGTGCGCAACGAGGTCCGGCTGACGCCGGGGGCGCGCACCCTGATCCGCACGCTGAAGCGGCTCGGTTACCAGGTCGGTGTGGTCTCCGGGGGCTTCACGCAGGTCACGGACGATCTGCGGGAACGGTTGGGCCTGGACTTCGCGCAGGCCAACACGCTGGAGATCGTCGACGGCAAGCTCACCGGCCGGGTCACCGGCGAGATCGTGGACCGCGCCGGCAAGGCGCGGCTGCTGCGCCGGTTCGCCGCGGAGGCCGGGGTGCCGCTGTCGCAGACGGTGGCGATCGGCGACGGCGCCAACGACCTGGACATGCTGAACGCGGCCGGTCTGGGCGTCGCCTTCAATGCCAAGCCGGTGGTCCGCGAGGCGGCGCACACGGCGGTGAACTTCCCCTTCCTCGACACGGTGCTCTATCTGCTGGGCGTCACCCGTGAAGAGGTCGAGGCGGCCGACACGCACGACGAGGACTGAGCCGGTCCGTCCGGCCCGGACACGGCAGGGCCCGGCAGCGTGCGGCTGCCGGGCCCGCGCGTCCGCGTGAGGTCACTCGGCGGGCGCCCAGTAGTCCATGAGCGTGGCCACGCCCGGCTCCAGGGTCTTCCAGGGGCCGTCGAAGGACAGCACCGCGAAGGCGGCCGCCGGGAAGCCTCGGCGGTTCATCCGCTCGCGGGCGTCGCCCTCGGCCGCGCCGGACAGGATGTCGGCCAGACCGTGGACACCCGGGTTGTGGCCGATCAGGATCACGTTCCGCACGTCATCCGGAGTCTCGTTGAGCACGGCGATCAGTTCGCCGGGCGAGGCCTCGTAGACCCGCTCCTCGTAGACGGTCCTCGGCCGGTGTGCCAGCTCGTGGACGGCGAGCTTCCAGGTCTCGCGGGTCCGGGTCGCGGTGGAGCACAGGGCCAGGTCGAAGGTGATACCCGTGTCGGCCAGCTTGCGTCCGGCGACCGCGGCGTCCTTGCGGCCCCGCTCGGCGAGCGGGCGCTCATGGTCGGACACCTGTGGCCAGTCGGCTTTCGCATGCCGGAGGAGGACGATCCTGCGAGGTTCTGCGGCGCTCATGGAACCCAGCTTCGCATGAAACACGCCAGGGGGCGCAGGGAGTTGACATGCGGATTCACCGCGCGCGGAGGCTCCGGGTCAGCGCGTGAGGAGCTGCTGGGCGCGCTCGAAGAGGTGCGTGATCGCCGGGTCGCCGCTCGCCGCGTGCGCGTCCGACGGGTTGAGTATCAGGGCGAGGAGCGCGATGAAGGCGAGCGCGGGCAGGGCGAGGGCCCACCAGGGCAGCCGGATGTCGACGCCGCCCGTGGTCGCCGGGTGGGGCCGGGAAGAGGTGCGGGCCGGCATGATCGCCTCCGTGGTCTTCGAGCGGGTCCTGACCGTGTCGTGCGGTCACCTCTCGAAGCTACGGAATCCGGGGCCGTCAACCCATCCGGGCTACCACCCAGTTGACCCTGACCCTTGCCCCCTAGGGGATGGGGGGCTACCCCCACCTTCCGTCGTCGGGCGCGGGCCGGGACGCCGCCCGGCCGCGCCGTCAGGGGGAGGCGAGGGTCTCGCCCGTCAGGGGGAGGCGAGGGTCTCGCCCGTCAGGGGGAGGCGAGGGTCTCGCCCGTCAGGGGGAGGCGAGGGTCGCGATGACGGCGATGACGGCGAAGATGGCGAAGAACGCGCCGAAGACGAGCAGCATCTTCTTCTGGCCGTTCTGCGGGTTCGGGTCGAGCACAGGCTGCATGTGCCCAGTCTCGCACCCTCCGCTCCGCGGGGACCGGCCGGGTCGGGTGCCGCCGCGCACGAACAGCCGAACGGCGGACGCGGCCGGCCCGGCCTGCCGACGGCCGGCAGCACCCGGGCCGCTCGGCCCGCGGGGCGGCTCTGCTGCCCCGCTCCCGCCGACCGACGCGGCCCGGGCGTGCCGCGAGCCCACGGGACCGGGAGGCGCCGATGCACCCGCCGCACGCCCGTGCCCCGACGGGCGGCGTCCGCCCCGTCGCGACGCCCGGCGCGCTCCCGGACTTCTGGCCGGCGCTCCCAGCCCTCGGCCGGGGACGCCCGGAGCACGCACCGGACTCCGCTCCTCGACGGGCGTACGTCGCCTGCCGGGGGCCAGGGGGTTTGGTTTGGGTCAGCCCGGGTCCTGATCCGAACGAAACCCCCTAGCGGACCGCCTCGTCCTCGACCGTGCGGTCGCGGCCCGCCAGGAAGCCCACCACCATCTGCGGCACCATCAGGCCCGCCATGAGGGCGATCGGCAGTCCCCAGCCGCCGCTGTGCTGGTAGAGCACGCCGACCAGCAGCGGGCCGGGAATCGAGATCAGATAGCCGGTGCTCTGCGCGAACGCGGACAGCTGGACCACGCCCTGGCCGCTCCTGGCCCGCATGCCGACCATCGTGAGTGCCAGGGGGAAGGCGCAGTTGGAGATGCCGAGCAGCAGCGCCCAGGCCCAGGCCCCGGCGGCCGGCGCGAAGTACAGGCCGGCGTATCCGGCGAGCCCGCACACGCCCAGGACCAGCGCGATCGGTCCCTGGTGGGGCAGCCGGGTGGCGACCCGCGGGATGACGAAGGCCAGCGGCACACCCATCACCATGGTGACGGCGAGCAGCACGCCCGCGGTGCCGGCCGGGACGCCGGCGTCCCGGAAGATCTGCGCCATCCAGCCCATGGTGATGTAGGCGGCGGTGGCCTGCAGGCCGAAGAAGACGGCGAGTGCCCAGGCGGTGCGGCTGCGGGTGATGCGCAGCGGCGCGTGCCGTTCCGCCGCCGCACGCTCCTGCTCCGGCCCCTGCGGCTGGGCGGGCGCGGTGCCGCGGTCCCGTACGAGCGGCAGCCAGGGCAGGACGGCGGCGCCGGCGACGGCGGCCCACACGGCGAGGCCGGACCGCCAGCTGCCGCCCATGGCGTGCGTGAGGGGGACGGTCACCGCGGCGGCCAGGGAGGTGCCGAGCGCGAGGGCCATCGAGTACAGGCCGGTCATGGAGCCGACCCGGTCGGGGAACCAGCGCTTGACGATGACCGGCATGAGCACGTTGCTGACGGCGATGCCCATCAGGGCGAGCGCGCTGGCGGCCAGGAAGCCGGCCGTGCTGCCGAGATACGGCCGTATCAGCAGGCCCGCGGTGATGGCGGCCATCCCGGCGCACACCACCGCGGCCGGTCCGAAGCGGCGGGCCAGGCGGGGGGCGGTGACACCGAAGACCGCGAAGCACAGCGGGGGCACGGAGGTGAGCAGGCCGGCCACGCTGCCGCTCATGCCGAGCCCGTCGCGGACCTCCTCCAGGAGCGCGCCGAGGCTCGTGATGGCCGGGCGGAGGTTCAGCGCGGACAGCACGATGCCGACCACGACCAGGCGGGTCGCCCACGCGCGCGTGCGGCCCGCTGCGGGGGGCGTTTCGGGGGTGCTCAGGGCGGCGGCCGTACCGCGTTCGGTCGGTGACATCGCCGTACGGGTCTCCACTGTCCGGGTTTCCTCACGTGCCATGAGAGTCATCATAGAATCATGGGATGATTGGTTGTCCACTCCCGGGATGTCCGAGCCCGGGACCGTCCTGCGAAGGTGGGCCATGCCCCTGAGCCACCCGCGTCGTTCGGCGCTGTCCGAGCAGGTCATCGCAGCGCTGCGCCACCAGATCACCTCCGGTGAGTGGCCGGTCGGCTCGCGCATCCCGACGGAGCCGGAACTGGTCGAGCAGCTCGGCGTCGCCCGCAACACGGTCCGCGAGGCCGTCCGCGCGCTCGCCCACAACGGCCTGCTGGACATCCGGCAGGGCTCGGGCACCTATGTGGTGGCGACGAGCGAGCTGGCCGGCGTGATGCACCGCCGGTTCGCCGGTGCCGACCCCCGGCACATCGCGGAGCTGCGCGCCGCGCTGGAGTCGGCGGCGGCGCGGCTGGCCGCCGAGCGGCGCACCGAGAAGGACCTCAAGCAGCTGGACACGCTGTTGGAACGGCGCGAGGTGGCCTGGGAGACGGGCGAGACGGAGGCCTTCGTCACCGCCGACGCCACCTTCCACCTGGCCGTGGTGGCCGCCTCGCACAACGACGCGATGACGGCGATGTACGCCGACCTGGGCGAGGTGCTGCGGGACTGGCTGCGCGCGGACGTGGGGGCGGAGCTGACACCGGAGACGCACATGGAGCACACGCGCCTGGTGGACGCGATCCGCGCCGGGGACGCGGATGCGGCGGCGGCCGAGGCCGCGAGCTATCCGTTCCTGTGCCGCCCGGGCCGGTTCAGCGCTCCCTCTGGTGGCTGATCCAGACCGACCGGACTTCCTTCCAGCACCGGCCGGCGAGCCGTACGGTCATGGCGGGCTCGGCGTCCACCGGAGCGCTGTCGGTGTCGATGTCCCACCAGCGGGCGCACTCGATGTGCAGCCGCACGCGATCGGTGTCGACATAGGGGTTGTGGCAGTAGGCCACCACATGGGAGCCGCGGACGGTCGTCCGGCAGGCGGCCCCGAAGAGGTTCGGCGCGGGCGGCTTCGCGTCGTCCACGCGCGCGTAGGGCATCGCCTCGTACGGCAGGGAGAGCACGAGGGCCACGGCCACGGTCACCGGGGCCAGGCTGCGGGACAGGCGCACAAGGGGACCTCCTCGGCCGGGCTGCGGAGGGACGCGTGAGTGAACGCGTAATCCAGGGTGCGCCGCCCGGACCGGTGGGCGCCCGGCCGGTGGGCCGAACGGGTGACGCCCCGCTCCCCGCGCACTGCGGGAAACGGGGCGTCACCACCGAGGATCAGGCGCCGATGGCGTGCAGACCGCCGTCCACGTGGATGATCTCGCCGGTGGTCTTCGGGAACCAGTCGCTCAGCAGGGCGACGATGCCCTTGCCGGCCGGCTCCGGGTCCTTCAGGTCCCACTCCAGCGGGGAACGGGAGTCCCACACGGAGGCCAGCTCGCTGAAGCCCGGGATGGACTTGGCGGCCATGGAACCGATCGGGCCCGCCGAGATGAGGTTGCAGCGGATGTTCTGCTTGCCCAGGTCGCGCGCCATGTAGCGGTTGACGGCCTCCAGGGCGGCCTTGGCCGGGCCCATCCAGTCGTACTGCGGCCAGGCGTACTGGGCGTCGAAGGTGAGGCCGACGACCGAGCCGCCGTTCTGCATCAGCGGCAGGCAGGCCATGGTGAGCGACTTCAGGGAGTACGCCGAGACGTGCATGGCGGTGGCCACCGACTCGAACGGGGTGTTGAGGAAGTTGCCGCCGAGCGCGTCCTGCGGGGCGAAGCCGATGGAGTGCACGACGCCGTCGAGGCCGCCCAGTTCCTCGCCGACGACGTCGGCCAGCCGCCCGAGGTGCTCGTCGTTGGTGACGTCCAGCTCGATGACCTTGGTGGGCTTCGGCAGCTTCTTGGCGATGCGCTCGGTCAGGGTGGGCCGCGGGTACGCGGTCAGGATGATCTCCGCGCCCTGCTCCTGGGCCTGCTTGGCCGCGTGGAAGGCGATGGAGGACTCCATCAGCACGCCGGTGATCAGGACGCGCTTGCCCTCGAGGATTCCGCTCATGGTGATCAGTGACCCATTCCCAGTCCGCCGTCAACGGGGATGACGGCTCCAGTGATGTACGAGGCGTCGTCGGAAGCGAGGAACCGCACCGTCGCGGCGATCTCCTCGGGCTGCGCGTAACGGCCGAGCGGCACCTGCGACACGATGTTCTGGCGCTGCTCGTCGGTGAGCGCCTTGGTCATGTCGGTGTCGACGAAACCGGGCGCGACGACGTTGAAGGTGAGGTTGCGCGAACCCAGCTCACGGGCGAGGGAGCGCGCGAAGCCGACCAGGGCGGCCTTGGAGGCGGCGTAGTTCGCCTGGCCCGCCGAGCCGAGCAGGCCGACCACGGACGAGATCAGGATGACGCGGCCCTTCTTGGCGCGCAGCATGCCGCGGTTGGCGCGCTTGACGACACGGAAGGTGCCGGTGAGGTTGGTGTCGATGACCGAGGTGAAGTCATCCTCGGACATGCGCATCAGGAGCTGGTCCCTGGTCACGCCGGCGTTGGCGATCAGGACCTCGACCGGACCGTGCTGCTCCTCGATCTCCTTGTAGGCCTGCTCCACCTGCTCCGGGTCGGTGATGTCGCACTTGACGGCCAGGAAGCCGGCCGGCGGCTCACCCGAGCGGTACGTGATCGCGACCTTGTCGCCGGCGTCGGCGAATGCGCGGGCGATGGCGAGGCCGATGCCCCGGTTGCCTCCGGTGACGAGAACCGAGCGGCTCAACGGATCACCCTTTCGATAGCGGTCTGCAGATGTCCGACAACCCGCCCGAACACCTGGATGACAGGCGGCTTCATCGAAAACCTATCGGTCGCACCACGCGCGTGGGCAATCGGGCACCGACAGTGGCGCGGGGATGTCACTGTCGGATCCCTACAGAACGCGCCGGGTCCGGGCCCGAAACATGTGGTCCGCCGGGGCGCGGCCACGACATGATCGGACCGACAGGCCACGACAGCAGGGAGACCTCCGTGCCCCATTCCATCGACGAAGCCTTCACAGCGCTTCCCCTACGCGCCCTCGCCGACGCCGCGCTGGCACGCGCGCGTGCGCTCGGGGCCGAGCACGCGGACTTCCGTCTGGAGCGGGTGCGCAGCGCGTCCTGGCGGCTGCGCGACGCCAAGCCCGCCGGATCGTCGGACACCACCGATCTCGGGTACGCGGTGCGGGTCGTGCACGGCGGTACCTGGGGCTTCGCGTCCGGCGTCGACCTGACCCTCGACGCGGCCGCGAAGGTCGCCTCGCAGGCCGTGGCCATGGCCAAGCTGTCCGCGCAGGTGATCAAGGCGGCCGGGTCCGAGGAGCGCGTCGAGCTGGCCGACGAGCCGGTGCACGCCGACAAGACGTGGATCTCGTCGTACGAGATCGACCCGTTCTCGGTGCCCGACGAGGAGAAGGCGGCGCTGCTCGCGGAGTGGAGCACGCGGCTGCTGGCCGCGAACGGCGTCCATCACGTGGACGCCTCGCTGCTCACCGTGCACGAGAACAAGTTCTATGCCGACACCGCGGGGACCGTGACCACCCAGCAGCGGGTGCGGCTGCATCCGGAGCTGACCGCCGTGTCGGTCGACGAGTCGAGCGGGGAGTTCGACTCCATGCGCACCATCGCGCCGCCCGTGGGGCGCGGCTGGGAGTATCTGACCGGCACCGGCTGGGACTGGGACGCCGAACTGGAGCGGATCCCGGAGCTGCTCGCCGAGAAGATGCGGGCGCCGAGCGTGGAGCCGGGCCTGTACGACCTGGTGGTCGACCCGTCCAACCTGTGGCTGACCATCCACGAGTCCATCGGGCACGCCACGGAGCTGGACCGGGCGCTCGGGTACGAGGCCGCGTACGCCGGCACCTCCTTCGCCACCTTCGACCAGCTGGGCAAGCTGAGGTACGGCTCCGAGCTGATGAACGTCACCGGGGACCGCACCGCCGAGCACGGGCTCGCGACCGTCGGGTACGACGACGAGGGCGTCGCGGCGCAGTCCTGGGACCTGGTGAAGGACGGCACGCTGGTCGGCTACCAGCTGGACCGGCGGATCGCGCGGCTCACCGGGTTCGACCGGTCCAACGGGTGCGCGTACGCCGACTCCCCCGCCCATGTGCCGGTGCAGCGCATGGCCAACGTGTCCCTGCAGCCGGATCCGGCCGGACTGTCCACGGAGGACCTGATCGGGGGCGTCGACCGGGGTATCTACGTGGTCGGCGACCGGTCCTGGTCGATCGACATGCAGCGGTACAACTTCCAATTTACGGGTCAGAGGGCATACATGATCCGGAACGGCCGCCTTGAGGGGCAGGTCAGGGACTTTGCATATCAGGGGGTCACCCCCCAGTTCTGGGGCTCCATGGAAGCAGTCGGAGGCGCCCAGACCTACGTGCTAGGAGGGGCCTTCAACTGCGGAAAAGCCCAGCCGGGGCAGGTCGCTTCCGTGTCTCACGGGTGCCCGTCCGCAATGTTTCGGAGTGTGAATATCTTGAACACTGCGAACGAGTCCGGCCGCTCCTGAGAGGGCGACCGATCCGACTCAAAGTCTGCACCGGGTCGACACGCGATCACAGCGAACCACCTACGCCACGTCGTCCCAGTCCTCGATGTCGTCCTCAGAGGGCGTCAGCGAGGGCGGGACGATGAGCCCCTTGAAGGGCTCCAGCTTGAGCCCCAGGCGGTTGTGCATGGTGCGGGCGCCACGGTCCATGGCCCGGCGGACGAGGTGGCCGTACACCAGTTCCGTGGTCCGAGTGGTGCGGTGCCCGACCCACGCCGCCACCTCGAAGAGCGGGATCTGAGCATGGATGGCCTCCGAGACGAAGAAGTGCCGGAAGCTCTTCGGGGTGTACTGCGGAGTGCCAGCCAGCTTGGCCGCCGCCTTGAACTGGTCCAGGAACCAGTCATACGACGGGTGACGATCATTTAGCCGAGGAGACTCGAAGAACCAGCCCCGATCTCCCCACGTCCCGAAGGCGTCGATGTGATCGTTGAAGATCTCGTTGATTGATTGGGGAACGGGAGTCTTCCGCGCCTGTTCGAAGGCGCGATGCTTCGTGCCCCGCTTCACGCCGCGCCGGTATCCAGAGATTTCCTGGCAGCCGTAGGCCGAGACTTGGTGATCCACGGCAAGGATGCTGCGCTCCCAGTCCATGGACTCATCGGACAGCGCCAGGGACTCTCCCGGACGCGTCCCGCAACCCGCCATGGCCCAGAAGCCAGCACGGATCAGCTTCGGAGCCTCTGCGATGATCCCCAGAACCTCTTCCATGGTCGGGATGTCTTCGTCGGTGACCGGAGTTACTTGCTGACCCGAGCGCCTACGGGGGTTCGCTTTCTTACACGGATTGCGGCCAATGATCTCGGCTGCTACCGCATAGTTGAAGACTGATGAGAGGACGTTCTTACGTCCATTGATTCCGGTTTCCTTGTAGCCGCGCTCCTTCTGGTCCGCCTCCCATTCCAGGATGGTTGTCGGCGTGATACTGCCGATTGGTTTGTTCCCGAAGAATGGCCCGTAGTGGTTGTCGTAGACGCTCTGGTAATTCCTTTTCGAGGACTCTTCCAGAGTTCCCGCCTCAACCCACTCGTGCCAGACCTGCTGGAACGTCCGTTGTCCTGCCTTGGGATTGATATAGGTCCCCAAGTCCTTGTCCCGCTCAACCTTGACCGCGAACGCTTCCGCGTCTTCGAGCTTCTTGAAGGACACCTGTCGCGGCTTGCCTGCCCTACCCCCGGGCTCCCGGTACGTCACCCGGTACGGCTTGTGAGGGCACGTGGGTTTCTTGCGCCGGGGGCAGGTGCAGTCTTCCTTCTTGATGGTCGCCACGCTTGTTAACCCTCCCCATGTTGATTGGTTAGTGACTGATCGTCAGCCTAGCCTTGCCGCAAGCGGCCCTCAACCCAGTTGTGCAGATCGCGAGTTCGGAATCGGACATGCTTGCCGACCTTGAGGAACGGGATGCCCCAGCGCCGGTACGAGTCCATGAGGACCCGCTTCGTCACGCCGAGTTCTGCGGCTGCCTCGTCCGGCGTCATGAGCAGGTTGCTGCCACCCCTCACAGCTCCCACCCCCGCCCCTCGTCCTCTATCGCTTCCCGGGCCAGTTGGCGGCTCATGACGTGGTCTTGTGCGATCCCGGCAGCGACCAGGGCAGCGCCGGCGGTGTAGCCGGAGCCGACGTAGCGCCAGTTCGAGTCCGTGACGACGGCAGGACTGGCGGTCGGCTCCGCATCGCCACGCCGGTACTCGGCCCGTTCCTCACGAAGGACCGTGTACGTGGTGGAGTAGCGGCGGGATTTGGTGAGGATGTGGCCCCGGTAGCCGAGCGTGTGAGCCCAGGAGCGCAGCCGGAGGTGTTCCAGTTCCGGCAGGCCGCCAAGGCGCCAGCACGTAGCCATCAAGGCCCCCACGTGCGATGTGACGACGGCTGCGTGGATGTCGTCCAGGCTGGTGACGCGGTAGTCCAGTCCGGCACCGGTTTCGGCCGTTCCCTTGGAGACGTACTTGGCCACGTAGGCAGCGACCGCGTCATCGGTGGGTCCCTCGTCGTCGGCGAAGGACCAGATGGGCCGTACGGCCAACTGTGTGCCGAAAGCGAGGAGTTCGGTCCCGTAGGCGTCCGATCCCGGGACGCGCACGTTCGCCGATTGCGCAGCCGTGTGTACGGCGTCGGTGAGCAGTTCGGCCGTGGCCCAGTCGGGGGAAGGGTCGCCGGGGCCTGCCGGACCATCGAGGCGTACCACCCCGTGGAAGTGGATGGCTGCGCGCTTTTGGTACTCGGCGACCTTGGCGAAGGACACCACCAGGTGGTCACGGAGCTTGGAGCGCGGGATCCCTGCGGCGGAGGCGAGGTGACGCCGTACGGCGGTGGTGAACCGGTCCCACAGGCGCCCGGCGTGCGCGTGCCACAGCACATGGGCCACGTGGTCGTAGCAGTCCGGGCACAGCGGACGGCCCAGCGCCGTGTCATTCTCGGCGTGCACCAGGCCGCAGCCGACCGGACGCCCGTGTTCGCACTCTCCGCCGTCCCGGCGCCGTCGGCATCGCTCACCATCGAGGAAGCGATGGACTGACCCGAATGAGGGCGCCGTCAGCGTGACGAACAAACGGGGCTGATTACGCACCGCACCGGGCACATTCTTGCCACCGGACAGGCCCGCGCGGATCAGCTGATAGGTGTCGCCCGCATGCAGGTAGGAGCACGGCTCACAGACCGACGCGCGGCGGTTACGGCAGCGCACGGCCAGCTGCTCACCCGGCTCCCCGGCAGTCGAGTAGGAAGAGATCAGCTCACCCGTCATCGCATCGCGGGTGACCGTGGAGCCGGACAGATAGATCGGATGGGCACAACCCCCAATGTCCCTGATCTGCTCCAGCCAGCGCGGAAACAGGGGGTCGTTGGCCAGACGGATGATGTCCCGATCGGCATCGGAGAGCATCCGCAGACGCTTTTCGCGCTCCAGCTCAGCGGAGCGGCTATTTGAAGTGGTCACCTCGTGTGAGGTGTTGAACACAGGGCACCTCCAAAACGGACGGACAGGGAGGAGCGCGAGCAGAGACGCAGGCGTGAGTCATGTCTGAAATCTCCTTGGCTTTGACTTGGCTTGAATTGATGCAGTGTCTGAAATGAGAGCGGGTGTCGAGGCAGCGTGAGAGAGAACGAAGACAGAGAAGGCAGAAGAAGGCTGAAGGCGTGATATCTGCTGAAGAAATTCTGTGTCTATGTCTGTGTCTGAGATTCGCTGAAAGAAGGCTCGTCGCTCGAACACCCATGATCCCAGAGGTACCCCGGGAACGCCAACGAATTACCGCCGCAGGCAGAGCACTTGAGGCGCGGCCGGAGAGAACCCCATGGGGACCGTACCGGGTTGTCTGAGGAGCCTGGTCAGCCGGATGCGCCCCGGACCATGCGCACACCGGGAAGCGGGAGCGGGCAGCGGTGCAGGACAGGTGTCGGAAGCTGTCTTCACTTCCTCCAGGCGCGCCACGGCGCGCCGCCGGGGCGGCTTGCCGCACCCCGGCCCGGCATGCGGCCTTCGGCCGGTCCGGTCCGGGGCGCCACCGCCCCGGCGCATACCAGGCGACCAGAGAGCGCGAGCCAGCTCCTCACAGCCCACCTTGCCCGACCCGCCCCGTGTACTCATTCACCGTGGCTCACGCCCTCCAGACGCCCACAGCGCCGATCCGGCCCACCGTGTTCACCGGCCCGCTACGTCCGGCGCGCTCACCCTCGTTCCCCCAGAACAGGCCACCGCGCAAACCCTCTGTGGCTGGGGCCGACGGCCGTAGAGGATTTTAGGCAGCCACCATGGGGCGAGCCTCGAAGAACAGGGGGCCGATCGGGCTATTGCGGGCAGGTCCCAAAGACTGCCCGATCCGCTGGCGAGCGTAAGGCCCCCTGTTCACTCGCCCCATGGCAGCTCCAGCCCAAAATCCTCTACGGCCGGCGGCGTGCCCCCAGCGCGCCATCACCGCACCAATCGCCCATACACCAGAGGGCCCCGCCCATGCGCCGGGGGGAGGCGCACAGACGGGGCAGCCGACTCGCTGAGCCTTGATTCGCCGTCCTCAGCGAGCTGGGGTCATTCGTCCTGTGTCACACGGGCGTGATCGGCCACGACACAGCCGTCTGGCGCGGTCTCGACACGCGCAGGTGACGCCATCAGATGCGCCGCTACCTTCTGCACCACATCAGCGTTCCACGTCCCCATAGCCACCATCGGACGCCCGTCCGGCGCCACGCGCGGAGCCAGCCAGCCAAGATCCCGCCTCGGAATCCCAATCGCCAGCAATGCCTGGACCAGCGCCTCATGCGCGTCAGCAGCGGCCCGCTTGCTGCTCCTGTAGATCTCCATAGGGATCACTGTCCCGCCCCCTTCGGTGCGCAAGCCGTGTGCCAGTAGGCCACGATCGGAGACGAGTCCCGACGAGCCAGCAACCCCCGGCGGCAGCTCTCAAGGGTCTTGATCGGCACACCGCATGCCGGGCACGTTTCACCGGCCGGGGCGTAGGTCGTGTACTCCCACTGACGCGCGTCGGCGTCGGCCGTGGTCATGCACTCACGGACAGCTGTCTCTGCTGCTCTACCTTGGGTCGCCATGCATATGACGCTATGTAACGGCAGGAACACACCTCAATGGCACTTCGATGGGGGGCCACCCCGAAGTGCCACACCGAGTCACACCGGTACGCCGATCGCGTCCGCCAGGTCCCGCATCTCCTGCGTGAGGGTGCGCCGACGCGCGATCACTCGGCCGAAGATGTCCCGCGCGTAGCGTTGGTTAGGCAGCCACTGTGGTGCGTCCGCACGGATGCCCTGCAAGACCTCAACCGTCTTCGCGTAGTCACGGGAGCGGACATACGCCTCCGCCACGTCCAGGAGGTGACGGTTGCGGTTGTTGGAGGTGGGCCGCATGCCACTGGTCGGGATGCGCTGCGAGAGCTTGAGCACCAAGTCCGGCTTGTCGACGATCATGGCATTCTCGGCCCGCTTCAGAGCCACCGTGACCGGCCCGAACGCCTGCAAGAAGTCGTCACGCGGAGCAAACTCCCGCCCCATCGCGACCGCCGCCGAGTTGGCGTAGCGCAACGCGTCTTCGGCCTCCCCAGACCGGTTGTCCCGGATCGCGGCAGCGGAGGCCCGCAACAGCAGCCAGCCCCAGGCGCTCAGCTCCGCCGGGGTCGCCCGCGAAATACGAGGCTCGACCTCATCCGCCCACCGCGTTGCCAGCTCCCGCGCCTCAGACAGCCGACCGCGCCGCAGCAAGAGCCAGCACTGTGTGCTCACCGTCGCCGCCGCCTGAAGCCGATCCGACGACTCCTCCAGCGACCGGGACAGCGCGATGTCAGCCGCCTCGAACTGCCGAGTCTGGGTGAGCAGCCAGCCTGTGAGCTGTGAGAGCCGGACGCGTACGGCCCGCCCCTCCGGGCCACTCTCGGCGATCAGATCAGCTTCCCGCAGCAGGGGCGGAAGGATCACACTCAGCTCTGCGAAACGATCACCGGAGAAGAGCGGCAGCGCTGATTCCAGCGCGTCCCGCACACCGCCCACGGTCGGCTCTTCCGTCGCACCGTCCACCCGTACCGGAGCCACGAGCGCACGCCGGACAGCCTCCCAACGATCATCAGCGCCAGGCGCCGTCTCGGGATCGTCCTCGTGATCAGCAATGAGGTTCGTCGTAGGCACCCGCAGCGCCTGTGCCAGCCGACGCGCAGTCTCCAGGCGTGTGTCAGCCCGTTCCCCTTGCTCCAGCTTCCGGATCAAGGACAGGGACACGCCTGACTCGCTCGCTAGCTGACGCTGCGTCATGCCGCGTCGCTTGCGTACGTCCTGAAGCCGCTTGCCAATGTCGGCACTCATGATTCGAGCGTACGGCCACCGCTGCATGTGCATGCGGGCGAGCGATGGAATCCGATGCGGAAGCATTGCCAACGCGGGGCGGGAGAACGCGTCGTCACCCTCGTCAACTGTTCCTGGCTGTGCTGCACAACCGGCACCAGCGCCTCACGCGCGCATGCGCGTGCGCGCAAGGCCACCGAATACGGGCCCCCTCCAACCTCAAGAAAAGCTCAGACCAATGGTTTAGTTCCAGTGCCGGGCGGCGGGGTACCCATGGCATCCTCGTGGCCTCGCCGAGAGGAACGAGGAGGAATAGTGCTTGATCGACACCCGGCCAAGCCCCGTACGCGCAGTTGGTCGGACGCCGAACGTTGGCAGGTCTACCTGGCGGCAGCGGGGTTGATCGTGGCGATCATCGCCACCGTGGGGCAGTTCATGCAGTAACGGCCTCACCAAAACACGGGACGGTCGCTCGGGAGCTGCACATGCAGCGAGCCCGGCCGACTGCTACGCGACCGGGCTCGGGAACTGCGCTGGAGGGTCTGATTCGGGGTGCTGCCCGACTCGGGCCCTCCAGTGTCGTACGGGTGCTAGAAAGCTCCCGCTGCGGCGACACAAGGTACCGCACCTAGATGACTCCGGAGCCGCTTCCAGCGGACGTTTTCCATGACGCCCAGAGCTTGATCATCACCCCGAACCAGCTGGTCAGACCAGAGATGGCTTCCCCTCCGAGGCAAGAATTGCACCCCCGGCCCCCGCGTCTGCTGGGTAGTCTCTGCCCTGATCCACAACGCGGCCTTCAAAGCCAACCTCGGATACCCCGAGGCGCCCTTCGGAAGTCGACACCAAGTCATCACCAGACCCCGTACAGTCCGGTTTCAACGGGTATGAACAGGGATTGAGGGCAGACCGTGAATAACCGCCTGACCTGCACAAACGCCGATCAGGGAGGTATGCCCCCTGACCCTGCGGTGAACTTCCAATTCACCGGGCAGCGCTTCTTCAAGATCGAGAACGGGCGGATCACCGGGCAGCTGAAGGACGTGGCCTACCAGGCGACCACCACCGACTTCTGGGGCTCGATGGCGGCTGTGGGGGGTCCGCAGACCTATGTCCTCGGCGGCGCCTTCAACTGCGGCAAGGCCCAGCCCGGGCAGGTGGCCGCCGTGTCGCACGGGTGCCCCTCCGCCGTCTTCAGGTCCGTCAACATCCTCAACACGACCCAGGAGGCCGGTCGATGAGCGCCCGTACCCACAAGCCGCACGAGATCGTCGAGCAGGCGCTCGCGCTGTCCCGGGCCGACGGCTGCGTCGTCATCGCCGACGAGCACTCCACCGCCAACCTGCGCTGGGCGGGCAACGCACTCACCACGAACGGTGTGACGCGCGGTCGTACGCTCACCGTGATCGCGACCGTGGACGGCAAGGAGGGCACCGCCTCCGGTGTGGTGTCGCGTTCGGCGGTCACCGCTCAGGAGCTGGAGCCGCTGGTGCGGGCCGCCGAGGCCGCCGCGCGGGGTGCGGGGCCCGCCGAGGACGCGCAGCCGCTGGTCGGTGATGTGCCGCGGTCGCCGGACTTCACGGACGCGCCGGCCGAGACATCGTCCGCCGTGTTCGCTGACTTCGCGCCGGCCCTCGGTGAGGCGTTCGCACGCGCGCGTGCGGGCGGCCGTGAGCTGTACGGCTTCGCCAACCACGAGCTGGTGTCGACGTACCTGGGCACGTCCACGGGACTGCGTCTGCGGCACGACCAGCCCACCGGCACGCTGGAGCTGAACGCCAAGTCTCCCGACCGTACGCGCTCGGCCTGGGCGGGCCGCGCCACGCGGGACTTCAAGGACATCGACCCCGGCGCGCTCGACGCCGAGCTGGCCGTACGGCTGGGCTGGGCGGAGCGGCGCGTGGAGCTGCCCGCCGGCCGGTACGAGACGCTGCTGCCGCCGAGCGCGGTCGCGGACCTGCTGATCTACCAGCTGTGGTCGGCGTCGGGCCGGGACGCCGCCGAGGGCCGGACCGTGTTCTCCAAGCCGGGCGGTGGCACACGTGTCGGCGAGAGGCTGAGCGAGCTGCCGCTGACCCTGCGCAGCGACCCCCACGAGCCCGGTCTGGAGTGCCCGCCCTTCGTGGTCGCCCACTCCTCCGGCGGTGACCAGTCCGTGTTCGACAACGGTCTGCCGACCCGTTCCACCGAGTGGATCAGCGAGGGGGTGCTGCGGCATCTCACCACCACCCGGCACAGCGCGGGCCTGACCGGGCTGCCGGTCGCCCCGGTGCTCGGGAACCTGATCCTGGACGGCGGGAACGACCGCTCGCTGGAGGAGATGGTCGCGGGCACCGAGCGCGGGCTGCTGCTGACCTGCCTGTGGTACATCCGGGAGGTCGACCCGGCTACGCTGCTGCTCACCGGCCTGACCCGGGACGGCGTCTACCTCGTCGAGAACGGGGAGGTGACCGGGCAGGTGAACAACTTCCGGTTCAACGAGTCGCCGGTGAGCCTGCTGCGACGGGCCACGGAGGCGGGCCGTACGGAGAAGACGCTGCCGCGCGAGTGGAGCGACTGGTTCACCCGGGCCGCGATGCCCGCGCTGCGGGTCCCGGATTTCAACATGAGCTCTGTCAGTCAGGGCGTATAACCTCGTAGGCGTTCGTGGTCGGGTGTCACCCGGCCACCCGGAGATCATCGAGGAGACACGAGAACCGTGACGGACATCGTCGACGAGCTGAAGTGGCGGGGGCTCATCGCCCTCTCCACGGACGAAGACGCGCTGCGCAAGGCGTTCGCGGACGGTCCCGTCACGTTCTATTGCGGCTTCGACCCGACCGCGCCCAGTCTGCATCTCGGCAACCTCGTGCAGATCCTGACCATGCGCCGCATCCAGGAGGCGGGCAACCGTCCGCTGGCGCTGGTCGGGGGCGCGACGGGTCTCATCGGTGACCCGAAGCCCACGGCCGAGCGCACGCTGAACGCGCCGGAGGTCGTGGCGGGCTGGGTGGAGCGGCTGCGCGCCCAGATCGAGCCGCTGCTCCACTTCGACGGCCCGAACGCCGCGGTGATGGTCAACAACCTGGACTGGACCCAGGGTTTGTCGGCCATCGAGTTCCTGCGGGACATCGGCAAGCACTTCCGGGTCAACAAGATGATCGCCAAGGAGGCCGTCTCCCGGCGGCTCAACTCCGACGCGGGCATCAGCTACACCGAGTTCAGCTACCAGATCCTGCAGGGCATGGACTTCCTGGAGCTGTACCGGCGGCACGGCTGCACGCTGCAGACCGGCGGCAGCGACCAGTGGGGCAACCTGACCTCGGGCACCGACCTGATCCACCGGGTCGAGCCGGACGCCGTGGTGCACGCACTGGGCACGCCGCTGATCACCAAGGCGGACGGCACCAAGTTCGGCAAGACCGAGTCCGGCACGGTGTGGCTCGACCCCGAGATGACGACGCCGTACGCGTTCTACCAGTTCTGGGTCAACGCGGACGACCGTGACGTCTCCAAGTTCCTGCGCATCTTCAGCTTCAGGACGCGCGAGGAGATCGAGGAGCTGGAGCGGCAGACCGAGGAGCGTCCGCAGGCCCGGGCGGCGCAGCGTGCGCTCGCCGAGGAGCTGACGACGCTGGTGCACGGGGCCGAGCAGACGGCCGCGGTGATCGCCGCGTCCCGGGCCCTGTTCGGGCAGGGCGAGCTGGCGGATCTGGACGGCCGGACTCTGGCGGCGGCGCTGTCGGAGGTGCCGCACATCCAGGTCGCCGAGCTGGGTCCGGTGGTCGACCTGTTCGCCGAGGTCGGTCTCGTCGCCAGCAAGTCCGCCGCGCGGCGGACGGTGAAGGAGGGCGGGGCCTACGTGAACAACGTCAAGGTCGCCTCCGAGGACGCCGTCCCGGTCAGGGAGGATCTGCTGGACGGGCGGTGGCTGGTGCTGCGGCGGGGGAAGAAGAACCTTGCGGCGGTGGAGGTTGTCGCCGGGTAGCACCGTTGGGGCGTGGGTGGTCCGCGGAGTGCGGCTTTCGCCGTGGTTCTCGCGCAGTTCCCGCGCCCCTCACGGGGCTCTTCTCCTGAGGGGTGTTTCTCAGCCCCCCACCCGCTCCTGTTTCCTTCTGCCCAGCGTCGCCATGTAGAGGGCGTCGACCGCCGCGACAATGATGATCGCCGCGACCAGCTGGAAGATGTGCCGGCTCCAGTCGATGCCGCGGGTCGCCGCCACACCGACGGCGCGGGCGACCGCGTTGCCCACGATGGCGCCCAGCATGCCGCAGATGGTGGTCAGCCACAGCGGGCTGTGCTGCTTTCCCGGGATGACCGCCTTGGCGATGATGCCCAGCACGAATCCCACGATGATCGCCCACAACCAGCCCATGGCTGCCTCCTCGTACGGCTCGACGCGCGCATTACGGCAAGTGTGGGCCGGTGGGCCGTACGGCGCATGTCGGGTTCCCCCGTGCGCGGCAGGGCCGGCGAGGTCATCGCGGGCGGCGGGCCCCCCGGTCTCGTAGGCGGCGTGACCGCGGCGTAACGTGGGAGGTCGGGCAGGGTCCGATGCGGGCGGATGGTGGATTGTGATGCGGAAACAGCACGGCGGCGGCAGCGTCCAGGTGTTCCGGATCACCGGAGCCCGGACGGGGCTCGCCGAGGACGTACGGGGCCGGCAGCGGCGGTACGTCATCTCGATGACGATCCGCACCGCGTCGGTGATTCTCGCCGTCTCGCTGTGGAACGTCGAGCGGTATGTCGCGCTCGTGGCGCTCGTGCTCGGCGCGGTACTCCCCTATATCGCCGTGGTGATCGCGAACGCGGGCCGGGAGCGGCCGCCGTCCCTTCCCTCGACGTTCATCACCACGCCGACGCGGCCGATGCTCACACCGCCGCGGGAGGATGAGGCGCAGGAGGGGTCCGTTCCGCAGGACTCGGCGGCTCGTCCGGCGGGGGCGCGCGGTGAGCACGCCGACCCCGTGTGACCACGGCGGACCCACGGCGGGCAGGGCGGAAGCGGAATGGCACCGCCCGTCAAGCTCAAGAAAAGCTCAGATCAATCATGCAGTTCCAGTGCCGGTCGGTGGGGTAGCCGTGACATACTGCGTACGCGCTCCGCATCCCCCGTCGGAGCGACGGACCGACGCCGGGCAGCTCCCCCCGTGGCTGCTCGGCGTCGCCTTGTCTGCGCCCCTTCTGTGAGACGAACCCGAGACGAACCTGTGAGTGACGAGACCCCGGTCTGCTCCGCCAAGGGCTGCCGCGCCGACGCGGTGTGGGTGCTGGCGTGGAACAACCCGAAGATCCATAAGCCGGAGCGGCGCAAGACGTGGCTCGCCTGCGAGGAGCACCGCGAGCATCTGTCGCAGTTCCTCGGGGTGCGGGGCTTCTTGAAGGACGTGGTGAGGTTCGCGGACTGGCAGGAGCCCGAGGGGGCCTGAGCCAGAGGTCGGCTAGCCGCCGATCGCGGACATCGGTCGGTCCGGCTGCACGAACGACGGGTCGTCCAGGCCCGCTCCCGCCTTCTTGCCCCACATCGCCAGTTTCCAGATGCGGGCGATCTCCTCGTCCGGGGCGCCGGAGCGCAGGGCTGTGCGGAGGTCGGTCTCCTCGGTGGCGAACAGGCAGGTGCGTATCTGGCCGTCGGCCGTGAGGCGGGTGCGGTCGCAGGCGGCGCAGAAGGGGCGGGTGACCGAGGCGATGACACCGACCCGGTGCGGGCCGCCGTTCACCAGCCAGCGCTCCGCCGGGGCCGAGCCGCGCGTCTCGGCGCCCTCGGGGGTGAGGTCGAAGCGGGTGCGCAGGGAGGCGAGGATGTCCCCGGCGGTGACCATGCTGTCCCGCTTCCAGCCGTGCTGGGCGTCCAGGGGCATCTGCTCGATGAACCGGAGTTCGTAGTCGTGTTCCACGGCCCAGGCCAGCAGGTCGGGGGCCTCGTCCTCGTTCAGGCCCGGCATGAGGACCGTGTTGACCTTGACCGGGGTGAGGCCGGCCTCGCGAGCGGCCCGGAGGCCTTCGAGGACGTCCTTGTGGCGGTCGCGCCGGGTCAGCGCCTTGAAGACGTCCGGGCGGAGGGTGTCCAGGGAGACGTTGACCCGGTCCAGGCCCGCGGCCTTCAGGGCGGCCGCGGTGCGTCCGAGGCCGATGCCGTTGGTGGTGAGGGACATCTGGGGGCGCGGGGCGAGGGCCGCGACCCGCTCGACGATGCCGACCAGGCCCGGGCGCAGGAGGGGCTCGCCGCCGGTGAAGCGGACCTCCTCGATGCCGAGCATCCGCACGGAGATGTCGATGAGGCGGACGATCTCGTCGTCCGTGAGCAGGTCGGGCTTGGCCAGCCACTGCAGGCCCTCTTCGGGCATGCAGTACGTGCAGCGCAGGTTGCAGCGGTCGGTCAGCGAGACCCTCAGGTCGGTGGCCACTCGGCCGTAGGTGTCGATGAGCACGTGGGCCCCCTCCCTCGAATCCCTGAGTCATTGTCTTACGTCACTTGCGAGCCTACGTGACCGCACTGACAACGACAGCGGCCCGATCCGACGAGGTACGACGAGACCGCGTCGTAGGACCGTACAGTCCCGTCACGACGCGGCCGTCGTACGAACGTCGGGTGCACTCTCTCAGTGCGCTCCGGTGCCGGTCAGTGACCGCACCTCCAGTTCGGCGTACTTGCCGGCGTCCGGGACCTCCTTCGACAGCAGGGTGCCCACGGCGCCGAGCAGGAATCCGACGGGGATGGAGATGATGCCGGGGTTCTCCAGCGGGAACCAGTGGAAGTCGACGTGGGGGAACATCGAGGCCGGCTTGCCGGAGACCACGGGCGAGAACAGCACCAGGCCGACCGCGGTGACCAGGCCGCCGTAGATCGACCACAGGGCTCCGGAGGTGGTGAACCGCTTCCAGAACAGGCTGTAGAGGATGGTCGGCAGGTTGGCCGAGGCGGCGACCGCGAAGGCGAGGGCGACCAGGCCGGCCACGTTCAGGTCGCGGGCGAGGGCGCCGAGGACGATCGAGACCGCGCCGATGCCGACGGTCGCCCAGCGGGCGGCGCCGATCTCCTGCTTCTCGGTGGCCTGCCCCTTCTTGATGACGTTGGCGTAGATGTCGTGCGCGAAGGAGGACGACGAGGCCAGGGTCAGGCCCGCGACGACCGCGAGGATGGTGGCGAAGGCGACGGCGGAGATGCTGGCGAGCAGGACGGCGCCCCCGTTGGAGTCGGTGCCGCCCAGGTGCAGTGCCAGGAGTGGTGCGGCGGTGTTGCCCGCCTTGTTGGAGGCGATGATCTCGTCCGGCTTGATCAGGGCCGCGGCGCCGAAGCCAAGGGCGAGGGTCATCAGGTAGAAGGCGCCGATCAGGCCGATCGCCCAGATGACGGACTTACGGGCGGCCTTCGCGGTCGGCACGGTGTAGAAGCGGATCAGGATGTGCGGCAGGCCCGCGGTGCCGAGCACCAGGGCGAGGCCGAGCGAGATGAAGTCCAGCTTGGTGGTGCCGGTGGCGCCGTACTTCAGGCCCGGTTCGAGGAAGGCCGCGCCCTTGCCGCTGTTGCCGGCGGCCCTGCCGAGCAGATCGGAGATGTTGAAGTGGAACTTCAGCAGGACCAGGAAGGTCAGCAGCAGGGCGCCGGCGATCAGGAGCACCGCCTTGACCATCTGGACCCAGGTGGTGCCCTTCATGCCGCCGATGGTGACGTACACGATCATCAGGACGCCGACCAGGGCGACGATGCCGATCTTGCCGCCGTCGCTGGTGATGCCCAGCAGCAGCGAGACGAGGACGCCGGCGCCCGCCATCTGGGCCAGCAGGTAGAAGATCGACACGACGATGGTGGAGGTGCCGGCGGCCGTGCGGACGGGGCGCTGGCGCATCCGGTAGGCCAGCACGTCGCCCATGGTGTAGCGGCCGGAGTTGCGCAGCGGCTCGGCGACCAGGAGCAGGGCGACGAGCCAGGCGACGAGGAAGCCGATGGAGTACAGGAAGCCGTCGTAGCCGAACAGGGCGATGGCGCCCGCGATGCCGAGGAAGGACGCGGCGGACATGTAGTCGCCGGAGACGGCGAGGCCGTTCTGGAAGCCGGTGAACTGGCGTCCGCCCGCGTAGAAGTCGGCGGCGTCCTTGGTCTGGCGGCCGGCCCAGACGGTGATGACGAGGGTCGCGGCGACGAACACCGCGAACAGGGTGATGATCAGCGTCCGGTGCTCGCTCGCCTCGCCGGCGGCCAGCAGCGTGTGCGACGCCCGGCCCGTGGCCGGCAGGATGTGCTGCGCGGGGCTCATGCGCCGCCCTCCATCCGGGACTTGATGGCCTCCGCCTTGGGGTCGAGCTTGCCGGCGGCGTGCCGGGCGTACCACCAGGCGATGAGGAAGGTGGTGAGGAACTGGGCCAGGCCCAGGACGAGGGCCACGTTGATGTTGCCGGCCACCTTGGTGCCCATGAAGCCGCCCGCGTAGTTGGACAGCAGGACGTAGAGCAGGTACCAGGTGATGAAGGCGATGGTCAGCGGGAAGGCGAAGGAGCGGTGGGCGCGGCGCAGTTCCCCGAACTCCGCGCTCTGCTGCACATCGGCGAACTCCTCGGTGGAGGGAAGTGGCGCCCCCGGTTTCGCGGGGGGCGGTGTCTCGGTGGCCACGGAGTCTCCTCGCGTTGCGGATGCTGTGAGTGGACGGGGGCTCGATGGTGCTCGCGCTCCCTGCCCGAGGTCCACGGCGCCACGCGAGGACCGGTTCAAGTCCTATGAGTTCTTTCGCAGGCGCTCTTGGTGAGTCATTGCCGGGTCATTGCTGAGGGGTGAGGCGGGGGGATAGCTTCTGCCTGCACCACTCGTCATGTACCTGCCCGAGCACCGATCTGTGTCTCGGGCGGTTCTGTATCCGGATGATGTGGAGATCCCATGGCTCATCTGCGCTCCAGACGCCGGCTCGCGCTCGCCGTGCCGGTCGTGCTGTCGCTGACCGCCTCGCTCGGTTTCCTGCCGGCGGCGGCCTCGGCGGCACCCGCCGCGGCTCCGGCGGCGCGGGCGGCGGACGACGGACCGCTTCTCGCGTACGTGGTCAACACCCGTACGGATCACCGCACGATCGAGTCGGTGCAACGGGAGATCCTCCGCAACGGCGGCACCGTCGTGGCCCGTTACGACCGGATCGGCGTGTTCGTCGTCCACTCCGCCGACCCCGGCTTCGCCCGGCAGATCCGTACGGTGCGCGGGGTCGACTCGGCCGGTGCCACGCGCAACGCGCCGCTGCCCGCGCAGTCCACCACCGACGTGGGCGCGCCGCAGGTGCTGAGCGCCGAGCAGGTGGCCGAGG
The DNA here is from genome assembly GCF_040297165.1 of Streptomyces sp. NPDC001851. Lineage (NCBI taxonomy): Bacteria > Bacillati > Actinomycetota > Actinomycetes > Kitasatosporales > Streptomycetaceae > Streptomyces > Streptomyces sp. NPDC001851. Next base: position 164,602 of record NZ_JBEOYR010000017.1, on the reverse strand, counting down.
CCGAGGCCAGGGCCGTTGACGGCCAGGACCCGCTGGAGCCGTTGCAGTGGGACCTGCCGGCCATCAAGGCGGACAAGGCGCACGAGAAGACGCTGGGCAGCCCGGACGTCACGGTCGCGGTCATCGACACCGGCGTGGACGACACCCACCCGGACATCGCGCCGAACTTCGACCGTTCGGCCTCCGTCAACTGCGTCTCCGGCGAGCCCGACACGACGGACGGGGCCTGGCGGCCGAGCGCGTCGGAGAGCCCGCACGGCACGCACGTGGCGGGTGAGATCGCGGGCGCGAAGAACGGCGTCGGCATCACGGGGGTGGCACCCGGGGTCAAGGTGGCCGGGATCAAGGTGGGCAACCCTAAGGGGTACTTCTACACCGAGGCCGTGGTCTGCGGTTTCATGTGGGCGGCCGAGCACCACGTCGACGTGACCAACAACAGCTACTACACCGACCCGTGGTACTTCAACTGCACCGGTGACCCGGACCAGAAGGCGCTCGTCGACGCCGTCACCCGGGCCTCGCGGTACGCGGAGGGGAAGGGCACGGTCAATGTCGCGGCGGCCGGCAACGAGAACTACGACCTCGCGTCCGACTCGATCACGGATCCGTCCTCCCCGAACGACGGCACCCCGTCGGACCGGGTGATCGACCCGCACACGTGCTACGACATACCGACCCAGCTGCCGGGTGTCGTGACGGTCGCGGCGACGGGCGCGAAGGGCCTGAAGTCCTCCTACTCCAACTACGGCCTCGGCGTGATCGACATCGCCGCGCCGGGCGGCGACTCGACCGCCTACCAGAAGCCGGAGCCCCCGGCGACCAGCGGGCAGATCCTCGGACCGCTGCCGGGCGGCAAGTGGGGATACATGTCCGGTACGTCGATGGCGACGCCGCATGTCGCGGGAGTTGCCGCATTGATCAAGTCGACCCATCCGCACGCTCCGGCCTCCCTGGTCAAGGCGCTGCTGTACGCGGAGGCCACCGCCACGCCGTGCGCGGACCCGTACGACGTCAACGGTGACGGCAAGGTCGACGCGGTGTGCGAGGGGCCGGAGAACCACAACGGCTTCTACGGCTTCGGCAGGGCGGACGCCCTGGCCGCGGTGACCAGGTAGCCACGGACCGCGGACGCGGACCTCGCCATATATTGATTCAGTCAATAATGCATAGTACAGTCATGACTGAAATCAAGTTCGCGTGGTCCGCTCTGGGCGGCGATCCCGCCCATCTCGCACGGCTCACCACCGTGCCGCGGGAAGGCGCGCTCCAGGCGCGCCTTCCCGTACGGGAACTCGCCCGCGCCTGTGTCGGCGCCTGTGCGCTGGCCGCCGCGGAGCTGGCGGCCCGCCGGGCCGGCCTCGCCGAGGTGCCCGGCGTCCGGGTCGACGACGGCGCCGTCGCCGCCGCCTTCCACAGCGAACGGCATCTGCTGGTCGACGGGCGGGCCCCGGCCCCCTTCGCGCCGCTGTCGCGGTTCTGGCGGACGGCGGACGGCTGGGTGCGCACCCACGCGAACTACCCGCACCACCAGGCCCGGCTGCTCGGCGCGCTCGGCCTGCCCGCGGACGCCTCGGTGGAGGAGGCGGCCGCCCGGCTCGCCGAACGCTCCGCGCTGGAGACCGAGGAGGCGGTCTACGGCGCCGGCGGCCTCGCCGTGGCCCTGCGCACCCCGAAGGAGTGGCGGGCGCACCAGCAGGCCGCCGAGGTGGCCGCACGGCCGCTGGTGGAGCGCGAGCGGCCCACCACGGCACCCGCGCGCGTGCTCGCACCCCTGGACCCGGCAGCCGCTCCCCTGCTGCCCGCCGCCGGGCTGCGCGTCCTGGACCTCACCCGGGTCCTCGCCGGCCCGGTCGCCACCCGCACCCTCGCCCTGCTGGGCGCGGACGTGCTCCGCCTGGACGCCCCCTGGCTGCCCGAACTCCCCGACCAGCACGCCGACACCGGCTTCGGGAAGCGGTCCGCCACGCTCGACCTGGGCACCGACCGGGACACCTTCGAGGAACTGCTGAAATCGGCCGACGTCGTCGTCACCGGCTACCGGCCGGGCGCCCTCGACCGCTTCGGGCTCTCCCCCGAGGCGCTGTTCGCGCGCCGGCCCGGGCTGGTCGTCGCGCAGGTCTCGGCGTGGGGCGCCTACGGGCCGTGGGGCGGGCGGCGCGGTTTCGACAGCCTCGTACAGGTGGCGACCGGTGTCGCGGCGACCGAGGGTTCGGCCGCGGAGCCCGGCGCGCTGCCCGCGCAGGCGCTGGACCACGGCTCCGGCTATCTGCTGGCGGCGGCCGTCCTGCAGGCGCTGACCGAGCAGTCGTACGACGGCGGCGGCCGCTGGGTGCGGCTGTCCCTGGCCCGGACCGCGCTCTGGCTGACGGACGGAATCCGGCCGACCGCGTCCACGGGTGGCGCGCCGTACGAGGGACCGGAGGCCTGGCTGGCCGAGACCGGCAGCCCGCTCGGCCGGTTGCGGCACGCGCTGCCGCCGGTGTCCTTCACGGGCGGCCCCGCCGACTGGGCACGGCCTCCGGTGCCCTGGGGCTCGGACAGCGCCCGCTGGCGGTGAGCGGCCGGGTGGCCGGAAACGTACGTTTGCGTGGGATGGCGTACCGCCAGTTGTTTTCCGGGACTTGCCCGGTTCTGCGGCGACTGGCGAAGATCCCGGGGTGCGCTTGACACGACCGTCCGCCGAGGTGAACGACGAAGACGGCACCGGCCGGGCCGCCGCCCTGCTGGTCCTGGTGGCGCTGGGCGCCCTGATCCCGCTGCTCGGCCCGTCGGCGGCGCTGCACGGCACCGGCGAGGCCGCCGCGCCGGGGGTCGGCGGCCTCGGGCTGCTGCGCACGGTGCTGTTCGCCGCGCTCAGCGTTCCGCTCGGCGAGCTGTTCGTGCACCGGCTCGCCCGGCACCTGCCCGGTGTCCCGCCCCAACGGCCGCGCAGCTGGGCGCCGTTCGCCTGTGCCGCCGGTTTCGCCGCCGCGCTGGCGCTCGCCTCGGTGGTGGCCGCCGGCGATCTGATCCCGCACCGCCTCGGCCAGATCGACGTCGGCGGCCTGTACGGCTCCCGCGACGGCGAACTGGCCCTGCTGGAGGTCAACGCCTTCCTGGTGGCGGCGGTGTGCGCGTCGTCCCGGCGCCCGGCGGCACAGGTGTGGCCCCTGACGTTGGTGGTGGTCGCGGAGGCACTGCGCGCCCACCCCACGACCGAGCAGAGCCCCCTGGCCGGCTCGGGTCTGACGCTGGTGCATCTGACGTGCGCGGCCCTGTGGGCCGGCGGTCTGCTGTACGCCGTGCGGCTGCTCGGGCTGTGGCGCGGCGGCCCGGCCGGGGCCGCGCTGCTCGGCCGCTACGCGCGCGTGGCGGCCGTTCTGCTCGCGGCGGTCACCGCGACGGGGGTGTGCGGTGCGCTGCGCCGTATGCCGCCGGCCACGGTCCTGGACCAGCTGACGACGACGGCGTACGGACGCACCCTGCTGGGCAAGGCGGTCCTGGTCGCCGCCGTCGCGCTGCTCGCCCTGTGGGCGCGGATCCGGCTGCGCCGCGCCGCCTCCCCGCTGACCGCGTACGTGCCCGCGCGGGCCGAGCTGATCGCCCTGGGCGCGGTCGTCGCGGTCTCGGGGCTGCTCACCGCTCTGCCGCTGCCGATCCGCTGGACCTAGGGGGTTCCGTTCGGACCTGATCCGAACGGAACCCCCCGGCGGGTCACCGGTCGCCCGTGACCAGGACCTTGAGGGCGGTGCGCTCGTCCATCGCCTTGTAGCCCTCGGGCACACTCTCGATGTCCACGGTCATGTCGAACACCGGCGAGGGGTCGATCGTGCCGTCGAGGACGTCGGGGAGCAGGTCCGGGATGTAGGCGCGGACCGGGGCGACGCCGCCGCGCAGGGCGATGTTCCGGTCGAACATGACGCCGAGGTCGAGGCCGGTGCCGCTGCCGTGCGGGACGCCCACGAAGCCGATCGCGCCGCCGTCACGCGTGATGTTGACGGCCGTCCGCATGGACTGCTCGGTGCCGACGGCCTCCACGACGGCGTGCGCGCCCTGGCCGCGGGTGAGTTCACGGACCGCCTCGACGGCCGCGTCCCCGCGCTCGGCGACGACGTCGGTGGCCCCGAAGCGGCGCGCGATGTCGGTGCGGGCCTCGTGCCGGCCGAGCGCGATGATCCGCTCGGCGCCGAGCCGCTTGGCGGCCAGCACCGCGCACAGGCCGACGGCGCCGTCCCCGACGACGGCGACCGTGGCGCCGGGGCGGGCGCCCGCGCCGAGGGCGGCGTGGTGGCCGGTACCGAGGACGTCGGAGAGGGTCAGCAGGGCGGACAGCAGGTGGTCGTCGGAGGCCGCGTCCTTGGGGAGCCGGACGAGGGTGCCGTCGGCGAAGGGTACGCGCACGGCCTCGCCCTGACCGCCGTCGTAGCCGACGGAGCCCCAGAAGCCGCCGTGCTCGCAGGACGTCGTCAGGCCCTCGCGGCAGTAGTCGCAGACGCCGTCGGACCACATGAAGGGCGCCACCACGAGATCGCCGCGCCTGACCGTGCCGACCTCGCCGCCGGTCTCCTCGACGACGCCGAGGAACTCGTGCCCGATGCGCTGGCCCGGCTGCCGGGCCGCCTCGCCGCGGTAGGCCCACAGGTCGCTGCCGCAGATACAGGCGCGCAGCACCCGCACCACGGCGTCGGTGGGCAGCTGCACCACGGGCTCGGGGACGTCCTCCACGCGCATGTCGTACGGGGCGTGGATGGTGGTGGCGCGCATGGCGAGGGTCCTTCTCGTGCGGGATCGTGCGGTGCGCTCAGGGGGTGGCAGAGCGCACCTCACGGTACTCGGTCGCCACCGCGGGCGGCGCGGCCAGGATGCCGGCCGTCATACCCCCGCCGCCCCCAGCAGGCTCCCCGCCGCGTACGTCACCCCCATCGCGAGCACCCCGCCCAGCACGTTCCGCAGCACCGCGCGCCCGGGGTCGGCCGCTCCCAGCCGCGCGCTGCTCCAGCCGGTGAGGACGAGCGCGGCCAGTACGGACGCCACGGTGACCGGGAGCCGCCAGGCGGCCGGCGGCAGCACGATGGCCAGCAGGGGCAGCAGCGCGCCCACGGTGAAGGCCAGGAAACTCGCCCAGGCCGCGTGCCACGGGTTGGTCAGCTCGTCCGGGTCGATCCCGAGCTCCACGCGCGCGTGGGCCCGCAGCGCGTCCCGCGCGGTGAGCTGCTCGGCGGCTTCCCGGGCGACCGCCAGGGACAGCCCGCGCTGCCGAAGCAGCTCGGTCAGCTCCCGCAGCTCCAGCTCCGGCTGCTCGCGCAGCTCCCTCCGTTCCACGGCCAGCGCGGCCATCTCCGAGTCCCGCTGGGTCGACACGGACACGTACTCGCCCGCCGCCATCGACATGGACCCGGCGAGCAGGCCGGCCAGACCGGCCGTGAGCAGGGCGGCGCGGGAGTCCGTCGCACCGGCCACGCCGACGACGAGTCCGGCGGTGGACACGATGCCGTCGTTCGCCCCGAGGACGGCCGCCCGCAGCCAGTTCAGGCGGGAGCCCAGCGCACCGCCGTGTGCCTCGTCATGGGTTGGTTCCGTCACAGCAGGGAGGATCGCACCCCTGCCCTCACCGCACCCGCACCGACGCCCTCCGCGCTCCTTCCGGCGGGCTCTGCTGACGATCCGTCACCTACGGGTTCGCGGGAAAGGCGTACGCACACACGTGCGGCGGCCGAGCGGCCGGGCGGGGAACCGGCGGCGCCACCGGCACCTGCGGGACCCCGCTGTCAGTCGTGGCCCGTATCCTCAATGACCATGCTCGAAGACCGTGCGACCGCAGTGTCCTCCCCCACCCAGTGGCCGGCCGCGTATCCGAAGGGATACGCGGTCGTTGACGTGGAGACCACCGGCCTGGCCCGGGACGACCGGATCATCTCGGCGGCCGTCTACCGGCTGGACCAGCACGGCGAGGTCGAGGACCACTGGTACACGCTGGTCAACCCGGAGCGCGATCCGGGACCCGTGTGGATACACGGTCTGACGAGCGAGGTGCTCGAAGGGGCGCCGCTCTTCGCGGACATCGCCGAGGAGTTCGCGGCCCGCCTGGACGGCCGGGTGCTGGTCGCGCACAACGCCGTCTTCGACTGGCAGATGATCGCGCGGGAGTACGCGCGCGCGCAGCGCGAGGCGCCGGTGCGTCAGCGGCTGTGCACCATCGCGCTGTCGAAGGAGCTGGGGCTGCCGCTGCCCAACTTCAAGCTGGAGTCACTGGCGGCGCACTACGGCGTCGTACAGCAGCGGGCGCACCACGCGCTGGACGACGCGCGCGTGCTGGCGGAGGCCTTCCGGCCCAGTCTGCGGGCCGCGGCGGCGGGTGGCGTACGGCTGCCGCTGCTGGAGTGCCGCCCGCTGACGGAGTGGTCGGACCGGGCCGTGCCCCGGCAGTCGTCCGGCGGATACGGGGGCTACGGCGGCTACCGGTCCGGCAGTTGGCGCCCCTCCCGCAAAAGACCCGCATGCCCCTATCCCAACCCAGGGCGTTACGAAGACGGCAAACGCCTCAAACAGGGCATGCGGGTGGCGTTCTCCGGAGACACGTCCGTCGAGCGCGAGCTGCTGGAGGACCGGGCCACCGAGGCCGGTCTGCATGTGGCGTCCAGCATCTCCCGGCTGACCAGCCTGCTGGTGACCAACGACCCCGACTCGGGCACGTCCAAGGTGGTCAAGGCACGCCAGTTCGGCACGCCGATCGTCGACGAGGCCGCGTTCGGGCAGCTGCTCCGGGACGTCGAGCCCGCCGACGAGTGATCGTACGGATGAGTGATTGGCACACGACTCACCCGGAAGCCGCTCGCCCTGGCCGCGACGACGACCCACTCTGTGGCGCATGGCGAAATGTGAAGTCTGCGGCAATGACTACGGCATGACCTTCGAGGTCCACGCACAGGGCGCGGTGCATGTCTTCGACTGCTTCTCCTGCGCGATCCACCGTATGGCCCCCATCTGCGAGCACTGCCGGGTGCAGATCATCGGCCAGGGCGTGGAGGCCGACGAGAAGTGGTACTGCGGCGCCCACTGCGCCCGGGCCGACGGCAGGACGGGCATCGTCGACCGGGTGTGACCCGGTACCCGCCCGAATGCACCCCACGGCTCGGAGGTACCGTCGTGGGGTGCACCGCTACCGCTTCCTGTTGTCCCGCCAGTGGGTCATCCTCACGCTCGTCGCGATCGCGCTGATCCCGACGATGATCAGGCTGGGATTCTGGCAGCAGCACCGGTACGAGGAGCGCACCGCCCGCAACAACCTGGTGTCCTCGGCGCTGCACGCCAAACCGGTCCCGGTCGAGCGGCTGACCTCCCCCGGGCACACCGTGACCCGCACCGAGAGGTACCGCACGGTCACCGCGACCGGCGCCTTCGACACCGCCAGGGAGGTCGTGGTCCGGCGCCGGACCAGCTCCGACGGCGAGGTCGGCTTCCATGTGCTCACTCCGTTCGTCCTGACCGACGGCAAGGTGCTGCTCGTCAACCGCGGCTGGATCCCCGCCAACGGAGCGCAGACCGCCTTCCCGAAGATCCCCGCCCCGCCGTCCGGCCGTACCACCGTCACCGGACGGCTGATGGCCGACGAGACGACCGCGGCCAGCGGCATCAAGAACGTCAAGGGCCTCCCCGACCGGCAGATCATGCTGATCAACAGCGCGGAGGAGGCGCACCGGCTCGGCGCGCAGGTGCTCGGCGGCTATGCCGAGCAGACGGCGCCCCTGGCCAGGGGCGGCTCCCCGGAACAGATCTCCGACCCCGGCAGCGAGGACGCCCCGCTGAACTACGCGTACATGCTCCAGTGGTGGCTGTTCGCCGCGGCCGTCCCGGTCGGCTGGTGGTTCCTGGTCCGGCGGGAGATCCGCGACCAGGAGGAGGCCACGGCGGAGGCCAAGCCGGAGGAGACGGAACCGGCCGCGGTGTGACTCCGGCTTCCCCCGCGGCGGCCTCACTCCCCCGGCGCACCCCCTGATTGGCCCCCTGGCCCGCCGGGAAGCCGCATCCCGTGGACGCGCGCATCGAGGACTACGCCCTCATCGGCGACGAGCAGACCGCCGCGCTGGTCGGCAGGAACGGCTCGATCGACTGGCTGTGCCTGCCCCGCTTCGACTCCGGCGCCTGCTTCGCGAAACTGCTGGGCGACGAGAGCCACGGCTACTGGCGGATCGCTCCCGTGGGGGCGGACAGCTGCACGCGCCGCGCCTACCGCTCCGACACCCTCGTCCTCGACACCGAGTGGGAGACCGCCGACGGCACGGTCCGCGTCACCGACCTGATGCCCCAGCGCGACCGCGCCCCGGATGTCGTACGCATCGTCGAGGGGGTCAGCGGCCGGGTCACCGTCCGCAGCACCCTCCGCCTCCGCTTCGACTACGGCTCGATCATGCCGTGGGTGCGCCGTGCGGACGGGCACCGGGTGGCCGTCGCGGGGCCGGACTCGGCCTGGCTGCGCTCCGAGCCGGCCGTGCGCACCTGGGGCGAGGACTACGGCACCCATTCCGAGTGCGCCGTCGGCAAGGGCGAGCGGGTCGCGTTCGTCCTGACCTGGCACCCCTCGCACGAGCGCCGGCCGCCGCTCGTCGACCCCTACGAGGCCCTGGAGAGCAGCGTCTCCGACTGGCGGCACTGGAGCCGGCAGTGCCGTTATGACGGCCCCTGCCGGGACGAGGTCGTACGGTCCCTGATCACGCTGAAGGCCCTCACCTACGCGCCGACCGGCGGGATCGTCGCCGCGGCCACCACCTCGCTGCCCGAGCAGCCCGGCGGCGTGCGCAACTGGGACTACCGGTACTGCTGGCTGCGCGACTCCACCCTCACCCTCGGCGCGCTGCTCACCGCCGGCTACCAGAAGGAGGCCGAGGCCTGGCGCAACTGGCTGCTGCGCGCGGTCGCGGGCGACCCGGCCGACCTGCAGATCATGTACGGCGTCGCGGGCGAGCGGCGGCTGCCGGAGACGGACCTGCCCTGGCTGCCCGGTTTCGCCGGCTCCTCGCCCGTGCGCATCGGCAACGGCGCCGTCGACCAGCTCCAGCTCGACGTGTACGGCGAGGTGATGGACTCGCTGTCGCTGGCCCGCGCGTCGGGCCTGCCGACCCGCCCGCACATGTGGGCCATACAGCGCTCGCTGATGCAGTTCCTGGAGTCGGCGTGGCGGCAGCCGGACGAGGGACTGTGGGAGGTGCGCGGCGGCCGGCGCCAGTTCGTGCACTCCAAGGTGATGGTGTGGGTGGCCGCCGACCGGGCCGTGAAGACGCTGGAGCGGCACAAGGAGCTGGACGGCGACCTGGACGGCTGGCGCGGACTCCGCGACGAGGTCCACCGGGAGGTGTGCGAGAAGGGCTTCGACCCCGAGCGCACCACCTTCACGCAGTACTACGGCTCCCGCGAACTCGACGCGGCGCTGCTGCTCATCCCGCGCGTCGGCTTCCTGCCGCCCGACGACCCACGGGTGGTCGGCACGGTCGACGCGATCCGCGACGACCTCGGGCACGGCGGCTTCCTGCGCCGCTACGACACCGGGGACTCGACGGTCGACGGGCTGCCGGGCGGCGAGGGCGCCTTCCTGGCCTGCTCGTTCTGGCTGGCCGACGCGCTGCACATGACCGGCCGGACGAAGGAGGCGCGGGAGCTGTTCGACCGGCTGGTGGGCCTGGTCAACGACGTGGGGCTGCTGGCCGAGGAGTACGACCCGGTCCGCGGCCGCCAGCTGGGCAACTTCCCGCAGGCCTTCAGCCATGTCGGGCTGGTGAACACCGCGCTCACGCTGTTCGGCGAGGACCGGGCAGGATAGGGGCCATGGATCTTGGACTGAAGGACCGGGTGTACGTCGTCACCGGGGCGAGCCGAGGGCTGGGCAACGCCGTCGCGCGGGAACTCGTCGCCGACGGGGCGAAGGTCGTGATCAGCGGCCGGGACGAGGAGCGGGTGGCGGACGCCGCCGCCGAACTGGGCGCGAACGCGGTCGGCGTCGCCGTGGACAACGCCGACGCGCGGGCTCCGGAGCGGCTGATCTCGGCCGCCCGCGAGCACTTCGGCGCGTTCCACGGCGTGCTGGTGAGCGTGGGCGGGCCGGCGCCGGGGTTCGTCTCGGACAACACCGACGAGCAGTGGCGGGACGCGTTCGAGTCGGTGTTCCTCGGTGCGGTGCGGCTCGCGCGCGCGGCGTCAGCCGAACTGGAGCCGGGCGGGGTCATCGGGTTCGTGCTGTCGGCGTCGGTGCACGAGCCCATTCCGGGGCTGACCATCTCCAACGGGCTGCGGCCGGGGCTCGCCGGGTTCGCCAAGTCGCTCGCCGACGAGCTGGGGCCGCGGGGGATCCGGGTGCTGGGGCTGCTGCCGTCGCGCATCGACACGGACCGCGTACGGGAGCTCGACGCACTGTCCGCCGACCCCGAGGCCACTCGGGCCGCGAACGAGTCCCGGATTCCGTTGCGGAGGTACGGGGCGCCGGAGGAGTTCGGGCGGGTGGCGGCGTTCCTGCTGTCTCCGGCCGCGTCCTACCTGAGCGGGATCATGGTGCCGGTGGACGGGGGCATGCGGCACGGGTTCTGAGGAGCCGGGGTCGGTGCCCGGGCCGGGCCGCCGCCGCATCAGCCCCCGGCTCCAGCCGGAGCCGGACCCCGACGGTGGCGGTGCCGATCACAGCGGCGGGCGTCCCTCAGGGGCGCGGGGCACCGCGCGACCGGCCCCCACCGGCCCGCCCCGTCCGCACGCCCGCTCGTACCTCTACTCGCCCATGCCGGCGAGGTCCCGCAGTCGGCGTGCCTGAGCGGCACGCTCGGCCGCACGCTGCTCGTCGTACGTACGGTCGACGGCACCGCGGAGCAACGCCTTGGTCTCCACCACCGCGTCCCGCGGCGCGGCCAGCAACGCGGCCGCCAGATCCCGCGCGGCGTCGTCCAGTTGGCCCACGGGCACGGCGACATTGGCCAGCCCCGACGCCACCGCCTCCTCCGCCCCGACGAACCGCCCGGTCGCGCAGATCTCCAGCGCGCGGGCATACCCGACGAGACCGACCAGCGGGTGCGTGCCGGTCAGGTCGGGTACGAGGCCCAGGCTGGTCTCGCGCATGGCGAACTGCACGTCGTCCGCGACGACCCGCAGATCGCAGGCGAGCGCGAGCTGGAAGCCGGCCCCGATGGCATGTCCCTGGACGGCGGCGATGGACACGATGTCGTTCCGTCGCCACCAGGTGAACGCCTCCTGGAAGCCGGCGATGCTCGCGTCGAGCCCGGCGTCGTCGCGGCGCGCGAGTTCGATGAAGGTCGGCTCGCCCGGGATCCCCTCCGGGGTGAACATCTGCCGGTCGAGACCGGCGGAGAAGGACCTGCCCTCGCCGCGCAGCACGACGACACGGACGGAGCCCGGCAGCAGCCGCCCGGCCTCGGTGAGCGCCCGCCACAGGGCGGGGCTCTGCGCGTTGCGCTTGGCCGGGTTGGTCAGCGTCACCGTGGCGAGCGCGTCGTCGACGGTGAGCCGTACGCCGTCCTTGTCGAGTACAGGAGCGAGGTCCTGGTCGGGCGAAGCCATGGGGCGCCTCCGATGGGTGCGGTCATCACGCAGTGCCGTTACGGCATGCTAAGTGACTGCACAGTAACCACCCGGCCGATCAGAATGCCGACCGGGTGGCCACCATCGAAGCCGGTGGGCCGCCCGGAGTCAGGACGAAGCGGCCTTCTTGCCCCGGGTCGCTCCGCCACGCCCACGGAGCGTGACGCCCGACTCGCTGAGCATCCGGTGCACGAAGCCATACGAGCGGCCGGTCTCCTCGGCCAGCGCCCGGATGCTCGCACCGGAGTCGTACTTCTTCTTCAGGTCTGCCGCGAGCTTGTCGCGCGCGGCGCCGGTCACCCGGCTGCCCTTCTTCAGAGTCTCGGCCACCCGTGCCTCCTCATGGGAAGTGCGCTCTGGTCTCCTCATGATCACCCCTCTTGGGCGTGATGGCCACCCATTCGGCAAGGTCCGTGGGACATCGTTGTGACGACAGGAGCCGACCCCCACAAGCGGAACACGCAATTCCATGGGGTGGTGTCCACGGAGCCGAACGGGTGGATTCGCGAAGTACCAGGTCAGCGGCGCGAGGCGGCCGATCCCTTGGCGCGCGGGGGATCGGCCGGGAAATCCGTGTACGACACACCCCGATACGAGGAGATCTCACACAGATGATGGATCACGGATCGGCCGAATGATCCATACGCAGTGGATCACGCCAGGGCGACGAGGTCCGCGTAGTCGGAGCCCCACAGGTCCTCGACGCCGTCCGGCAGCAGGATGATCCGCTCGGGCTGGAGCGCCTCGACGGCGCCCTCGTCGTGGGTGACGAGGACGACCGCTCCCTTGTAGGTGCGCAGGGCGCCGAGGATCTCCTCGCGGCTGGCGGGGTCGAGGTTGTTGGTGGGCTCGTCGAGGAGGAGCACGTTCGCCGAGGAGACGACCAGGGTCGCCAGGGCGAGCCGGGTCTTCTCACCACCGGAGAGGACACCGGCGGGCTTGTCGACGTCGTCGCCGGAGAACAGGAACGAGCCCAGCACCTTGCGGACCTCGACCAGGTCCATGTCGGGAGCGGCCGAGCGCATGTTCTCCAGCACCGTGCGGTCGGCGTCGAGGGTCTCGTGCTCCTGGGCGTAGTAACCGAGCTTGAGGCCGTGCCCGGGGACGACCTCGCCGGTGTCCGGCTTCTCGACGCCGGCGAGGAGGCGCAGGAGCGTGGTCTTGCCGGCGCCGTTGAGGCCGAGGATGACCACCCGGGAGCCCTTGTCGATGGCGAGGTCGACGTCGGTGAAGATCTCCAGCGAGCCGTACGACTTCGACAGGCCCTCGGCCGTCAGCGGGGTCTTGCCGCAGGGCGCGGGCTCCGGGAAGCGCAGCTTGGCGACCTTGTCGGACATCCGGACGTCTTCGAGGCCGGAGAGCAGCTTCTCGGCCCGGCGGGCCATGTTCTGCGCGGCGACCGTCTTGGTGGCCTTGGCGCGCATCTTGTCGGCCTGGGCGTTGAGGGCGGCGGCCTTCTTCTCGGCGTTGGCGCGCTCCCGCTTGCGGCGCTTCTCGTCGGCCTCGCGCTGCTGCTGGTAGAGCTTCCAGCCCATGTTGTAGATGTCGATCACGGAGCGGTTGGCGTCCAGGTAGAACACCTTGTTGACGACCGTCTCGACCAGGTCGACGTCGTGGGAGATCACGATGAAGCCGCCGCGGTAGGTCTTCAGGTAGTCCCGCAGCCAGATGATCGAGTCGGCGTCGAGGTGGTTGGTCGGCTCGTCGAGGAGCAGGGTGTCCGCGTCGGAGAACAGGATGCGGGCCAGCTCGATACGGCGGCGCTGACCGCCGGAGAGGGTGTGCAGCGGCTGGCCGAGGACCCGGTCGGGCAGGTTCAGCGCGGCGGCGATGGTGGCGGCCTCGGCCTCGGCGGCGTACCCGCCCTTGGTGAGGAACTCCGTCTCCTGGCGCTCGTACTGCTTGAGGGCCTTCTCGCGGGTGGCGCCCTTGCCGTTGGCGATGCGCTCCTCGTTCTCGCGCATCTTGCGGATGAGCACGTCGAGCCCGCGCGCGGACAGCACCCGGTCCCGGGCGAGGACGTCCAGGTCGCCCGTGCGGGGGTCCTGCGGGAGGTAGCCGACCTCGCCGGAGCGGGTGATCTGGCCGGCGGCCGGGATGCCCTCGCCGGCGAGGCACTTGGTGAGGGTGGTCTTGCCGGCGCCGTTGCGGCCGACGAGGCCGATGCGGTCGCCCTTGGCGACACGGAAAGAGGCGTTCTCGATGAGGACGCGCGCACCGGCGCGCAGCTCGATACCGGAGGCGGAGATCAAGGACAGACTCCAGGGCGTACAGGGATTGGCGGGTGGGCGGCTGAGGACGTTCCCGCCGTCTAATGCGCGAGGAGAATGGCCATGGGCCAAGTCTAACGGGGCCGTGCAAGCGGTTTTTCTACGTCCGCGCGTTCGGCCCGGGCCGCGGGTGAGCGTCGCCGGGGGGCGTGCGGTCCGGGGTGATCCGTCCGAGGTCGTCCAGGGCCACGAGCTGGGGCCACGAGCTGCCCGGTCCAGGCGCCCCGTACGCAGGGCTGGGCGATCAGCGGGGCGGCGCCGCGGCGTACGGGGCCCGCGGGCATGGAACGCGCACTCCGTGCGGGCGGGCGGCACCCAGCGCGGAGCGCCGTCGGCGAGGCGGTACGCGGCGACGCGGTGCGGGGTGACGACCGCGAGGATGCCGTGGTCCAGGGGGCGCAGGACGCCGGTGCCGCCCTGGGCGGGGAGCCACTCGGCGGCGCCGGCCAGCGCGCGGTGCCGGCGCACCGCGCGCCCGTCGGTTCCGGTGAGCAGCCCGTCCTCGCACAGCGCGATCGCCTCCTGGCCCGCGGTCAGTACAGCGACCGGCCGATGCCCCACGCGCGCGTACCGCCGGCGCGCCTGGCCGGTGCGGGGTCGTAGGCGACCACGGCGGCACCCCGCGCTCGGGACGTCCACGCTCCGGCCGCCGGCTGCCGCCGCCCGTGCCCGGCCGGCACGAAGCGGTCTCCGTACGGGACGGGCCGCACGTGATGAGCGACACCGAGCAGGGCGACGGGCGGGGGCCGGTGCCGGGGCGGAGGCGGCCGGTGCCGGGGCGGGCGGGGGCGGGGAATCGCCCGTTCGGGTGAGGGTCCGGCACGGTCCGTCCGGATCTGGTCCCGGCAGCGGCGGCGGCGTTGTCAGTGGCGGCTGCGAGACTGAACGAGGTGCCACGGAACCGACGCACGAAGGAGTGATCGGCATGGCAGGTATGGGCGGCGGACGGCCGAGTCTCTACCCCACGGTGCTGTACGCGGACGCCAAGGCTGCGATACGACAGCTCACGGAGGCCCTCGGCTTCACCGAGCTCTCGGTGTACGAGACGCAGGACGGCAAGGTGATGCACGCCGAGCTGGTCCAGGGCAACGGCGCGGTGATGATCGGCTCCAAGGGGCGCGGCGGCCTGTTCGACACGGCGATGAAGGACGCGGGCCCCGCCGGGGTGTACGTCGTCGTGGACGACGTGGACGCCCACCACCGGAGGGCCCTTGAGCACGGCGTGGAGATCCTGATGCCCCCGACCGACCAGGACTACGGCTCACGTGACTACATGGCCCGCGACGCCGAGGGCAACATCTGGAGCTTCGGGACGTACGCCCCGGAACTCGACGCCTGACCTCCGGGCGGCTCACTCTCCGGGCCGGCTCAGCCTCCGGTGTGCACCTGGAACGCGGCCCGGCGCACGGCCTTGGCGAGGGCCGGGTCGGGGTGTGCGGCGGCGAGCGCGACCAGGACCTGCACGGTGCGGGGGTGACCGACGGCGCGGACCTCGTCGAGCAGCTGGGGGACGGTCGGCTGCACCGCGGACTCCAGATGCCGGACCAGCATCGGCGCCTCGCCGTGGTCGGCGACGGCCGCGGCGGTGTCCACCCACAGCCAGGTCGCCTCCTCACGGGTCAGGACCTCATGGGCGTCCTCCGGGTCGGCCCCGTCGTGCTCGGCGAGCCACAGCAGGGCGTACGGCCGGACGGCGGGCTCGTCCACGACGGCGCGTACGTCGGGCTCGGCGGGGGCGCCGACGACGCGCAGCGCCTCGAAGGCCAGGCCGCGCAGCAGCGCGTCCTCGCCGCGCGCCGCCTGGATCAGCTCGGTGACGGCGCTGCCGACGGGGCGGGCGGCGAGCCAGGCGCGGTATTCGGCGCGGGCGGCGTTCGGGCGCAGCTGGGCGCAGCCGCGGAGCATGTCCTCGGCGGACTGCTCGATGTTGCCGGCCGGGCTCTGCGCGGCCACGCAGATCTGCTCCAGCTTGACCCAGACCGCCCAGCTGCCCAGCGGGGTGAGGGTGGCCTGGCCGTCGCCGTAGGTCAGCGCGCCCACAACGGCGAGGGCCCGCAGCGCCCAGTCGAGGAGCGGGGCGAGCGGGGTGTCGGCGGCGGGTGCGGGGGCGGCCGGCTGCCGCGGCACGGTCGGGCGCGCCGGGCCGGAGCCGGTGGGGTGGTCGGTGCCGGGCTCGTAGGGGACCTCGCAGCGCTCGGTGCGCAGTTCGGTGACCCGTTGCTGGAGCAGGTCGAGCAGCTGCTCGACCGGGACGGGACCGGCGGACAGCTGCAGGAAGGAGAGCACCTGCGGCATGGCCGAGACGACCTCGGCGACGGCGGCCGGCTCGTACTCCTCGGGTTCCGGGGAGGCGAGCGACCAGGCGTCGAAGAGGGCGACCCAGCCGCGCAGTACGGCGCTGTCGTCGCGGTCCCACGCGCGCAGCCGCCAGCCGGGGCGCGCGCTGTCGCCGTGCACCTCGACGAGTCCGGCGAGGCGTGCGGTGTCCCAGTCGGCGCGGACCTGAGCGGCGCTCAGGCCCAGCTCGGCGGCGGCGCGCTCGGCGGTGACGGCGGAGAGGGTGGCCTTGCCGTCGGCGGTGGCGCCGTCGCTGCCGGGGCCGAGTGCGGCGTCGGCCCAGCGGGCCACGCGGACCGGGCCGGCCAGCCCGGTGCGTGCCATTCTCGCCAGCTCTGCGGGGGCGGGCGTGCCCTCCGGCGGCCGGGGTGCGGGGCGGCGCGGGCGCCGCTGGTTCACAGCTCTGGGGGCGGCGGCCAGGGGTCGCGGTCGGACGAGTCGGAGCCTGGAGTCGCGCGGGATACGGGACGTCACGGGTGCAGTCTTCCGGTTGACGGTCCGAAAACCCAAACGGAATGTCACGGGGGGCGACGGGGCTGGCCAACGCACGGGGTCCGGTGCGGGGCGAGGAGGGGTGTTCAAGCCAGTCGTACGGCATTAAACGGAATGCCCCGCACCGGACGGGCCCTGGGTCGGAGGCGTGGTCGGGAGCGTGGTCGGGGAGCCTCACATCAAAGGGGTCAGGAAACGGCGCAGCCGCTCCTCGTACTCCTTCGGGTCGGCGTTCCACATCGCCGCGTGCGGGGCCCTGGCCACGGTGTGCAGGGCGACCAGATCGGCGCGGCGGTCGGCGAGCCGGCGGGAGAGCTCCCAGGGCGCCACCCGGTCGTCGGGTCCGTGGAAGATCAGGGCCGGGACGGTGAGCCGGCCGGGATCGGTGATCTCGGCGACCCGGTCGGTGTGCAGACCGGCCCGGCCCTGTGCGGCCCGCACGGCGAGCGGCAGCAGCGGCTGCGGGGTGCGGCGGGCCTGGGCCAGGGCGCGCAGCGTGGCCTCCCAGCTGAGCACCGGTGAGTCGAGGACCAGTCCGGCGATGTGCTCGCGCACGGCGGAGTGCTCGGCGGCACGCAGGGCCATGGTGGCGCCGGTGGACCAGCCGAGCAGGACGACCCGGCGGGCGCCGCGGCGGACGGCGTAGCGGATGGCCGCGTCCAGGTCCCGCCACTCGGTCTCGCCGAGGTGGTTGAGGCCGTCCGGCGGACGCGGGGCGCCGAGATCGCCCCGGTAGGCGAGGGCGAGGACCGGGAGCCGGCGGCCGTGCAGGAAACCCATGAGGTTCATGGCCTGTTCCCGGGTGGCGCCCAGGCCGTGCACGGCGATCACCCAGGTGTCCCGCCGGCCGGGTACGAACCAGGCGGGCAGCTCGCCGAGTTCGCCGGGCACGTCGACGTCGGTGTGGTCGAGGCCGAGGGCGGCGGACGGGTTGCCGACGTACAGATTGGGGGTGAGCCACACCGCGTCGCCGGGGGCGAACGTGCCGTGTGTGACGCGTTCCAGGCGGCGTACGACGGTGTCGGCCGCGTGCCCGGCCGACTCCAGTACGGGGCCGACGACCGCGTGGGAGCCGTCGCCGGCCAGGCCGTAGGTGCCGGGGCGCAGCGCGGCCAGGTCGCGGGTGAGCGTGATCCGGCCGGCGGCCGTGCCGTGCACGGTGAGGCGGGGCTCGGTGGGCAGCGGACGGCCCGCGGGCGCCTTCAGCGCGGCGTCGCTGGCGATGCGGCCGGCGGCCACGGAGGCCATGCCGGCGGCCAGTGCCGCGGTGAGTGCGGTGGCGGTCGCTTTGACGGGGCGCACGCGTCCAGTGTCCTGGGGGTTGCCGTCACCGGCCAGCGGGGACGGGGCCGGGT
This sequence comes from Streptomyces sp. NPDC001851, assembly GCF_040297165.1. NCBI lineage: Bacteria > Bacillati > Actinomycetota > Actinomycetes > Kitasatosporales > Streptomycetaceae > Streptomyces > Streptomyces sp. NPDC001851. Next base: position 146,595 of record NZ_JBEOYR010000017.1, on the reverse strand, counting down.
GGGAAGCGTCGGGGGATCGGTGGGGCAGGCACCTCCCCCGCTGCCTTGAGGGCGTGCGCGAGACGATCGACGAGGCGCGGGAGCAGAGGACTGTGCGGCAAGGGGTCACCTCCGTTGGCCATACCCCTTCAAGCGTTCCCCGGCCTCGCCCAGTTGTGCCTCGGTCAGCAGGGACGGTGTCAGGCCCGGCACGGAGGACGCCGTCAGCCACAGGCGGCACATCCACTCCAGCTGGGCGGTGCGGTCGTAGGCCTGGTCGAGGCCGGCGCCGTAGGTGATCGTGCCGTGGTTCTGCAGCAGGCAGCCGGAGCGGCCCGCCAGGGCGCGGAGCATGTGGGCGGCCAGTTCGTCGGTGCCGTAGGTGGCGTACGGGGCGACGCGGACCGGCCCGCCGAGGGCGGCGGCCATGTAGTGGACCAGCGGCAGCTCGGCCACGAGCGTGGAGACCGCCGTCGCGTGCACGGCGTGGGTGTGGACGATCGCGCGGGCGTCGGTGGTGCGGTAGACGGCGAGGTGCAGGGGCAGCTCGCTGGTCGGCACCAGGGTGCCGAGCACCCGGCGTCCGGTGAGGTCGACGCCGGTGATGTCGTCCGGGGTGAGCCGGTCGTAGGGCACGCCCGACGGGGTGACGAGCACGAGGTCGCCGACGCGTGCCGAGACGTTCCCCGAGGTGCCGACCACCAGTCCGTCGGTTACGGTCCGCCGCGCCGTCGCGACCAGTTCCGCCCAGATACGTTCCCGTTCCGCGTCCCGCCGCTGTTCAGCCATGCCGCGATCCTGCCAGCCGCGCCCGCGGACAGGGGTGTGGCAGTCGCTCCCGGCCGGAGGCGCGGGCCCCCGAAAGGGTGGAAATCAGAGGGAATCGCCGCGTATGAGGCGCTGATTCGATGATCGCCGGGCCTTCAATGGTCTGCCTTGCCCGCCGGACGATCCCTCGTCCGCCGACCCGGGGAGACACATGGCCCGTGAACGCACTCGCCTCCGTCGCCGCGCCGGGGTCCTCGTGGCGGCCACGGCGGTGCTCGCTCTGGCGGGCACCGCGCCCGCGGTGGCCGGACCCGGCGCACTGGCCGCGGCCAAGCCGCGCGGACACGACGTCTCGTCGCACCAGAAGCGCGTCGACTGGCCGGCCGCCCGGTCCAAGGGCGCGCGGTTCGTCTACGTCAAGGCGACCGAGTCGACGGACTACCGCAACCCCTACTTCTCCCAGCAGTACAACGGCGCACGCAAGGCGGGCCTGGTCCGGGGCGCCTACCACTTCGCCCGGCCGGACAAGTCCTCGGGCGCCAAGCAGGCCGCGTTCTTCGTGCGGCACGGCGGCGGCTGGCGGGCGGACGGCTGGACGCTGCCACCCGCGCTCGACATCGAGTACAACCCGTACAACAAGAAGCACAAGTGCTACGGGATGGGCAAGAAGCGGATGGTCCGCTGGATCCGGTCCTTCAGCAACGAGGTGAAGCGGCGGACCGGGCGCCGCCCGGTGATCTACACGACGACCCAGTGGTGGAAGCTGTGCACCGGCAACAGCCGCGCGTTCACCGGCAACCCCCTGTGGATCGCCCGTCACGGCACCTCGCGGCCGGGGAAGCTGCCGGGCGGATGGCAGTACTGGACGATCTGGCAGTACGGCACCAAGGGCCGGCTGCCGGGTGACCAGAATCTCTTCAACGGGTCCACGAGCCGGCTGCGGACCCTCGCGCGGGGCCGGTAGCCATGGGGCGCCTGGGCTACGGGCGCCGAACGCAACGCGAATCCCTCCCCGTGGACACCGCTGCGCCCGCCCCAGTTCATCTTCCGTTCACCCAGGTTGCCTACGTTCATCCAGCCAATGACCTCGAACGATTGCCTGGGTAAATGGAAAGCTTCTCGCTGATCCTCGCGATTGTGGTGGTAACCGCACTCGCGTTTGATTTCACGAACGGTTTCCACGACACCGCGAACGCGATGGCCACCACCATCTCCACAGGCGCCCTGAAGCCGAAGATCGCGGTAACCATGTCCGCCGCCCTGAACCTGGTCGGCGCCTTCCTCTCCGTGGAGGTCGCGAACACGATCTCCAAGGGTCTCGTCGACGAGACCGGCATCCGTCCCGAGGTCATCTTCGCCGCCCTGGTCGGCGCGATCCTCTGGAACCTGCTCACCTGGCTGGTGGGCCTGCCGTCCAGTTCCTCGCACGCCCTGATGGGCGGTCTGATCGGCGCCACCGTCGCCTCCGCCGGCTTCGGTGCCGTGCACGGCGACGTGCTGGTCACCAAGGTGCTGCTCCCGGCCGTCGCCGCGCCGCTCGTGGCGGGCCTCGCGTCGATGCTGGCCACCCGCTTCTCCTACGGCATCGGCGGCAAGGCCGAGGGCGAGGCCACCCGCAAGGGCTACCGCGCCGGCCAGATCGCCTCCGCCGGCCTGGTCTCCCTCGCGCACGGCACCAACGACGCCCAGAAGACGATGGGCATCATCACCCTCGCGCTGATCGCGGGCGGTGCCATCGCCCCCGGCTCCAACCCTCCCACCTGGGTCATCCTCTCCGCCGGTCTGGCCATCGCGCTCGGCACCTACATCGGCGGCTGGCGCATCATCCGCACCATGGGCACGGGCCTGACCGAGCTGGAGCCGCGCCAGGGCTTCGCCGCCCAGACCAGCGCCGCGACCGCCATCCTGGCCTCGTCCCACCTGGGCTTCTCCCTGTCCACCACGCACGTCGTCTCCGGTTCCGTGATGGGCGCGGGCCTCGGCCGCAAGGGCGGGGTGGTCCGCTGGTCCACCGCGACCCGGATGGCCGTCGCCTGGGTGCTCACCCTGCCGGCCGCCGCGCTGGTCGGCGCGGGCGCCGAGTCCGTCACGGACCTCGGTGACTGGGGCACCGCCGTCGTCGCCGTCTTCCTGGTCGCCGCGAGCGCCGCGATCTGGAAGATCTCCCGCCGCGAGGTCGTCGACCACACCAACGTCGTCGCCGACACCGAGGAGCCGGCCGGCGTGGTGACCACCGCCATCGCCGCCGTGACCCCGCCCCCGGTGGGCACGATCACCGAGGACCTGACGGCCACGATCGCCTCCCCGGCGGCCACCGAGCCCGCAACCCCGGCCGTCGCCCCGCCGGCCGCCACCGTCTGACCCCGGCCCCCCGGTTACGAAGGAAGCATCATGAAGATCGACTGGGCCGCCATCGGGTCCGTCTTCGGCGTCAGCCTCGCCTTCGCGGTGGGCCTGGTGGCCCTGTTCACCCTCGGCATCAACGGCCTGGCCCGGCGCGAGAAGGCCGCGGCCCAGGGCGGCTCCGCCGGCCTCGCGGTCACCGGCGCCTACGTCTGCTTCGCCGCGTGCGCGGCGGCGGTGGCGTACGGCATCTATCTGATCGTGGCCAAGCCCTGACCGCACCCTCCGAAGGCTCCCCTCCCCGTTCCGCGGAAGGGGAGCCTTTCCCATGTCCCGCACGCCCCGCGGTGTGGGGATCGGCACACTCTCCCCATGCAGGTCAACGGCAAGTTGACGGCCGTTCCGGGTGCGTGGTGGACTGCCCAGGCCATGAACGGCGACACGAGAGGAAGCCGGTGCGAATCCGGCGCGGTCCCGCCACTGTCACCGGGGAAGGAACCCCGGGAGCCAGGAACTCTCACCGCCGAATCTCGTCGAACCAGGGCGCGGACACCCTGAGTGAGGACACGGATCGCCATGCTCGGCTGCCCAAGGACCAGGACCCGCACCAGGCCCGCCCCTGTACCCACGGCCGGCTGAGCCGATGGGTGCCGATCGCACGTACGCGTACGGCGCCGCCGCCGGCCTTCTCGGTGACCTGCTCCTCGGCGACCCGCGCCACGGGCATCCGGTCGCCGCGTTCGGGCGGGCGGCCGCTGCCGTGGACCGCGCGTTGTGGCACGACCACCGCGGCTGGGGCGCCGTGCACACCGCCGTGTGCGCCGGAGGCGCCGTCGCGCTGGGCGCGGTGGCCGCACGCGCCGTACGCCCCTCCCCCACCGCCTCCCTCGCGCTGACCGCCGCCGCCACCTGGGCGGTCGTCGGCGGCACGTCACTGGCCCGCGAGGCCCGCGCGATCGGGCACGCCCTGGAGCGCGGAGACGTCGAGGCGGCGCGGGCGCGGCTGCCGCATCTGTGCGGCCGGGACCCGCAGGCGCTGGACGCCGACGGGATCGCGCGAGCCGTGGTCGAGTCGGTCGCCGAGAACACCTCCGACGCCGTCGTGGGCGCCCTGGTGTGGGGCGCCGTCGCCGGGGTGCCGGGGCTGCTCGGGTTCCGGGCGGTCAACACCCTGGACGCCATGGTGGGTCACAAGTCCCCCCGGTACCGGCGCTACGGCTGGGCCTCCGCCCGGCTCGACGACCTGGCCGGCTGGCCGGGAGCGCGGCTGACCGCCGTACTCGCCGCCGCGGCCGGACCCGACCCCCGCGGTGCCCTGCGCGCCTGGCAGGCGGACGCCCGCAGGCACCCGAGCCCCAACGCCGGGCCCGTCGAGGCCTCCTTCGCCGGCGCGCTCGGCGTACGCCTGGGCGGCACCCTCTCCTACGGCGGCCGGGTCGAGCGGCGGCCCGTGCTGAACGGGGACACCGGACGGGCGGTCCGGGTCACCGACATCGACCGGGCCGTACGGCTCTCCCGCCGCGTCGGCCTGCTCGCGCTCGGCACCACGGCCGCCGCGCGCCTCCTCGTCAAGGGTGTCGTCAAGGGTCTGAAGGGACGTGGGAAGTGAACGGGGGACTCCTCGTCGCCGGCACCACCTCCGACGCCGGCAAGAGCGTCGTGACGGCCGGGATCTGCCGGTGGCTGGTGCGTCAGGGCGTGAAGGTCGCGCCGTTCAAGGCGCAGAACATGTCGCTCAACTCCTTCGTGACCCGCGAGGGCGCGGAGATCGGGCGGGCCCAGGCCATGCAGGCCCAGGCGTGCCGGGTGGAGCCGACCGCGCTGATGAACCCGGTGCTGCTCAAGCCGGGCGGCGAGCAGAGCAGCCAGGTGGTGCTGCTGGGCAAGCCGGTGGGCGAGCTGAGCGCGCGCGGGTACCACGGGGGGCGCCAGCGGAAGCTCCTCGGCACCGTGCTGGACTGCCTGGCCGAGTTGCGGGGCACGTATGACGCGGTGATCTGTGAGGGTGCGGGCAGCCCGGCCGAGATCAATCTGCGCCGGACCGACATCGTCAACATGGGGATCGCGCGGGGTGCGCGGCTTCCTGTGCTGGTGGTGGGCGACATCGACCGCGGCGGCGTCTTCGCGTCCTTCTTCGGGACCGTCGCGCTGCTGTCGCCCGAGGACCAGGAGCTGGTCGCCGGGTTCCTGGTGAACAAGTTCCGGGGGGATGTCAGCCTGCTGGAGCCCGGGGTGCACATGCTCCAGGACCTGACCGGACGGCGCACCTACGGCGTGCTCCCGTTCCGGCACGGGCTCGGCATCGACGAGGAGGACGGCCTGCGGGTGTCGCTGCGCGGCACGGTCCGCGAGTCCGCCGTGACGCCGCCCGTGGGCGAGGACGTGCTGCGGGTCGCCGTGTGCGCGATCCCGCTGATGTCCAACTTCACCGACGTGGACGCGCTGGCCGCCGAACCGGGCGTCGTGGTGCGGTTCGTGGACCGCCCGGAGGAACTGGCGGACGCCGACCTCGTGGTGATCCCCGGCACGCGCGGGACCGTACGGGCGCTCCAGTGGCTGCGGGAGCGGGGACTCGCGGACGCGCTGGTCCGGCGGGCCGCCGAAGGACGCCCGGTCCTCGGCATCTGCGGCGGCTTCCAGGTCCTCGGCGAGCACATCGAGGACGAGGTCGAGTCGCGGGCCGGAGCGGTCGACGGGCTCGGCGTGCTGCCCGTGCGGGTGCGGTTCGCCCGCGAGAAGACCCTGACCCGGCCGGCCGGGGAGGCCCTCGGCGAGCGGGTCGAGGGGTACGAGATCCACCACGGCGTCGCCGAGGTCACCGGCGGGGAAGCCTTCCTCGACGGCTGCCGGGTCGGACAGACCTGGGGCACGCACTGGCACGGTTCGCTGGAGTCGGACGGCTTCCGGCGGGCCTTCCTGCGCGAGGTGGCCGCCGCCGCGGGCCGCCGCTTCGTGCCGGCGCCCGACACCTCTTTCGCCGCGCTGCGCGAGGAGCAGCTCGACCGGCTCGGCGACCTGATCGAACAGCACGCGGACACGGACGCGCTGTGGCGGCTCATCGAGTCGGGCGCGCCGCAAGGACTGCCTTTCATTCCACCGGGAGCGCCCGCATGAGCACAGTGTTGTTGTTGTCGACCGCCGACACGGATCTGCTGGCGGCCCGGGCCTCCGGCGCGGACTACCGCATCGGCAACCCGACCCGGGTGGACGTCCGCGAGGAGCTGCCGCGCCTGCTCGACGGGGCCGACCTGGCCGTCGTGCGGCTGCTGGGCGGCAAGCGCGCCTGGGAGGAGGGGCTCGCCGCGCTGAAGGCGGCCGGGATCCCGACGGTGCTGCTGGGCGGCGAGGCCGTGCCCGACGCCGAGCTGATGGCCGAGTCGTCGGTGCCGGCCGGTGTGGTGGCGGAGGCGCTGAAGTACCTGGTCGAGGGCGGCCCCGCGAACCTGCTGGAGCTGTCCCGGTTCCTGTCGGACACCGTGCTGCTGACCGGTGAGGGCTTCGAGGAGCCGCGGAAGATGCCGGAGTACGGCGTCCACGGCTCCTACGAGGTCCGGAACGGCCGTCCGACCGTGGGGGTGCTCTTCTACCGGGCGCACGAGCTGAGCGGCAACACCGCCTTCGTGGACACCCTGTGCGAGGCGATCGAGGCGCAGGGCGCCAACGCCCTGCCCGTGTACTGCGGTTCGCTGCGCGGCGCGGACGCCGGGCTGTACGAACTGCTGGCGAAGGCCGACGTGCTGGTCGCCACGGTGCTCGCGGCCGGGGGCACCCACGCCTCGCAGGCGTCGGCGGGCGGCGACGAGGAGTCCTGGGACATCGGCGCGCTCGCGGATCTGGACATCCCGGTGCTGCAGGGCCTGTGCCTCACCTCCTCGCGGGCCGCCTGGGAGGAGTCCGACGCCGCCCTGTCCCCCATGGACGCGGCGATGCAGGTCGCGATCCCGGAGTTCGACGGGCGGCTGATCACCGTGCCGTTCTCCTTCAAGGAGCAGGGACCCGACGAGGTCCCGGTGTACCTCGCCGACCCGGAGCGGGCCGCGCGGGTGGCCGGGATCGCCCTGCGCCACGCCCGGCTGAAGCACAAGCCGAACGCCGAGAAGAAGGTCGCGCTGGTCTTCACGGCGTACCCGACCAAGCACTCCCGGGTCGGCAACGCGGTCGGACTGGACACCCCGGCGTCGGCGGTGCGGGTGCTGGACGCGCTCAGGGACGCCGGGTACGGGCTCACCGAGTACCCCTCCGGTGGCGACGAGCTGATCCACCGGCTGATCGCGGCCGGCGGCCATGACGTGGAGTGGCTCACGGAGGAGCAGCTGGCGGCGGCCTCCGCGCGCGTGCCGCTGGCCGACTACCGGGCGTGGTTCGAGAAGCTGGACCCGGAGCTGCGGGACGCGATGACCGAGGCGTGGGGCGAACCGCCGGGCAGCCTCTACGTGGACGGCGACGACATCGTGCTGGCCTCGCTCCGGTTCGGGAACGTCGTCGTGATGATCCAGCCGCCGCGCGGCTTCGGCGAGAACCCGATCGCCATCTACCACGACCCCGACATGCCGCCGTCGCACCACTACATGGCGGCGTACAGGTGGCTGGAGAACTCGTTCGGCGCGGACGCCATCGTGCACATGGGCAAGCACGGCACCATGGAGTGGCTGCCGGGCAAGGGTCTCGGTCTGAGCGCGGGGTGCGCTCCGGACGCGGTGCTCGGCGACCTGCCGCTGATCTACCCGTTCATCGTCAACGACCCCGGCGAGGGCACCCAGGCCAAGCGGCGCGGGCACGCCACGGTGGTCGACCACCTGGTGCCGCCGATGGCCCGCGCCGACACCTACGGCGACCTCGCCAAGCTGGAGCAGCTGCTGGACGAGTACGCGCTCGTCTCCGACCTGGACCCGGCGAAGGCACCGGCCGTCCGCGCCCAGATCTGGACCCTGGTCAAGGCGGCCGAGCTGCACCACGACCTGCATGTGGACGAGCAGCCGGACGACGACGAGTTCGACGAGTTCGTCATGCACATCGACGGCTATCTGTGCGAGATCAAGGACGTGCAGATCCGCGACGGCCTGCACATCCTGGGCGGCGGCCCGGTCGGCGAGCCGCGGGTGAACCTGGTGCTCGCCGTGCTGCGCGCCTCGCAGGTGTGGGGCGGCCGGGCGAACGCGCTGCCGGGGCTCCGGTCCTCGCTGGCGGCCCATTTCGGGCTGGACGAGAAGGAGCTGCTGGCCGAGCCCGGCGCGCCGGTGAAGGTGCCGGTGGAGCTGACGGAGCTGGTGGAGGGCCCGGCGCGGACCGCGTCCGACGCGATCGACCTGCTGGAGAAGCTGTGCCGGGGGATCGCGGAGGGCATGGAGGCGCGGGCGTGGGACCGTGCGGTCGTCCCGGCCGTCCTGCGCGGGGTGCTCCGCACCGAACTCCCGGACGCCGTGGCCGTGCTGGAGTTCGCGTGCGACGAGGTCGTACCGCGGCTGGCGAGGACCACGGACGAGATCGGGCACATCCTGCGGGCGCTGGACGGCGGTTACGTCCCGGCGGGTCCGTCGGGTTCGCCGACCCGCGGCCTGGTGAACGTGCTGCCGACCGGCCGGAACTTCTACTCGGTCGACCCCAAGGCCATTCCGTCCCGGCTGAGCTGGGAGGTCGGGCAGTCGCTGGCCGACTCGCTGGTGCAGAGGTACCTGCAGGACACGGGCGGCTACCCGAAGTCCGTCGGCCTCACGGTGTGGGGTACGTCCGCGATGCGTACGCAGGGCGACGACATCGCCGAGATCCTGGCGCTGCTGGGCTGCCGTCCGGTGTGGGACGACGCGTCGAGGCGGGTGACCGGGTTCGAGATCGTGCCGCTGGAGGAGCTCGGGCGGCCGCGCATCGATGTGACGGTCCGTATCTCCGGGTTCTTCCGGGACGCGTTCCCGCACGTCGTCGGGCTGATCGACGACGCGGTGCGGGCGGTGGCCGAGCTGGACGAGCCCGACGAGTCCAACTTCGTGCGGGCGCATGTGGAGGAGGACGCGGCCGAGCACGGTGACCGGCGGCGCGCGACGGCGCGCGTCTTCGGGTCGAAGCCCGGGGCGTACGGCGCGGGTCTGCTGCCGCTGATCGACGCCCGCAACTGGCGCAGCGACGCGGACCTCGCCGAGGTGTACGCCGTCTGGGGCGGCTACGCCTACGGGCGGGGGCTCGACGGGCGGGCGGCGCGCGGGGACATGGAGACCGCGTTCCGGCGGATCGCGGTGGCGGCGAAGAACGTCGACACCCGTGAGCACGACCTGGTCGACGCCGACGACTACTTCCAGTACCACGGCGGCATGGTCGCCATGGTCCGGCACCTGACCGGCGCCAACCCCGAGGCGTACGTGGGCGATTCCGCCGTACCGGACCAGGTGAGGACCCGCACGCTGGGCGAGGAGACGCACCGGGTCTTCCGGGCCCGGGTGGTGAACCCGCGCTGGATGGCGGCCATGCGCCGGCACGGCTACAAGGGCGCCTTCGAGATGGCGGCGACGGTGGACTACCTGTTCGGCTACGACGCCACGGCGGGCGTGGTCGACGACTGGATGTACGAGAAGCTCAGCGCGGAGTACGTCTTCGACCCGGAGAACCGGGACTTCATGAAGGCGTCCAACCCGTGGGCGCTGCGCGGCATCACCGAGCGGCTGCTGGAGGCGGCGGACCGCGGCCTGTGGGCGGAGCCGGACGCGGAGACGCTGGAGCGGCTGCGCGCCACCTACCTGGAGCTGGAAGGCGACTTGGAGGGCGACGACCAGTGACCACCCCCTTTCCTTTCACGGCCGTGGTCGGCCAGGACGACCTGCGGCTGGCGCTGCTGCTGAACGCCGTGTCCCCGGCGGTGGGCGGGGTGCTGGTGCGCGGCGAGAAGGGCACGGCCAAGTCGACGGCCGTGCGTGCTCTGTCGGCGCTGCTGCCGGAGGTGGCCGTCGTCCCGGGGTGCCGGTTCTCCTGTGATCCGGCGGCTCCGGACCCGTCGTGCCCGGACGGCCCGCACGAGCGGGGAGCGGGCGCGGCCCGTCCCGCCCGGATGGTCGAGCTGCCGGTCGGTGCCTCCGAGGACCGGCTGGTCGGGGCCCTGGACATCGAGCGGGCGCTCGCGGAGGGCGTGAAGGCGTTCGAGCCGGGCCTGCTGGCCGACGCGCACCGCGGGATCCTCTACGTCGACGAGGTCAACCTGCTCCACGACCACCTGGTCGACCTGCTGCTGGACGCGGCGGCGATGGGCGCGTCGTACGTGGAGCGCGAGGGTGTGTCCGTACGGCACGCGGCCCGGTTCCTGCTCGTCGGCACCATGAACCCCGAAGAGGGCGAGCTCAGGCCCCAGCTTCTGGACCGGTTCGGGCTGACCGTGGAGGTCGCGGCCTCCCGGGAGCCGGACCAGCGGGTCGAGGTGGTGCGGCGCCGGCTGGCGTACGACGACGATCCGGCCGGCTTCGCCGCCCGGTGGGCCGAGGAGGAGGCGGCCGTACGGCAACGGATCGTGGCCGCACGGGAGTTGCTGCCGCAGGTGCGGCTCGGTGACGGTGCGCTGCGGCAGATCGCGGCGACCTGCGCGGCCTTCGAGGTGGACGGCATGCGGGCCGACATCGTGATGGCGCGTACGGCGACCGCGCTGGCCGCCTGGGCCGGGCGGACGGACGTCCTCGCGGAGGACGTCCGGCAGGCGGCGCTGCTGGCGCTGCCGCACCGCAGGCGCCGCAACCCCTTCGATGCGCCGGGCCTGGACGAGGACAAGCTGGACGAGACGCTGGAGCAGTTCTCGGGCGAGAGCGAGGGCGACGACGACCCCGATCCGGACGGTCCCGGCGGGGGCGGTGGCCGGCCGCAGCCCGACTCCGGTCCGCAGGGGGGCGGGGACGCCGCCGCGCGGCCGGAGACCGGTGAGGGCGGGGAACCCCAGGCCTCCGGCGCGCGGGAGCAGTCGGCCGTACGGGCCGCCGAGCCGTTCCGGACCAAGGTGCTGAGCGTGCCCGGGATCGGCGAGGGGGCGGCCGGGCGGCGGTCACGGGCCCGGACCGAGCACGGGCGCACGACCGGGGCCCGGCGGCCCCGGGGCGCCCTGACCAAGCTGCACCTGGCGGCGACCGTGCAGGCGGCGGCCCCGCACCAGCGGGCGCGCGGCCGGTCCGGGCCGGGGCTGGTGGTCCGCCGGGACGATCTGCGGCAGGCGACCCGGGAGGGCCGCGAGGGCAACCTCGTGCTGTTCGTCGTGGACGCCTCCGGGTCGATGGCGGCGCGGCAGCGGATGAGCGCCGTGAAGGGGGCGGTGCTGTCGCTGCTCCTCGATGCCTATCAGCGGCGGGACAAGGTCGGGCTGGTGACCTTCCGGGGTTCCGGTGCGGACGTGGCGCTGCCGCCGACCTCGTCCGTGGAGGCCGCCGCCGCGCGGCTGGAGTCGCTGCCGACGGGCGGCCGTACGCCGCTGGCCGCCGGGCTGCTCAAGGCGCACGAGGTGCTGCGGGTGGAGCGGCTGCGGGACCCGGCGCGGCGGGCGCTCGTGGTCGTGGTGACCGACGGGCGGGCCACCGGCGGCCCCGAGCCGGTCGCCCTCGCCGGGCGTGCGGCGCGGCTGTTCGCGGCCGAGCAGCTCGCCTCGGTGGTCGTGGACTGCGAGTCGGGGCCGGTGCGGCTCGGGCTCGCCGGGCAGCTCGCGGGTGAGCTGGGCGGTACGGCGGTGACGCTCGACGAGTTGCGGGCGGACTCGATCGCCGGGCTGGTGAAGGACGTACAGAGGAGGGCCGCGTAATGCCGCAGGGGCAGCCGAGTGTCGTACCGGACGACGGACTGACGACCCGTCAGCGCCGCAACCGTCCGCTGGTCGTCGTGCACACCGGCGTCGGCAAGGGCAAGTCCACCGCCGCGTTCGGGCTCGCGCTGCGCGCCTGGAACCAGGGGTGGCCCATCGGGGTGTTCCAGTTCGTGAAGTCGGCCAAGTGGAAGGTCGGCGAGGAGAACGCGCTGCGCGTGCTCGGCGCCTCCGGCGAGGGCGGCACCGTGGACTGGCACAAGATGGGCGAGGGCTGGTCGTGGGTGCAGCGCGACCAGCAGATGGACAACGAGGAGAAGGCCCGGGAGGGCTGGGAGCAGGTCAAGCGGGACCTGGCCGCCGAGAGGTACCGGCTGTACGTGCTGGACGAGTTCGCCTACCCCATGCACTGGGGATGGGTGGACACCGACGAGGTCGTGGACGTGCTGCGGAACCGGCCCGGTACCCAGCATGTCGTGATCACCGGGCGCAACGCGCCCGACAAGCTGGTGGACTTCGCGGACCTCGTGACCGACATGTCCAAGGTCAAGCACCCCATGGACACGGGCCAGAAGGGCCAGAAGGGCATCGAGTGGTGATGTCGTCGGTGCCTCGGCTGGTCGTCGCCGCGCCCTCCTCGGGCAGCGGCAAGACCACCGTCGCCACGGGGCTGATGGCCGCGTTCGCCGCGCGGGGGCTCGCCGTGTCCCCGCACAAGGCCGGGCCGGACTACATCGACCCCGGGTACCACGCGCTCGCGACCGGGCGGGCGGGGCGCAACCTGGACGCGTACCTGTGCGGGCCGGAGCTGGTCGCTCCGCTGTTCCTGCACGGGGCGCGGGGGTGTGACATCGCCGTCGTCGAGGGTGTGATGGGGCTGTACGACGGTGCGGCGGGCGAGGGTGAACTCGCGTCCACCGCGCATGTCGCCAAGCTGCTGCGGGCACCGGTGGTGCTGGTGGTCGACGCGTCGTCGCAGTCGCGGTCGGTGGCGGCGCTGGTGCACGGGTTCGCTTCCTGGGATCCGGGGGTGCGGGTCGGGGGCGTGATCCTGAACAAGGTGGGCTCCGACCGGCACGAGGAGCTGCTCAGGGAGGCGTTGGACTCCTCCGGAGTGCCGGTGCTGGGTGTGCTGCGGCGGGTGCCGCGGGTGGATACGCCGTCTCGGCATCTGGGGCTGGTGCCGGTCGCCGAGCGGCGGTCCGACGCGGTGGACGCGGTGGCGGCGATGGCCGCTCAGGTGGAGCGGGGGTGTGATCTCGACGCTCTGCTGCGACTGGCACGGAGCGCGGGAGACCTGTCATGCGCTCCTTGGGAACCGCCCGTCACCCCGACGGGGAAGCGTGAGGTGGTCGCCGTGGCTGGCGGGTCCGCGTTCACCTTCTCCTACGCCGAGCACGCCGAGCTGCTCACCGCCGCCGGGGCCGAGGTCGTCACCTTCGATCCCCTGCGGGACGAGCAACTGCCCGACGGCACGGCCGGGTTGGTCGTCGGCGGCGGTTTCCCCGAGGTGTACGCCGCCGAGCTGTCCGCCAACGAACCGCTGCGCAAGGCCGTCGCCGAACTCGCCCTGAGCGGTGCTCCCGTCGCCGCCGAGTGCGCCGGGCTGCTCTATCTGTGCCGGGAGCTGGACGGGCAGCCGATGTGCGGCGTCCTCGACGCCACCGCGCGCATGACCGAACGGCTGACCCTCGGCTACCGCGACGCCGTGGCCGTCGGTGACAGTGTGCTGGCCGTCGCCGGGACCCGGATGCGGGGGCACGAGTTCCACCGCACGGTCGTCGAGCCCGGCGCCGGTGCGGCTCCCGCCTGGGGCGTGCGGGCGCCCGTACGGCGGGTCGAAGGTTTCGTACAGCAGGGCGTGCACGCGAGTTACCTGCACACGCACTGGGCGTCCGAGCCCGGTGTCGCCCGTCGGTTCGTGGAGAGGTGCCGGACGTCATGAGCAGCAGGCTGGTCGGAGTCGGCGTCGGTCCCGGTGATCCGGAGCTGGTGACCGTCAAGGGGGTCAACGCGCTGCGGGCCGCCGAGGTCGTCGTCGTACCCGTCATGGACACCGGTGAGCGGGGACGGGCCGAGGCGACCGTGTTGCACTACGTGCCCGGGGACAAGGTCGTCCGGGTGGTGTTCGCGCTGAACGAGCGGACCGACCGGGCGCGCCGGGAGGCGGCCTGGGACGCGGCGGGCGGGCGGGTCGCCGAGCTGCTCGCAGCCCACGGGTCCGTCGCCTTCGCCACCATCGGCGATCCGAACGTGTACTCCACGTTCACGTACCTCGCGCAGACCATCGTGGAGCTGGTGCCGGACGTGGTCGTGGAGACCGTGCCCGGGATCACCGCCATGCAGGATCTGGCGGCGAGGTCCGGTGCGGTGCTGACCGAGGGCACCGAGCCGCTGACCCTGGTGCCGGTCACCGCCGGGTCCGCCGTGCTCAAGGAGGCGCTGGCCGGACCGGGGACCGTCGTGGCGTACAAGTTCGGGCGGCAGGCCGCCGAGGTCGCCGAGGCGCTGCGGGAGACGGGCCGGCTCCAGGACGCCGTGTGGGGTTCGGCGCTGGGGCTGCCGGAGGAGTCGGTGCGGTCGGCCGGTGAGCTGGACGGGACGCCGTTGCCGTATCTGTCGACGCTGATCGCGCCCCCGCTGCGGGACGGCGGGCGGGGCGGGAAGCTGTGAGGCGGCCGGGGCGACCGGCCGGATCAGCCGCCGGAGAGGCCGACCACCAGCCAGATGAAGGCCGCGCCCGCCACCGTGCACAGCAGGGTGGAGCGGGCCGGGTGCTCGTGGTGGGCCTCGGGCAGGATCTCGGCGGCGGCGAGGTAGAGCAGTACGCCGCCGAAGAGGCCGAGATAGCCGCCGAGCACCGGCTCGGGGATGTGGATGAAGGCGGTCGACACCGCGCCGAGCAGGGGTGCGCACGCGTCGGCGACCAGCATGGCGATCGCGCGGCGGCGGGCGTTGCCGTACAGGCTCGTGATGGTGAAGGTGTTGAAGCCGTCCGCGAAGTCGTGCGCGATCACGGCGAGCGCGACGGCCGCGCCCATGCCGCCGCCCACCTGGAAGGCCGCGCCGATCGCCACACCGTCCATGGCGCTGTGCCCCACCATGGCACCGGCCGCCGTCAGGCCCACCTCGGGCGCCCTGTGGTTGTGGCCCTCGGCGCCGCCGTGCGCGGCCTGCCGGGCGGCCAGGGTGCGCTCCACCAGGTGGGCCAGCAGGAAGCCGGTCACGAACAGCAGCAGGGCGGCGGGTACGCCGAAGACCTCGCGGTGGGCCGCGTGCAGTGCCTCCGGCAGCAGGTCCAGGCCGACCACGCCCAGCATCAGACCGCCGGCCAGGCCCAGGACCAGGTGCCGACGGTCGGTCACGCGCTGTGCCGTCCAGCCGCCGGCCAGCGTCATCAGGAACGCGCCGAGCGCGACGAAGACCGCCATAGGCCCTTGCTATCCGATGAAGGCGCCTTCGCGCACATCCGGCCACGCCCACACCGGCGCAGAACCTGATATTTCCCCCGCTTTCCATTCGTGACCCCGTACGAGAGGACCCCTCCCATGGCCGATGCCCCCACCGGCAAGGTGACGTTCGTCGGCGCCGGCCCCGGCGCCGCCGATCTGCTGACGTTCCGTGCCGCGCGCGCGATCGCGGAAGCGGACGTGGTGATCTGGGCGGCGAGCCTGGTCCAGGCCGAGGTCCTGGCGCACGCGCGCGAGGACGCGCAGGTCCTCGACTCGGCGGCCATGTCCCTGGAGGACGTCGTCGCCGTCTACCGGCGCGCCCGTGCCGAGGGCCTGAAGGTGGCCCGGATCCACTCCGGCGACCCGGCGCTGTGGGGCGGCACGCAGGAGCAGCTGGACCGGTGCGCCGAGATCGGCATCGCGACGGAGGTCGTCCCGGGGGTCTCGTCCTTCTCCGCCGTCGCCGCGCTCGCGCAGCGTGAGCTGACCATCCCGGAGGTCGCGCAGTCCGTCGTCCTCACCCGGCTGGGCGGCGGCAAGACGCCGATGCCGCCCGGCGAGGAGGTGCGCGAGTTCGCCCGGCACGGCACCACCATGGCGGTCTTCCTGTCGGCGGCGCGCAGCGGACAGCTGGTGCGCGAGCTGCTGGAGGGCGGCTATCCGACGGACACGCCGGTGGTCGTCGCCTACCAGGCGACCTGGCCGGAGGAGCTGATCGCGCGCTGCACGGTGGGCACGCTGGAGGAGACGGTCAAGGAGCACAAGCTCTGGAAGCACACGCTCTTCCTGGTCGGCCCGGCGCTGGCCGCGCACGGCACCCGTTCGCACCTCTACCACCCGGGGCACTTCCACGGATACCGCAAGGCCGACCCGGAGGCCCGGCGGGCCCTGCGCGAGCAGCGGGCGAAGAGTTGATCACGGTCGTCGGTACGGGGACGGGTGCGCCGGTCGGCGAGGACGTCCTCGCGGGAGCCGCGCTGGTGGTCGGCGGGCGCCGGCACCTGGACGCGGTACGGCTGCCGGACGGCGCCGAGCGGGTCGTGCTGGGGCCGCTGGCACCGGCGCTGGACGTCATCGAGCGGCATCTGGAGAAGGAGAGCCGGGTCGTCGTGCTGGCCTCCGGTGACCCGGGGTTCTTCGGAATCGTGCGGGTGCTGGCCGAGCGGTTCGGCTCGCGGCGGCTGGAGGTGCGGCCCGGCGTCTCGTCCGTCGCCGCCGCGTTCGCACGGGTGGGCCTGCCGTGGGACGACGCCGTGGTCGTCAGCGCACACGGCAGGGAGCTCCGCACGGCGCTCAACGTGTGCCGCGCGCACCCGAAGGTGGCGGTCCTGACGGGACCGGGCGCGGGTCCGGCGGAACTGGGAGCGGCGCTGCGGCACCACGCGCGGGACGCCTCGGCCGGTCCGGTGGCCGTGCCCGCGGCCGGCTCCCCCGAGCCGGAGACCGCGTCGGCGCACGCGCCCCGCGAGCGCGTGCTCGTCGTCGCCTGCGCCCTCGGCTCCGCGGAGGAACGCGTCGAACGGGTCACGCCCGCCGAGGCCGCCGCCCGGAACTGGGGCTCGGACGTCAGCGTGGTGCTGTGCCTCGACGAGACACGCGCCCTCGGCGGGGTGCGTACGGTCGCCGGGGCACCGGCCGGACCGGCCCGATGGGCGCTGGACGAGGGCGGGTTCGCGCACCGCGACTCGATGATCACCAAGTTCGAGGTACGGGCGCTGGCGCTCGCGCGGCTGGGGCCGCGCCTCGGCGACCTGGTGTGGGACGTGGGCGCCGGCTCGGGCTCGGTGGCGGTGGAGTGCGCGCGGCTCGGCGCGGCCGTCGTCGCCGTGGAGAAGGCGGCGGACGGGGTGGCGCGGATCCGCGCCAACGCGCGCGCCCACGGGGTCGACGTGGACGTGGTGCACGGCTCGGCCCCCGAGTGCCTGGACGCGCTCGACGATCCCGACGCGGTGTTCGTCGGTGGTGGCGGCCGGGAACTGCCCGCCGTCGTCGGCGCCTGCGCGCGCCGGGCCCGGCGGACCGTGGTCGTCGCCATGGCCGCGCTGGACCGCGTACCGGCCGCCCGTCAGGCGCTCACGGCCGCCGGGTTCACCTGCGACGGGGTGCTGCTGCAGTCCTCGCGGCTGGCGCCGCTGCCCGGGGACGTGACCCGGCTCGCGGCCACCAATCCTGTGTTTCTGCTCTGGGGTGACAGGACCCCGGTACCGAGTGAGGGAGTTGTCCAGTGATCGGCCTGATTTCCGCCACCGCGGCGGGGGCGGTGGCGCGGGACCGGCTGGCCGCGGCCTGGCCGGACCGTACGCGCGTGTACGAGGGTCCCGTCGGGGAGGCGGTACGGGCCGCGTTCGCGGAGTGCGAGCAGCTGGTGTGCTTCCTGGCGACGGGCGCGACGGTACGGCTGCTCGCGCCGCTGCTCGGCGACAAGACGGCCGACCCGGGTGTGGTGTGCGTGGACGAGGGCGGCCGGTACGCGGTGTCCCTGGTCGGCGGGCACGGCGGCGGCGCCAACGAACTCGCCCGCGCGGTCGGCGCGTTGCTGGGCGCCGAGCCGGTGGTGACGACCGCGACGGACTCCGTGGGGCTGGCGGGCCTGGACACGCTCGGGCTGCCCTGCGAGGGCTCGGTCGCCCTGGTCTCCCGCGCCCTGCTGGACGGCGAACCGGTCGCCCTGGAGGCGGAGGTGCCGTGGCCGCTGCCGCCGCTGCCGGTCTCGGCGCAGGGGCCGTACACGATCCGGCTCACCGACCGCGATGTCGCACCGGGCGAGCGTGAGGTGCTGCTGCGTCCGCCGTCCCTGGTGGTCGGGGTCGGCGCGTCCAGGGGCGCGCCGGTGGACGAGGTCCTCGGGCTGGTCGAGGAGACGCTGCGGGAGGCGGGGCTCACGCCGAAGTCCGTGGCCGAACTCGCCACCGTGGACGCCAAGGCGGAGGAGCCGGGTCTGCTGGCCGCCGCCGAACGGCTCGGGGTGCCGCTGGTGACGTACTCCGCCGAGGAGCTGGCGGCGGTCGAGGTACCCAACCCGTCGGACGCGCCGCTCGCGGCGGTCGGCACGCCGTCGGTGGCGGAGGCGGCGGCTCTGCTGCGCGGCGGCGAACTCCTCGTGCCCAAGCGGAAGTCCAAGGCGCGGCCCGCGATGGCGACCTGCGCGGTCGTACGGCGTCCGGGACGCGGGCGGCTCGCGGTGGTCGGGCTCGGGCCCGGCGCCCGGGACCTGCTCACCCCGCGCGCGGCGGCCGAGCTGCGCCGGGCCTCGGTGCTGGTCGGGCTCGACCAGTACGTGGACCAGATCCGCGACCTGCTGCGGCCGGGCACCCGGGTGCTGGAGTCGGGGCTCGGCGCCGAGGAGGAACGGGCCCGCACGGCGGTCGCGGAGGCCCGCGAGGGGCATGCGGTGGCGCTGATCGGCAGCGGGGACGCGGGCGTGTACGCCATGGCCTCCCCGGCGCTCGCCGAGGCGTCGGACGACATCGACGTGGTCGGGGTGCCCGGGGTGACGGCCGCCCTGGCCGCGGGGGCGGTGCTGGGCGCGCCGCTGGGCCACGACCACGTCTCGATCAGCCTGTCCGACCTGCACACGCCGTGGGAGGTCATCGAGCGGCGGGTGCGGGCGGCGGCCGAGGCGGACCTCGTGGTGACCTTCTACAACCCGCGCTCCCGGGGCCGCGACTGGCAGCTGCCCAAGGCGCTCGCGATCCTCGCCGGGCACCGGGAGCCGACGACACCGGTGGGCGTCGTACGGAACGCCTCCCGCCCGGACGAGTCGAGCCGGGTGACCACGCTCGCCGGACTGGACCCGGCGACGGTCGACATGATGACCGTCGTCACCGTGGGCAACACCGCGACCCGCACCGTCGCGGGCCGCATGGTGACCCCGCGCGGCTACCGCTGGCAGGAGAGCGCCCGGTGAACCCCGCGGCCCGTGTGGTCCATCCGATCGAGCAGGAGTCCTTCCGGCGGCTGCGCGCCCGCCTGGACACCTCGCACCTCCCGCCGCTGACCCGGGCGGTGGTGGAGCGGGTCATCCACTCCGCCGCCGACCCGGAGTACGCGACCGACCTCGTCATGGCCGAGGACGACCTGGTCACGGCGCACGCGGCGCTGCACGCCGGGGCGCCGGTCGTCGTGGACGTGGAGGTGGTCGCGGCCGGCATCACCCGGCGGGAGACCGTGTGCCGGCTGGCGGACGCCAGGTCCGGCCCCGGGCCGACCCGTTCGGCACACGCCGTCCGGCTCGCCTACGAAGAGGTCGGGCCGGGCGCGCTGTGGGTGATCGGCTGTGCGCCGACCGCCCTGGAGGAGCTGCTCACCCTGGACGCCTCCCCCGCGCTCGTCATCGGCCTGCCCGTCGGCTTCGTCGGCGCGGCCGAGTCCAAGGCCGCGTTGCGCGAGAGCGGGCTGCCCGCCGTGAGCAACGTGTCCGAGAAGGGCGGTTCGGCGGTCGCCGCCGCCGCGCTCAACGCCCTGCTGTACCACCCCCTTTCGTCTGAGGAGATCTCGTGACCACCCCGCCCGCCCTGCTGATCGCCGGACACGGCACCCGTGACGACGCCGGAGCCGAGGCGTTCCGTGACTTCGTCCGCGAGCTGGGGCACCGCCACCCCGGGCTGCCCGTCGCGGGCGGCTTCATCGAGCTGTCCCCGCCGCCGCTCGGCGAGGCCGTCAACGAGCTGGTCGAGCGGGGCGTACGCCGGTTCGCCGCCGTGCCGCTGATGCTGGTGTCCGCCGGGCACGCCAAGGGCGACATCCCGGCCGCGCTGGCCCGCGAGAAGGAGCGCCACCCGGGCATCTCGTACACCTACGGCCGCCCGCTGGGCCCGCACCCGGCGCTGCTTAACGTGCTGGAGCGGCGGCTGGACGAGGTGCTGGGGGACACGGACCGCGCGGAGGTGACCGTGCTGCTGGTCGGGCGCGGGTCCACCGACCCCGACGCCAACGCCGAGGTGTTCAAGGCGGCGCGGCTGCTGTGGGAGGGGCGTGGGTACGCCGGGGTGGAGACGGCGTTCGTGTCGCTCGCGGCGCCGGACGTGCCGAGCGGCCTCGACCGGTGCGCGCGGCTGGGGGCTCGGCGGATCGTCGTCCTGCCCTACTTCCTGTTCACCGGGATCCTGCCGGACCGGGTGCGGCAGCAGACCGAGGAGTGGGCGGCCGGGCACCCCGAGACCGAGGTGCGTTCGGCGGACGTCATCGGGCCCGAGCCGGAGCTGCTGGACCTGGTGATGGAGCGGTACGAGGAGGCCGTCAAGGGCGATCTGCGGATGAACTGCGACTCGTGCGTGTACCGGATCGCGCTGCCCGGCTTCGAGGACAAGGTGGGGCTGCCGCAGCAGCCGCACTTCCACCCGGACGACGACGGCCACCACCACGGCCACGGGCACCACCACCACGGCGGGCACTCGCACAGCCATGCACACTGACGGCACCGGCGGGTCCGGGCACGATCTGCGGCACCACGGGGACGCCGAGGTGCGGGACGACGGGGCCGCGTTGACCGACCTCGCCGTCAACGTCCGCGCGGACACGCCCCCGCCGTGGCTGCGGGAGGAGATCGCCGCCTCGCTGTCGTCCCTCGCCGCCTACCCGGACGGGCGGGCCGCGCGGGCGGCGGTGGCGGCACGGCACGGGCTGCCGGTGGAGCGGGTGCTGCTGACGGCCGGCGCGGCGGAGGCGTTCGTGCTGCTGGCGCGGGCGCTGAAGGTACGGCGGCCGGTCGTGGTGCATCCGCAGTTCACCGAACCGGAGGCGGCGCTCAGGGACGCGGGGCACACCGTGGAGCGGGTGCTGCTGCGGGAGTCGGACGGGTTCCGGCTGGATCCGGCGGCGGTGCCGGAGGAGGCCGACCTGGTCGTGATCGGGAACCCGACCAACCCCACGTCTGTGCTGCATCCGGCCGGGGAGGTCACCCGACTGGCCCGGCCCGGGCGGGTGTTGGTGGTCGACGAGGCGTTCATGGACGCGGTGCCGGGTGAGCGGGAGGCGCTGGCCGGGCGGACGGATGTGCCGGGTCTGGTGGTGCTGCGCAGTCTGACCAAGACCTGGGGGCTGGCCGGGCTGCGGATCGGGTACGTGCTGGCTCCCGCGGACATCGTCGCCGAACTGGAGCGGGCTCAGCCGCTGTGGCCGGTGTCGACGCCCGCGCTCGCCGCGGCCGAGGCGTGCGTGACGCCGCGGGCGCTGGCGGAGGCGGGGCATGCGGCACATCGCATCGCGGCGGACCGGGCCCATCTGGTGGCGGGGCTGGCCGGGTTCGCTTCGCGGGGCGTGCGGGTGGTGGAGCCTGCCGAGGGGTCCTTCGTCCTGGTCCGTATGCCGGGGGCCGCGGTCGTACGGCGGCGGCTGCGCGAGCTCGGTTACGCGGTGCGGCGGGGGGACACGTTCCCGGGGCTCGGTGCGGACTGGGTGCGGATCGCCGTGCGGGACCGGGCCACCGTGCACGGCTTCCTGTCGGCACTGTCGGCTGCTCTGCCCTGACCGGGGCCCGGACGGCGTCGCCGCCGGAAGCCCGGTACGGCTGGGACAGCAGCGGCCCCAGCCGCGGCCGGGCCCGGCGGCGGCGTCAGCCCTTGCGGCGCCGGGCCACCGTCACCGCTCCCCCGCCCGCCAGCACCAGTGCCAGCGCCCCGCCCGCGACGTACGGGGTCGCGGAGCTGCCGCCGGTCTCCGCCAGGTCGGTGCGGGCCGTCTGCGGCCTGACGTCGGCGGCCGGGTCGTGGCTCGGCACCGGATGCCGGGCCGTCGGGGACTCGCAGGTCGCCTCGGCCAGGGTGACCGTGCCTTCGACGTCGGCCACGTTGAGCTTCAAGGGGTTGACGGACACCTTGAGTTCGAGGGCGGTGGCGGCGGCGGTGCGGGTGGTGGTGTGCCGCTGGGCGAGGGCGAGGCGGACCTCGCCGACGCCGGGCACCTTCACCTCGGCCGGGCCGCCGGCGGTGAGGGTGACGCGCTTGCCGAGGACGGTGACGCCGCCGAGGACGTTCGCCGAGGCGGCCGGTGCCCGGCCGGCCTCGCAGGTCGCCTCGGCGGTGACCGTACCGAGCTCGATCAGGGACAGCAGGGGCAGGCCGGGGACGTGCAGCCGGGCGCCGACGAGCCGGACCGAGCCCTCGGCGCGCTGGGCGGTCGCGGTGGCCTTCGCCGAGGCGGCGTCGGCACCGAGGACCGTGAACGGCTTGCCGCCGGCCACGCCGTCGAGGCGGGCGGACAACGCGGTCCGGTCGGCGCTCTGCGGTGCCTGGACCGCGTTGAGGGAGACCGCGAGCGGGACGTCGACGGTCTTGTTGAGCAGGGACACGTCGAGCCCGGTGCGCAGGACGACGGCGGAGGCGCGGCCGTGGCCGGTGGTCGCGTGCGCGGTGCCCGCGCCCAGGACCGCGGGACCGGCGGCCAGGGCGGTGACCGTCGCGGCGGTCGCGAGACGGCGTGCGGGCATACGGAAGTTGTTGCTGTTCAAGGCGGTGGGACCCCCAGAGGAATCGTGCTTGGGACCCGTCAACCTTGTACGCCCTGCGGGTGAACGGTCAGCGATCCCCGACCACTTCACCCGAACGTGAATACCCCGTACTCCCCTTCGAATCGCCGGGTACGGGCGTTCGCTCACCGCTACTGCACGATCCGCCCGTTCAGCACCACCCGGCGCGGCGCGGCCAGCACGCGTACGTCCGCGCGCGGATCGCCGTCGTACACCACCAGGTCGGCCGGTGCGCCCTCCTGAAGGCCGGGGCGGCCGAGCCAGGCGCGGGCGCCCCAGCTCGTCGCCGACACGGCGTCCACGGCCGGGATGCCGGCGGTGACCAGCTCCGCCACCTCGGCCGCGACCAGTCCGTGGGCGAGCGAGCCGCCGGCGTCCGTGCCGACGTACACCGGGATCCCGGCGTCGTAGGCGCCGCGCACCGTGTCGTAGCGCCGCTCGTGCAGCCGGCGCATGTGCGCGGACCAGCGCGGGTACCTGGTGTCGCCGCCGGCCGCGAGCTGCGGGAAGGTGGCGATGTTGACGAGGGTCGGGACGATCGCGACGCCGCGCTCGGCGAAGAGCGGGATGAGGTCGTCGGTCAGGCCGGTCGCGTGCTCGATGCAGTCGATGCCCGCCTCGACCAGGTCGCGCAGGGAGCTTTCGGCGAAGCAGTGCGCGGTGACGCGGGCGCCGAGCCGGTGGGCCTCGGCGATGGCGGCCTCCACCGCCTCGCGCGGCCAGCACGGCGAGAGGTCGCCGAGGTCGCGGTCGATCCAGTCGCCGACCAGCTTGACCCAGCCGTCGCCGCGCCGGGCCTCCTGGGCGACGTACGCGACCAGGTCGTCCGGTTCGATCTCCCAGGCGTAGTTGCGGATGTAGCGGCGGGTACGGGCGATGTGCCGGCCGGCCCGGATGATCTTCGGCAGGTCCTCGCGGTCGTCGACCCAGCGGGTGTCGGAGGGCGAGCCGGCGTCCCGGAGCAGCAGGGCGCCCGCCTCGCGGTCGGTGAGCGCCTGCTTCTCGGCGGTGTCCGCGTCGACCGGGCCGTCCGCGCCGAGGCCGACGTGGCAGTGCGCGTCGACCAGGCCGGGCAGCGTCCAGCCCTCGACGGTACGGATGTCACGTGCCCCGGCGGGGCGGTCGTAGGAGATCCGTCCCCCGACCACCCACAGCTCGTCACGGACGTCGTCCGGCCCGGCCAGAACCCGGCCCTTCACGTGCAGCACCGCGCCATCGCTCATGCACCGCACCCTAACGGCCTACGGCCGGTCCTTCCCCACCTGGCCGGAGGTCTCCTCCTCGACCTCGGCCATCGCCGGGTCGAGCAGCCGGGAGAGGAAGTGGCGGGTGCGCTCGTGCTGCGGGTCGCCGATGACCTGCTCGGGGCCGCCGTCCTCGACGATCACGCCGCCGTCCATGAAGACGACCCGGTCGGCGACCTCGCGGGCGAAGGTCATCTCGTGGGTGACGACCATCATCGTCATGCCCTCCTCGGCGAGCCTGCGCATCACCGCGAGGACGTCGCCGACCAGCTCGGGGTCGAGCGCCGAGGTCGGCTCGTCGAAGAGCATGACCTCCGGGCCCATCGCCAGCGCCCGGGCGATGGCCACGCGCTGCTGCTGGCCGCCGGAGAGGGAGGAGGGGTACGCCTCCGCCTTCTCGGCCAGGCCGACCCGGGCGAGGTTCTCGGCGGCGATCCTCGCTGCCTGCGCCTTGTCCCGCCGGAGGACCCTGCGCTGCGGGAGCGTGAGGTTCTCGGTGACGCTCAGGTGCGGGAAGAGGTTGAACTGCTGGAAGACCATGCCGATGCGGCGGCGCGCGGCGTCGATGTCGACGTCCGGGTCTGTCAGCTCGGTGCCGCCGACGATGACCTGGCCCCGGGTGGGCTCCTCCAGCAGGTTCACACAGCGCAGCAGCGTGGACTTGCCGGAGCCCGAGGGGCCGATGACGCAGACGACCTCGCCCTGGTGGATCTCCAGGTCGATGCCGCGCAGGACGTGGTTGTCGCCGAAGGACTTGTGCAGGTTCCGTACCTGAATCTCCGGGCGGCTCACCGGATCGCCTCCTGGGCCTTGGACTCCATGCGCCTGACGACATAGCTGAGCGGGATGGTGATCAGCAGGTAGCACAGGCCCGCGACCAGGATCGGCGTGGAGTTGGCGGTCGTGCTGGCGAGGTCGCGGCCGAACTTGGACAGCTCCCGCTGCTCCAGGGTGACACCGAGGAACAGCACCAGTGAGGAGTCCTTGAACAGCAGGACGAGTTCGTTGGTGAGCGGCGGCAGGATGATCCGGAAGGCCTGCGGGATGATGATCGAGACCATGGCCTTCGTGGGCGAGAAGCCGAGCGAACGGGCCGCCTCCATCTGTCCCTTGGGCACGGCCTGGATGCCGGCGCGGATGGTCTCCGCCATGTAGGCGGCCGAGACCAGGCCGAGCGCGATCGCGACCTGGCCGTAGGTGCCGCCGGGGATCTCCGTGCCGGGGAAGGCGAGCGGGACGGCCACACCGACGAAGATGAAGATCAGCAGGGCGGGCAGGCCCCGGAAGATCTCGATGTAGATGCCCGCCAGCCAGCGGTACGGGGCCACGGAGGACAGCCGCATCAGCGCGATGACCATGCCGAGCACGAGTCCGACGACAAAGCCGGACAGCGTGTAGAGCACGGTGTTCTTCAGCGCGAGCGTGATGACGTCCGGGAACATCTGCTGGGCGATGTCCGCCTGGGCGAACTGGTTCTGCAGCCGTCCCCAGTCCGCCGTGACCGCGAACGCGACCACGGCGGCGGCGAACACGACGTACTGCGCGCCTCGGGACAGACGCCGCTTCTGACGGCGCGTCAGTCCCTTCTTCTTCGGCTGGATCCGTACGTCCGTGTCGGTCATGAGGCGGCGGGAGAGGCCACGGAGGCGCTGTACGGGCCGATCCACTGCTCGTAGAGCTTCTTGTAGGTGCCGTCGGCCTTGGCGTCCTTGAGGGCCTTGTCGATGGCCTCGCGCAGCGCGGCGTTGCCCTTCTTGACCGTGAAGCCGTACTGCTCGCCGGTCTTGAGGTTGTCGACGACCTTGAACCTGTCCGCGGTGGCCTTGTCCTTCAGCCAGCCCTGGACGACCGGGTAGTCGATGACGACGGCCTGGACCTGGCCGGTGCGCAGGCCGTTGAGGACCGCGTCGGAGGACTCGAAGGAGATCGGGTCGTAGCCCTTGCTCTTGACGTAGTCCTCGCCGGTGGTCTGCGCCTGGGCGCCGAGCTTCTTGCCCTTGGCCTTGACGTCCGCGAGGGAGTTGACGCCGCTGTTCTTGGCGACCAGGACCGCCTGGGTGGCCTCGAAGTACGGGTCGGAGAAGTCGACGTTCTTCTTGCGCTCGGCGGTGATGGTCATGCCGGCGGCGGCCAGGTCGCACTTGCCGGAGTTGAGGAAGGCGCCGGTCTTGAAGTTCTCGAACGGCGTGTCGACGATCTGCTGCTTGACGCCGAGGTTCTTGGCGACGAGGTCGATGAGGGAGACGTCGAATCCCTGCACCTTGCCGTTGACCTCCGACTGGAACGGCGGGTAGGGCAGGTGGGTGCAGGTGGTCAGCTGACCGGCCTTGACGACGTGGACCCCCTTGACGGTGGCGCCGCCCCCGCCGGACGACGAGGAGCAGCCGGCCACGACGAGAACCAGCCCGGTGGTCGCGGTGGTGGCAGCCAGGAGGCGGGTCCGGCGCCCGAGGAGCGTTTTCATGGGGGATCTCCCTAGGGGGGAACTGAGGGTTCCGATTATAAGGAAAAGTTTGAGTCTCTCAAATCAAACCGATGGTAACGAAGCCGTTGCACCTAAGATCGGGGGAGTCCCGATGTCCGCACATGAAGAGAGCGCCGCCGTGAGCCACCCCTTCCTCGATCTGCCCCCGCTGAGTGCCGAGCGCTTCGCCGCCATCGAGGACGCCGTCGCCCGGCTGCTGGACACCCGGCAGGACGTGCTGATCACACAGGGTGAGGCACTGCTTCCACTGGAGGGCGCGATCCGCGCGGCGGCCGGTCCGGACACGGTGGCCCTGAATGTGATCACCGGCCCGTACGGGCAGACCTTCGGGAACTGGCTCCGGGACTGCGGCGCGACGGTGTACGACCTCTCGGTCCCCTTCCACACGGCCGTGACCGCAGGGCAGATCCGGGAGGCGTTCGCCGACCACCCGGAGATCGACTTCGTCTCGCTGGTGCACGCGGAGGCGGCGACCGGCAACACCAACCCGGTCGCGGAGATCGGTGAGGCGGTACGGGAGCAGGGTGCGCTGTTCTACCTGGACGCGGTCGCCTCCGTGGGCGCGGAGCCGGTGCTGCCGGACGCGTGGGGGGTGGACCTGTGTGTGATCGGCGCGCAGAAGGCGATGGGCGGTCCGGCGGGGGTGTCGGCGATCTCGGTGAGCGAGCGGGCCTGGGCCCGGATGGCGGCCAACCCGAACGCCCCGCGCCGCTCCTACCTGTCCCTGCTGGACTGGAAGGAGCGCTGGACCGACGCCGGCCGCGCGGTACTGCCGCACGCTCCGGCCCAGCTGGAGATGCTGGCGCTGGAGGCGTGCCTGGAGCGGATCGAGTCGGTGGGCCTGGACGCGGTGATGGACCGGCACCGGGCCGCCGCGCTGGCCACGCGGGCGGGTGCGGTGGCCCTGGGCGGGGGCCTTGAGCCGTATGTGCACGAGGCTTCGGACGCGGCCCCGGTGGCCACGACGCTTCGGGTGCCGTCGGGGGTGGT
Source organism: Streptomyces sp. NPDC001851 (assembly GCF_040297165.1). Taxonomy (NCBI): domain Bacteria; kingdom Bacillati; phylum Actinomycetota; class Actinomycetes; order Kitasatosporales; family Streptomycetaceae; genus Streptomyces; species Streptomyces sp. NPDC001851. Next base: position 119,117 of record NZ_JBEOYR010000017.1, on the reverse strand, counting down.
GGCGTCGGAGGTGGTGGCGCGGGCCCTGACCGCCGACCCGACGCTGCCGATCGCCGCCGGCGGCGGTGCGCTGGCCAAGGAGATGATCCGGGTCAACCATTACGGGGCAGACGCTTCCCCGGAGACGGTGGAGAGGTGCCTGACAGCGATCGGGGCGGCGCTCGGCAGGGCTTAGGCACTGCCGCCCTCCTCGCGGACGCGCGGCCCTGTCGATGTCAGCGCCCCGTGCGATCCTCCCCGCATGACCACGCCACAGACACCGCAGACCCTTCCCGACGGCCGGCCGGTCCCTCTGCTGACCGGCCCCGAGCGCCCCACGCTGGAAAGCTGGCTGGACTTTCACCGGGCCACGCTGGAGCTGAAGTGCCGGGGACTGGATGACGCGCAGGTGCGGCAGCCCTCCGCGGAGCCGTCGTCGCTGACGCTGCTCGGCCTCGTGCAGCACCTCGCCGAGGTCGAACGGAACTGGTTCCAGCGGGTGGTGGCCGGGCTGGACGTGCCGCCGGTGTTCGAGGAGGAGACGGGGTACGCCCTCGTTCCCGTGCGGGGGCTCGAAGAGGCACTGGACGTGTGGCGGCGGGAGATCGCGCGCGGCCGGGAGCTGCTCGCCGGACGGGCCCTGGAGGACACCGGACGGATCGCCGACGGGCCGATGGCCGGCGTCGAGGTGAGCGTGCGCTGGGTGCTGGTCCACCTCATCGAGGAGTACGCCCGGCACAACGGACACGCCGACATTCTGCGTGAACGAATCGACGGCGCCACCGGAGCCTGAATTCAATTGAGCTTCACAATTCTTTCCAATTTCCCAGACGACAGCTTCCCGTCTTCTTCTGCCCGCTTTTTGCAAGGCTAAACAGGGAAGTTTCCTGGCGGTTTTCTGACGGTTTCCGCGCTGTGACACACTCCACAGCGAGGTACCTTTGCCCCGATTTGATGTGGGTTAATTCGGGCATTTCACCTAAGCCTCTGCGCGGCGCAGTGACGACGGCCGTGCATTTTCTAATTCGCCTCGCTAAATTCGTGCCGCATGACTGCCGCACCCGCAGACCTGTTCATCGACCAGCCGGCGGTGACCGACGGAGCCGCGCTCTGGCGTCTCGCCAAGGACTCGAAAACCCTCGACCTGAACTCCTCGTACAGCTATCTGCTGTGGTGCCGGGACTTCGCCGGCACCTCGGCGGTGGCGCGCGGTGCGGACGGGGAGCCGGTCGGTTTCGTCACCGGCTATGTGCGGCCGGAACACCCCCGCACCCTGCTCGTCTGGCAGGTGGCCGTCGACGACGCACACCGGGGTCGCGGCATCGCCGCCCGGCTGCTGGACGGGCTGACCGCGCGGCTCGCCGACGCGCACGGCATCACCGGCGTGGAGACGACCATCACGCCCGGCAACACCGCATCCGAACGGCTGTTCACCTCGTTCGCCGCCCGGCACGGGGCGCACCTGGAGCGCGAGGTGCTGTTCCCCGCGGCGCTGTTCCCGGACGGCCCGCACGACCCCGAAGTCCTCTATCGCATCGGTCCGCTGACCGACTTCACCGCCCACTGAGGAGCGATTCACCGTGACCATCACCCAGCCCGACCTCAGCGTCTTCGAGACCCTTGAGTCCGAGGTGCGCAGCTACTGCCGCGGCTGGCCCACCGTCTTCGACCGCGCGCGGGGCAGCCGGATGTACGACGAGGACGGTCATGCGTACCTCGACTTCTTCGCCGGTGCCGGCTCACTCAACTACGGCCACAACAACCCCGTGCTCAAACGGGCGCTGATCGACTATCTGTCCCGGGACGGGGTCACCCACGGCCTGGACATGTCGACCACGGCCAAGCGGTCCTTCCTGCAGACCTTCCAGGATCTGGTGCTGCGCCCGCGGGACCTGCCGTACAAGGTCATGTTCCCGGGGCCGACCGGGACCAACGCCGTGGAGGCGGCGCTGAAGCTGGCCCGGAAGGTGAAGGGCCGGGAGGCGATCGTGTCGTTCACGAACGCCTTCCACGGGATGTCCCTGGGCTCCCTCGCCGTCACCGGGAACGCCTTCAAGCGGGCCGGCGCCGGCATCCCGCTGGTGCACGGCACGCCGATGCCGTTCGACAACTACTTCGACGGCACGGTCCCGGACTTCCTGTGGTTCGAGCGGCTCCTGGCGGACCAGGGCTCCGGGCTCAACAAGCCCGCCGCCGTGATCGTGGAGACCGTGCAGGGCGAGGGCGGCGTCAATGTCGCCCGGCCCGAATGGCTGCGCGCGCTCAAGGAGTTGTGCGAGCGGCAGGACATGCTGCTGATCGTCGACGACATCCAGATGGGCTGCGGGCGGACGGGGGCGTTCTTCTCCTTCGAGGAGGCCGGGATCACGCCCGACATCGTCACCGTCTCCAAGTCCATCGGCGGGTACGGGCTGCCGATGTCGCTGTGCCTGTTCACGCCGGAACTGGACATCTGGGAGCCGGGCGAGCACAACGGCACCTTCCGGGGCAACAACCCCGCGTTCGTGACGGCGACGGCCGCCCTGGAGGCGTACTGGACCGACGGTTCGGCCATGGAGAAGCAGACCCGCGCCCGTGGCGAGCAGGTCGAGCAGGCGCTGATCGCCGTCACCGAGGAGAACCTCGCCGATGTGAAGGAGTACCGCGGGCGCGGTCTGGTGTGGGGCATGGAGTTCCACGACAAGGGACGGGCGGCGCGGGTCGCGCGGCGGGCCTTCGAGCTCGGGCTGCTCATCGAGACGTCCGGGCCCGAGGGCGAGGTCGTCAAGCTGCTGCCCGCCCTCACCATCACCCCGGAAGAGCTGGACGAGGGCCTGAGCATCCTCGCCCGCGCCGTCCGCGAAACCGCGTGATCAACTAGGAGTTGCACCACTGTGATCGTCCGATCGTTCAAGGACATCGAAGGCACCGACCGGCACGTCAGGGCGAAGTCCGGCACCTGGGAGAGCAAGCGGATCGTCCTCGCCAAGGAGCGGGTCGGCTTCTCCCTGCACGAGACCGTCCTGTACGCCGGGACCGAGACGTCGATGTGGTACGCCAACCACATCGAGGCCGTCGTCTGCACCAAGGGCGAGGCCGAACTGACCGACCACGAGGCCGGGAAGACGTACACGATCACCCCCGGCACCATGTACCTCCTCGACGGGCACGAGCGGCACACCCTGCGCGTCAAGGAGGACTTCCACTGCATCTGCGTGTTCAACCCGCCGGTGACCGGACGGGAGGACCACGACGAGAACGGCGTCTACCCGCTGCTCACCGAGCCCGAGGAGGTGTGAGAACCCATGACCACCGCCCCCGTGAAGGATCTCTACCCGACCCGCGGCACCACCGAGGTGACCGTCCCGCGCCAGGACCCGGTCATCTGGGGCTCCCCGGACACGCCGGGCCCGATCCCGGCGTCCGACCTGCAGGCGTACGAGCGTGACGGCTTCCTCGCCGTCGAGGAGCTGATCACCCCGGACGAGGTCGAGGTCTACAAGCGTGAGCTGGACCGGCTGGTCACCGACCCGGCGATCCGCGCCGACGAGCGTTCCATCGTCGAGCCCAGGTCCAAGGAGATCCGCTCGGTCTTCGAGGTGCACCGGATCAGCGAGGTCTTCGCGAACCTGGTGCGCGACGAGCGGGTGGTCGGCCGAGCCCGGCAGATCCTCGGCTCGGACGTGTACGTCCACCAGTCCCGGATCAACGTCAAGCCCGGCTTCGGTGCGAGCGGCTTCTACTGGCACTCGGACTTCGAGACCTGGCACGCCGAGGACGGCCTGCCGCACATGCGCACGGTGTCCGTCTCGATCGCGCTGACCGAGAACCACGACACCAACGGCGGCCTGATGATCATGCCGGGCTCGCACCGGACGTTCCTGGGCTGCGCCGGTGCCACGCCCGAGGACAACTACAAGAAGTCCCTGCAGATGCAGGACGCGGGCACCCCGTCCGACGAGGCGCTGACCGCCCTGGCGGGCGAGCACGGCATCCGGCTGTTCACCGGCAAGGCCGGTTCGGCGACCTGGTTCGACTGCAACTGCATGCACGGCTCCGGCGACAACATCACGCCGTACCCGCGCAGCAACGTCTTCATCGTGTTCAACAGCGTGGAGAACGCCGCCGTGGAGCCCTTCGCGGCACCGGTGCGCCGACCGGAGTTCATCGGCGCGAGGGACTTCACCCCGGTGAAGTGACCCCCCGAGCACCGGGCCGGGGCCTCCTCGTGTGGGACGGGGGGCTCCGGCCCGGTCATGCCGTCAGCCGGCGAGCACGTCCAGCAGGCGGTCCACGTCCGCTTCCGTGGTGTACAGGTGGAAGGACGCCCGCAGGTTCCCCGCCCGGTCGGAGACCTCGACGCCCGCCTCGCTCAACTCGGGCTGCCGGCAGCCGAGTCGCGGCACCGAGACGATCGCCGAGCCGGGGGCGGGCACCGGCTCGTGGCCGAGGCGGGCCAGCCCCGCCCGGAACCGGTCGGCGAGGGCGATGTCGTGGGCGTGCACGGCGGCCACGCCCAGTTCCTCGATCAGCTCCAGCGAGCGTCGCAGGCCCGCGAAGGTGAACAGGGCGTGGGTGAGGTCGAACCGCCGTGCCGAGCGGGCGAGTTCGGCGACCGGGCCGTAGCAGCTGTCCCAGGGCCTCTCGGCCGCGACCCACCCGGCGAGCACCGGGCTCAGCCCGCCGAAGTCCTCGGGGACCGTGAGGAAGGCCGCGCCGTGCGGGCCGAGCAGCCATTTGAAGGAGACCGTGGCGGTGAAGTCGTAGGCGTCCGCGTCCATCGGCAGCCAGCCGGCGGCCTGGGAGAAGTCGACGTAGGTGCGGGCCCCGTGCGCGCGGGCGGCCTCCCTGAGGGCGGCCAGGTCGGCGATGCGCCCGTCGGCGGACTGGGCGGCGCTGACCGCGACGAGCGCGGTGCCGGGCCGGACGGACTCGGCGATCCGCTCCAGCGGGACCGTGCGGACCTTGAGGTCGCCGCGGACGTGGAACGGGTTGAGCACGGAGGTGAAGTCGTCCTCGGCGGTGAGGACCTCGGCACCGGCGGGCAGCGAGGCGGCGATCACCCCGGTGTGCGCGGCGACCGAGGCACCCGCCGCCACCCGGGTGGCCGGGACTCCGGCGAGCCGGGCGTACCCGGCCCGGCAGGCCTCCACGTCCTCGTACAGCGGGGTCAGCGGCCGGCCCTCGGCCCGCAGCAGCGCCGCCTCGTGCAGGGCGGCGACGGTGCGGGAGGGCAGCAGGCCGTTGCCGGCGGTGTTGAGATAGGTGCTCTTGGGGGCGAACTCGGCGCGGACGAGGCTTTCGAACGTCTCCGTGGTCTCCATGGGACCACTGTGCGGCCCCGTGAAGTCGTAGTCCATTGCGGATTTTTACGTGAATCCGCTTAGGAAGCCTTATACGTCCGCGCCGACCTGCGATTTCTCACTGCCGCGGCACCGCGCAGCCGTCCGGGCCGCAGGCGTCGGCACCGGTCTGCTCGACCGGCTTCAGCGGGGAGCGCTCGCCCCACGCCTGGGTCAGCGCCTGGGTGAAGACCGCGGCGGGCTGGGCGCCGGAGACGCCGTACGTCCGGTCGAGGACGAAGAACGGGACGCCGGTCGCGCCGAGCTCAGCGGCCTCGCGCTCGTCGGCGCGGACCTCGTCGGCGTAGCGGGAGGGGTCCGCGAGCACCGCGCGGGCGGCCCCGGTGTCGAGACCGGCCTCCACGGCCAGCTCGACGAGCCGCTCGTCGCCCTCGGTGAACACGGACCGCTCCTCGGCGAAGTTCGCCCGGTACAGGATCTGGATGAGCTCGTCCTGCCTGCCCTGCTCCTTGGCGAAGTGCAGCAGGCGGTGCATGTCGAAGGTGTTGCCGTGGTCCCGGTCCCGGGTGCGGTAGTCCAGGCCCTCGGCGGCGGCCTGGGCGCCCAGGTTGTCCTCGCCGGCCTGGGCCTGCGCCTCGCTCATGCCGTACTTCCTGGTGAGCATGGTGATCACCGGCTGCACGTCGCCCTTGGCGCGGCCCGGGTCCAGCTCGAAGGAGCGGTGCACCACCTCGACGTCGTCACGGTGCGGGAAGGCAGCGAGCGCCTTCTCGAAGCGGGCCTTGCCCACATAGCACCAGGGGCAGGCGATGTCGCTCCAGATCTCGACGCGCATGTCTTCGGCTCTTTCCAGGTCGTACGGGTGCGAAGGCCTTCTCCGCACCAGTACGTGAACGTTCAAACAGCCAGGTTCATTCCCTCCTGGAGGCGGCTGAACTGGGCCCGGTACGCGCTCGGGGTGAGGCCGGTGCGGCGGACCAGGTGGGCGCGCAGGGAGTCGGCGGTGCCGAGGCCGCAGGCGGCGGCCACCTGGTCCATGGGCAGGGTGGTGGTCTCCAGCAGTTCCTTCGCCCGCTCGACGCGCTGGTGCAGGAGCCACTGCAGGGGGCTGACGCCGCTCTCCGCGTGGAAGCGGCGGGTGAGGGTGCGCACCGAGACCCCGGCGTGCCGGGCCAGGTCGGTGAGGGTGAGCGGCTTGTCGAGGTTGCGCATGGCCCAGCCGCGGGTATCGGCGCAGGCGGTGCCGCGCTCGGGCGGCAGCGGGGTGTGCGCGAACTGGGTCTGGCCGCCGGGGCGGACCGGGGCGACCAGGGCGAGGCGGGCGACCTCGTTGGCGACGGCGGCGCCGTAGTCGCTGCGGATGAGGTGCAGGCACAGGTCGATGCCGGCGGCGTAGCCGGAGGAGGTGACGTACGGGCCGTCCTGGACATACAGAACGTCGTCCTGGAGCTGGACCCGCGGGTACCGCTTGCGCAGCTCGGCGGCGTGCGCCCAGTACGTGGTGGCCTTGCGGCCGTGCAGCAGGCCCGCCTCGGCGAGCTGGAAGGCGCCGGTGCAGATGGAGGCGATCCGCTTGCCGTCGGCACCGGCCGCACGTATGGCGGCGACGATCCGGGGCTCCGGCTCGAACGGGGCGCCGGTGCCCGCGACGACCACCGTGTCCGCCTCCCGCACGGCGTCCAGCCCGTGGCGTACGTACAGGTCGAGACCGCCGGTGGTGGGCACCGGGCCCGGGTCCGCGGCGCAGACGATCACCTCGTAGCACGGCCGGCCGTCCGCCTCCACCTTGCCGAACAGCAGCTCGGGAATCGCGACGTTGAACATCGAGACCGGCGACGGTGCGATGACGGCGACACGGTGCGGCATGGCCAGAACCTCCGGATGCATGGCATTCAGGCCACTACTGTACGGCAGCGGAGATACGCAGCATGGGGGACATGCCAACGAACCAGATGTCCAGGGCCGGACAACTCGCCCCTGACCAGGGCGGCTTGACGCCCCCGGGATCATCCGCCGCGCTCACCCTCACCGCCGCCCTGCTCGGCTTCGGGCTGATCTGCCTCGACGCCTCCGTGGTCAATGTGGCCCTGCCCGCCATCGGCTCCTCCCTGGGCGGCGGCATGTCCGGCCTGCAGTGGGTGGTGGACGCCTACACACTGGCCTTCGCGGCGCTGATGCTGTCCACCGGGGCCTTCTCCGACCGGGCCGGGGCGAGCCGGGCGTTCGCCCTCGGCACCGCGGTGTTCACGCTCGCCTCGGCGGCCTGCGGACTGGCGCCGGACCTGCCGGCCCTGATCGGCGCGCGGGTGGTCCAGGGCGTCGCTGCGGCCGTGGTCCTCCCGGCAACGCTGGCGCTGGTGCGGCAGGCGTACCCGGAACCGGCGCGGCGGGCCCGCGCGGTGGCGGCCTGGGCGGCGGGCGGTTCACTCGCCGTGGCGCTCGGGCCGGTGGCGGGCGGTGCGCTGACCACCGCCTGGGACTGGCGCGGCATCTTCTTCGTCAACCTGCCGGTGGGCGCCGCGATCCTGGCCCTGCTCGTCCGCGCCCCGCGCTCACGGCCCCGCCCGGCACCGCTGGATCTGCCCGGCCAGCTGATGGCGGTGGCGTCCCTGGTGTCCCTGACCTTCGCGGTCATCGAGGGCGGGACGGCGGGCTGGGCGGCACTGGCGGTGGCCGTCCTCGCGGGCGGGGCGTTCCTGCGCGTCGAGGCGCGCCAGTCGCACCCGGTGGTGCCCCTCGGTCTGTTCCGCAACCGGACCGTGGCCACGGCGGTGGCGGCCGGCTCCGCCTGCAGCGTGGCCTTCTTCGGCATGGTGTTCGTCTTCTCGCTGTTCTTCCAGCAGGTCCAGGGCCACTCCGCGCTGTCCGCCGGGCTGATGTTCCTGCCGATGACGGGCCTGATCGCGGTGACGAACGTGGTGGCGGGCAAGCTCGCGGGGCGCTACGGCCCCCGGTTGCCGATGCTCGTGGGCCAGCCGCTCGCCGTCGCCGGTCTGCTCCTGCTGCTGTACGTCGACGCCGGCACGTCCCCGGCCCTGGTGTCCGTGCTGCTGGTGCCGCTGGCCCTGGGCTGCGCGCTGACGGTGCCGCCCCTGACCGCCGCGATGATGGACGCCGTACCCGCCGAACGGGCGGGCCTGGCGGCCGGGGTGCTCAACTCGGCCCGGCAGGTGGCCGGTGGCCTGGGCATCGCCGTGTTCGGAGCGCTGCTCGGCCACGGCTTCCAGGCCGGTGTGCGCTGGAGCCTGGTCATCAGCGCGGCCCTGCTCACGGTGACGTTCGCGCTCAGCTTCCGTCTCGCAGGTCGCTCGGCCAGGAAGTCCTGAACCCGATGTGGTCGTACGTCACCACGCACCCCTCCCCCAGCGGCGACTGGGTCATGAAGCCGACCAGCGCGTCATCGGTCTCCTTCTCGTCGCCGAGGGTGAACAGCCGGACGAAGGTCCACCGCTCGCCGTCCCGCGAGGCGTGGAAGGCGAAGGCCCGCCCGGTCCGGCTGACCCGCAGCCACACCGAACTCCCCTCCACCGTGAAGGAGTTGGCGTCATCGGAGTGCCCCCGGGTGACCACCGTGCAGACGGTGGGCAGGTCCGGGGAGTACTCCAGGCACAGCTTGGCCCAGGCCCGCTCGCCGACGTGGACGTACAGGACGCCCGCGTCGAAGGCGGCCCGGAAGCCCACGGTGACCCGCGCGATCAGCTGGAAGTCGCCCTCGGGCGCGCCCAGCAGCCGGGGCGCGTCCGAGGCGGGGTCGAGCGCCTCCCCGGTGGGCGTGACGAACCGGTCCTGCCGGGGCCCGGCCCAGCCGGTCAGCACGCCGTCCTCGTACTCCCAGTGCCCCTCGGGTCCGTAGGTCCGGAGGGCGAAAGGGAGTTCGGGAAGTTCCACGTCCATCGCCCCATTGTCCCGCAGTGCCGTGAGCTACCGCTCCAGAACCCCGTTGAAGCGCCGGGGAAGCCCCAGCGGGTTCTCGTCGCGGAGCTCCTTCGGCAACAGAGCCGACGGCGCGTTCTGGTAGGCCACCGGCCGCAGCCACCGCTCGATGGCCGTACCGCCCACCGAGGTGGACGTGGAGGTCGTCGCGGGGTAGGGACCCCCGTGCTGCTGGGCCGGAGCAACCGCGACACCGGTGGGCCACGCGTTCACCACCACCCGCCCCGCCAACGGGGTCAGCCCGGCCAGGAGTTCCGGTCCCCGTCCCTCCCCGGCCGCCTCCTGAGAGGACAGCTGGACCGTCGCCGTGAGGTTCCCCGGCAACCGCGACAGCACGAGGGCGGCCTCCTCCTCGGAGGTGTAGCGGGCCACGACGGTGACCGGCCCGAAGCACTCCTCCAGCAGCAGGTCGTGGGTCCCCTCTTCGGCCAGCCGCTGTGCCGGCACCGTGAGGAACCCGGCGCTGACCGTGTGCTCACCGCCCGCGCCCGGCGTGACCGGCGTCTCCACACCGTCCAGGCCGGCCCGCTCCCGCACCCCGGCGACGAAGTCGTCCCGCATGCGGTGGTCGAGCAGCACCCCCGCGCCGGTGTCGCTCACGGCGTCGGTCAGGGCCTTCACCAGCCGGTCGCCCCCGGCGCCGGACGGCACCAGCACCAGTCCGGGCTTCACGCAGAACTGCCCGACGCCGAGCGTCATGGACCCGGCCAGCCCGGTGCCGATCTCCTCGCCGCGCTCGGCGGCGGCGGCCTCGGTCACCAGGACCGGGTTCAAGGACCCCAGCTCACCGTGGAACGGGATCGGCACCGGACGCGCGGCCGCCGCGTCGAACAGCGCCCGCCCGCCCCGTACCGAGCCGGTGAAGCCGGCCGCGGCGACCAGCGGGTGCCTGATCAGCTCGACGCCCGCCTCGAAGCCGTGCACGAGGCCGAGGACACCCTCGGGGATGCCGTGCTCGGCGGCTGCCCGGCGCAGCACCTTGGCGACCAGCTCGGACAGGGCCGGGTGGTCGGGGTGGGCCTTGACGACGGCCGGGCAGCCCGCGGCGAGCGCGCTGGCGGTGTCGCCGCCGGCGACGGAGAAGGCGAAGGGGAAGTTGGAGGCGGAGTAGACGGCGACGACGCCGAGCGGGACCTTGTAGCGGCGCAGGTCCGGGATGGGCGGGGTGGCGGTGTCGTCGGGGTGGTTGATGATGACGTCGAGGAAGGCACCCTCGTCGACGATGTCGGCGAAGGCCCGCAACTGGTAGCTGGTGCGGGCGAGTTCACCGGTCAGCCGGACCGGGCCGAGGGCGGTCTCGGCGTCGGCGGTCTCGACCAGGGCGTCCCGGGCCGCGTCCAGGCCCGCGGCGGCCGAGCGCAGGAAGGCGGAGCGCACCGCGCGGTCGGCGAGGGCGCCACGTGCGGCGTGGGCCGCCCCGACCACCGTGTCCACCTCCTGCGCCGTGGCCTCCACCGCAACCTGTTCACGCTGCTTCCCGGTGCGCGGGTCGACACTCCAGACTGGTGCTGCTGCCACCGCGGGTCCCTCCAGTAAGGCCGCAATATCCAAGGGCGGGCTTGGGTCGACCATCAGGGGCGTTCGATATACTGAACACCGTCTCTGATGATGAATGTGCTGCTCGGAGACTATTTCCCGGCGATTGAAGGGGTCAAGGGCGATGTCGGCTGGCGAGACAGGCGGGGCCCAGGTCAAGTCCGCGGTGCGGACCGTTGAATTGCTTGAGTACTTCGCCGGCCGGCCCGGAATGCACTCCCTCGCGGCCGTCCAGGAGGCCGTGGGGTACCCCAAGTCCAGCCTGTACATGCTGCTGCGCACCCTCGTGGAGCTGGGCTGGGTGGAGACCGACGCGACGGGCACGCGGTACGGCATCGGGGTCCGGGCGCTGCTGGTCGGCACGTCGTACATCGACGGCGACGAGGTGGTGGCCGCCGCCCGGCCCGCCCTGGACCGGCTCTCCGACGACACCACGGAGACCATCCACCTGGCCCGGCTCGACGGCACCAACGTGGTCTACCTCGCCACCCGTCAGTCCCAGCACTATCTGCGCCCCTTCACCCGGGTCGGGCGCCGGCTGCCCGCCCACTCCACCTCCCTCGGCAAGGCGATCCTCGCCACGTACAGCGACGAGCAGGTGCGCAAGCTGCTGCCGGAGACCCTGCCCGCGCTCACCGAGCACACCCTGACCGACCGCGAGAAGCTCATCGAGGAGCTCCACCAGGTGCGCGAGCAGGGCTTCGCGGTCGACCGTGAGGAGAACACGCTGGGCCTGCGCTGCTTCGGCGTGGCGATCCCCTACCGCACCCCGGCCCGGGACGCGATCAGCTGCTCGGTGCCGGTGGCCCGGCTGACCCCGGCCCACGAGCAGCTGATCAAGGACGCGCTGTTCGACGCGCGTGACCGGCTGGCCCTGGCGACGCGCCGGCTCTGAGCGCGGGCGGTGGCGGACGCGGCGCGGGAGCCGTCGTAGGCTCGGGCCCCATGGAGATCGCCCTGCGCGCCGTGGAGGACGGTGACCTGCCGGTGTTCCACCGGCAGATGACCGACCCGGAAGCCGTCCGGATGGCCGCGTTCGGCCCGGAGGACACGTCCGACCCGGAGGCCTTCGCGGCCTACTGGCTGCGCGTGCGCACCTCCTCCTTCGTCCTGCGCACGGTGCTGGCCGACGGCGAGGTGGCCGGTAACGCGGCCGTCTACGGCGTGACCGGCGAGCGCGAGGTGACGTACTGGATCGACCGCGCGTACTGGGGCCGGGGCGTGGCGACGGCCGCGCTGCGGGGTCTGCTCGCCGAGGTGTCCGAACGGCCGCTGTACGCGCGGGCGGCGGCCGACAACGCGGCGTCGCTGCGGGTGCTGGACAAGTGCGGCTTCCGCGAGACGGCCCGGGCCCGGGGGTATGCGAACGGGCGGGGGCAGGAGATCGACGAGGTCGTGCTCGTCCTGGAGGGCTGAGGCCCTCCGCCGTGCGGCGGAGACGGATCGTCGGGCCGCAGGAGGTGCGCACCCGGCGCGGCGCGGGAGCGTGGGGGCATGACGATCCCAACGGCCGCCCTCCCCGCCGGCGTCTCCACGCGACGCCGCCGGCTCCGACGCGTGGCCATCACCGCCTGCCTGCCGTACCTGTCCCTCAAGGCCGCCTGGATCGCCGGCAGTCACCTCGGCATCCCGGACGGCAGTCCGCTGCTGGAGCACCGGCTGACCGCGGCGCTCGCCAACGGCGTCACCGTGCTGATGGACGCGGCCGTCGTCGTGCTGGCGCTGCTGCTGACCCGTCCGTGGGGCCGGCGGGTGCCGGCCTGGCTGCTCGCCGTGCCGATGTGGCTCGCCGTGGGACTCCTCGCCCCCATCATGGTGGGCTTCCCGCTGCAACTGGTCCTGCACGGCGGCGGGGGCGGCCACGGCGACGGCGAACCCTTCCTGGCCGACTGGGTCTTCGCGGTGGTCTACGGCGGCTTCATCGTGCAGGGACTGGCGCTCGGCGCGCTGTTCACGGGGTACGCCCGCGAGCGCTGGGGTCACCTGTGGCAGGGCCGGGTGCGGGAGCTGCCGGCCGGGGGCGCGACGGGGGCGCAGCGGCTGACGGCCGTGACGGCCGCGCTTCTCGCGCTGCTCCCCGGCGCGGTGCGGCTGCTGCGCGCCGTCGGGGCGGCCGCGGCGGACGGCAGCGGCGCCCGGTCCATGCAGTGCGTCTTCGTCCTCTTCCTCGCCATGGCCGTCACCGGTGCCTGGCAGCTCGCCTTCCGCCGGGGCCGTGCACTGCCGGTCGCCGTGCCGCTGGCGCTGGCCTGGACCGGCTCCGGGGCCGTGGCGTGCTGGGGCGGCTGGATATCGCTCGGAACGCTGGTGACGGCTTACCGGCCGGCACCGCTGACCAGCCTCACCTACGCTGGGCAGATGATCACCGGCCTGCTCGTGGCGAGCGTCCTCGCCCACTTCCTCACCGACCGGACCGCCAAGGCACCGCGGTGACACGGGCGTTGCGGCCGCTCTTCGGCGGGCGGGCGCGGCGCCGCTGGATCCATCTGATCCTGGGCGGCGCGCTCGCCATGCCGTACGTCTTCGTCGGCTCGGTGATCGTCGGCCCGCTCACCGGCGTGGACGACGTCTTCCATTCGCTCCCCCTCCAACTCGGCTCGTTCGCCGTCGGGTTGCCCATCGCCGCACTCACCTCGCTGTTCCCGCTGACCCGGCCGCTGGAGTCGGCCGCCGTCCGGGCCCTGTGCGACGTCGACGCCGACGCTCTGGCCACCGGACCGGCCCGCACGGCGGCCGAACGGGCGCGTACGGCGGCCTGGTTCACGCTGCATCTCGGGCTCGGCGGGATCATCGCCGGCATGTCGCTGGCCGTGCCGCCGTTCGCGGCGGTGCTGGTCGTCCTGCCCGTGTTCGCCGGGCTGCGCCACTCCCCGCTCCGCCTGCCCGAAGCCCTCGACCACGGCTGGGCGCTGGCCCTGTCCCCGGTTGCGGGCCTGGCCATGCTGTGCGCGCTCGCCGGGTGCGCGGCGGGCTGCGGTGCCCTGCTGGCCCGCTGGGCGCCCGCGCTGCTCGGGCCCACCCCGCAGGACCGGCTGGCCGCCGCCGAGGCCCGGGCCGCCGACCTCGCCGTGCGCAACCGGCTCGCCCGCGAGCTGCACGACTCCGTCGGCCACGCCCTGAGCGCCGTCACCCTCCAGGCGGGCGCGGCCCGCCGGCTCCTCGGCACGGACCCGGAGTTCGTCCGCGAGGCGCTCACCGCCATCGAGGAGACCACCCGGCGCACGGTCGGCGAACTCGACGCCGTCCTCGGTGTGTTGCGGGACGGGGACGCGCCGGGCACCGCGCCGGCACCCACCCTCGCGACCGACCTCGACGGGCTGCTGCGCCGGACCCGGGCCGCCGGGCTGCCCGTGACGGCCACCGTCGGCCTCGACCCCGCCGCGCTGCCGGCGCTGGTCTCCCGGGAGGCGTACCGGATCGTGCAGGAGGGCCTGAGCAACGCGCTGAAACACGCCGGCGCACCCGTCGCCGTGCGCATCCGCGCCGGGGCCGGCCGGCTGGAGATCACCGTCGAGAACCCCCTGGGCACGGCCACGCCGCCGCGGCCCGGCGGCGGCCACGGTCTGCGGGGCGTCGCCGACCGGGTGCGGCTGCTGGGCGGCACGGCACAGGCCGGACCGTCGGACGGCAACTGGCGCCTGCACGTCCGACTGCCCCTGACCACGCCCGGGACGGCGGCCGACGCACGGCCCCGACCGCTTCCGAAAGGACCCGCATGACCCAGCCCGCCATCCGGATCGTCCTCGCCGACGACGAGCGCATGGTCCGCACCGCCCTGCGCGCCATCCTCTCCGCCGAGCCGGGCCTGGAGGTCGTCGGCGAGGCGACCACCGGCGCCGAGGCCGTTTCCGTGGTCCGGGAGCTGCGGCCCGACGTCGTGCTCATGGACGTCCGGATGCCCGAGGTCGACGGCATCCGGGCCACCGAGCAGATCGTCGCCTCCCTGGAACGGCCGCCGCGGATCGTCGTCGTGACCACCTTCGAGAACGACGCGTACGTGTACGACGCCCTGCGCGCCGGTGCCGCCGGCTTCCTGCTGAAGCGGTCCGACGCCGATGCCCTGGTGCAGGCGGTACGGCTGGTCGCGCGCTCCGACACCCTGCTGTTCCCGTCGGCCGTGCGGTCCCTCGCCGCCCAGCACGCGCGCGGCGCCGGCCGGGCCGCGCCCTGGGTGAGCAAGCTCACCGGCCGTGAGCGCGACGTGCTGCGGCACATGACCGACGGACTGACCAACGCCGAGATCGCCCGGCGGCTGGACGTGGGCCCCGCGACCGTGAAGTCGCACGTGGCGGCGGTCCTCGCGAAGACCGGCGCCCGGGACCGCACCCAGGCGGTGATCGCCGCGTACGAGGCCGGTTTCCTGAGCGGGGGATGAGAAAACGGGGCGTACGGGAACGATCGGCCCCGTCCCGATCGTCTTCGGAGCGGGATGAACAAGACGATCAGGCGGGCGTCCGTCTTCGCGCTGCTGCTCGTGCTCGCTCTGCTGGTCAGGGCGACCTGGGTGCAGTTCTACGACGGCAAGGCCCTCGCGGACGACAACAGCAACCGGCGGAACGCGATCCAGACGTACTCGCGGCCGCTCGGGAACATCATCGTGGCCGGAAACGCGATCACCGGCTCGACGCGGACGAAGGGGAGCGACCTCGCGTACAAGCGGACGTACACGGACGGCAAGCTCTACGCCGCGGTGACGGGTTACGCCTCGCAGGCCTATGCCCCGACACAGCTGGAGGGCATCTACGCGGACCTGCTGAACGGCACGGACAACCGGCTGAAGACCGTGATGGACACGCTCACCGGCAAGCGCGCCGACCCGGGCAACGTGCTCACCACGATCGACCCGGACGTGCAGAAGGCGGCGTACCGCGCGCTCGGCGGCAACAAGGGCGCGGCCGTCGCGATCGACCCGAAGACCGGCAAGATCCTCGCGGTGGTGTCCACGCCGTCGTACGACCCGTCCTCGCTCACCGACGCCAACACGGCCGGGATCGCCTGGAAGCGGCTCAACGCGGACAAGGAGAAGCCGCTCACCAACCGTGCGCTGCGCCAGCCGCTGCCGCCCGGCTCGACGTTCAAGCTGGTGGTGGCCGCGGCCGCGCTGGAGGACGGGCTGTACAAGAACGTGGACGACCCGACCGACAGCCCGGACCCCTACACCCCGCCGGGCACGACGCACGTGCTGGTGAACGAGAACAAGTCGGCGCCGTGCAGGAACGCCTCGATCCGCAAGGCCCTGCAGTACTCCTGCAACAACGTCTTCGGTCATATGGCCGTCCAGCTCGGCCAGGACAAGGTGAGGGCGATGGCCGAGAAGTTCGGCTTCAACGACGACGAGCAGGACGTGCCGGTGCGGGCCTACGCCAGTGTGTACCCGTCCGGCATGGACCAGGCGCAGACCGCGCTGTCCGGCATCGGTCAGTTCGACGTCACCGCGACCCCGCTGCAGATGGCCATGGTGTCGGCGGCCATAGCCAACGGCGGCAAGCTGGTCTCGCCGCACATGGTGTCGCAGATCACCGACAGCGGGGGTGCGGTGCTGCAGGACTACGACGACGACGCGGACAGCAAGGAGATCGTCAGTTCCTCCACCGCCGGGCAGCTCCAGTCGGCGATGGAGACGGTGGTCAAGGACGGCACCGGCACCAACGCCCTGATCGACGGCGTCACCGTCGGCGGCAAGACCGGCACCGCCCAGCACGGCGAGAACAACAGCAAGACGCCGTACGCCTGGTTCACGTCCTTCGGCAAGTCCGGCAGCAGCGGCAAGGAGGTGGCTGTCGCCGTGATGGTGGAGCAGTCGGACGCGGCACGGTCGGAGGTCAGCGGTAACGGTCTGGCGGCGCCGGTGGCCAAGGCGATGATGCAGGCGGCACTGAAGTGAGCGGCCTGACCGCCCGCCGGCCCTCGCCACGGCACGGTGCCGCCGGTGACGAGGGCCGGGTACGAGCGGCTGCTCACGGCCTGCGGATGACCGTCAGGAGACGAAGTAGGTCGGGTTCGGCAGCTTGTACGTGCGGTCGGCGTAGCCGCCGTCGAGGTCCGAGTACTGGTCGCCGAAGTTGGCGATGATCTCGTACCCCAGGTCGTCCTCGATGTGCTTGCGCGTTCCGGACTTGTACTGCACGGTCGTGCAGTTCCAGGCGCTCGGGGTGGCGCAGTCACCCAGGTAGGCCGGCGGGTTGGCCTTGTCCTTGAGGAACATGTGGTCGGCGTCCAGGTTCACATCGGCGCCGACCTTCTTCAGGTTGGCGACCGCGGCGGCGCGCTGCGCCTCGCTGAGGCCGGAGTTGTAGAAGACCTCGACGCCCTTGGAAGCGGCGTACTGGACCAGCTCGGGGCTGCCGAAGACCGCCGGGCGGTCGGCGCGGTTCACGTAGTCGTTCCACGTCGTGGGGTTGTACGTGTAGTTGTAGCGCTTCTCGTAGTCGAGGCTGAGCAGCAGCGTGTCGTCGATGTCGAAGACGACGGCCGGCTTCTCGCCGTGCCGGTGCGCCTTGCGAGCCGCCTTGTCGATATAGCGCTTGGCGGCTGCGTCCATGTCCGCCAGGTCCTTGGCGTACGGGCTGTCCGGGGACGCCTGGTAGACGCCGTTGCTGTCGGCGGTGGTGCCGTAATAGGTGTCTATGTCCTTCACCAACTGCCCGATGTTGTAGGGCTCGTGGGTGGAG
This sequence comes from Streptomyces sp. NPDC001851, assembly GCF_040297165.1. Classification (NCBI taxonomy): domain Bacteria; kingdom Bacillati; phylum Actinomycetota; class Actinomycetes; order Kitasatosporales; family Streptomycetaceae; genus Streptomyces; species Streptomyces sp. NPDC001851. The sequence goes on along the minus strand of NZ_JBEOYR010000017.1, from coordinate 101,716 downwards.
TTCGCCGTCGACTGACCGGCGGTGGCAGCGCCCGCGCCGTACAGCGCGGCACCGGCGAGGGCACAGGCGGCACCGGCGGCGACGACTCTGTGGGACTTCCGCATGGATTCTCCGGATCTGGTGGATGAGAGCGATGTGCCAGGTCGGAGTATGTCTACGCGCATAACACCCTGCCCTGCGAGTAGTGTTATCCGATCGATATGAGAAAGGGAGCGCCACCCATGCCGTTCGCCGCCGCAGGGGCCCAGGGACCGTCACCGGTGTTGCTCGTCGTCTTCGCCGCGGGCGGCCTGACAGCCCTGTGGTGCGGGGTGAACTGGGCCTTCGACGTGCGGGGCATCACCACGAGCCGGTCCGAGCGGATTCGGCGCAGGTGGGGGGTCGCGGGGCGGCCCACACTCTTCTCGTCCGCGGGTTATCTGCGGTTCCTGGGCGCGGTGTTGGCGCTGGCGGGCTCGGTCCTGCTTCTCGCCGCATACGAGCTGTGGCATCTGAACTGACACTCACCACCAGGTAGGCGATGAAGCCCGGCATCCGCAGGGCCGCCGGGGCGCTCAGCCGGCGTAGGGGTCCGGCACCTGGCCCGGCCGGGCCAGGAACTCGAAGTCGCAGCCGGTGTCGGCCTGGGTGATGTGGCCGTTGTGGAGGACGCCGTAGCCGCGCTCGTACCGGGGCGGCGGCGGGGTCCACGCGAGCCGCCTGCGCTCCAGCTCCGCGTCGTCCACGTGGAGACGGAGGCTGCGTGCCTCGACGTCCAGGGTGATGAGGTCCCCGGCGCGCACGAGCGCGAGCGGGCCGCCGATGTACGACTCCGGGGCCACGTGCAGCACACAGGCGCCGTAGCCCGTCCCGCTCATCCGGGCGTCGGAGATCCGGACCATGTCCCGCACGCCCCGCTTGAGCAGGTGGTCCGGGATGGGCAGCATGCCGTACTCGGGCATGCCCGGCCCGCCCCTGGGCCCGGCGTTGCGCAGCACCAGCACGCTGCCGGCGGTGATGCCGAGGGCGGGGTCGTCGATGGTGCGCCGCATGGTCCGGTAGTCGTCGAAGACGACGGCCGGACCGGTGTGCCTGAGCAGGTGGGGCTCGGCGGCGATGTGCTTGATGACCGCGCCGTCCGGGCAGAGGTTGCCGCGCAGGACCGCGATCCCGCCCTCGCTCGCGACCGGGTTGTCGCGGGGGCGGATCACGTCGTCGTCGTGCACCCGCGCGCCCTGCAGCTGCTCGCGCAGGGTGTCGTACGACACCGTCGGCCGGTCCAGGTGGAGCAGGTCGGTGATCCGGGACAGGAAGCCGGGCAGGCCGCCCGCGAAGTGGAAGTCCTCCATCAGGTACCTCTCGCCGCCGGGGCGGACGTTGGCGAGGACGGGCACGGTGCGGGCGATGCGGTCGAAGTCGTCGAGGGTGAGTTCCACCCCGGCACGGCCGGCCATGGCGATCAGGTGGATCACGGCGTTGGTGGAGCCGCCGAGGCCGAGCACGGTGGTGACCGCGTCCTCGAAGGCCTCACGGGTGAGGATGTCGGTCGGTTTCCGGCCCCGGCGGACCAGTTCGACGGCCGTCATCCCGGCCTTGGCGGCCATCCGGTCGTGAGCGGAGTCGACGGCGGGGATGCTGGACGCGCCCGGCACGGTCACGCCGAGGGCCTCGGCGGCGGCCGTCAGCGTGGACGCCGTACCCATGGTCATGCAGTGCCCCGGGGAGCGCGCGAGGCAGCTCTCCAGCTCGCTCAGCTCGCAGTCGCCGATGAGACCCGCCCGCTTGTCCGCCCGGTGCCTCCACATGTCCGTACCGGACCCGAGCACCTCGCCCCGCCAGTGCCCCGGCAGCATGGGCCCGGCCGGCACGAAGACGGCGGGCAGATCCGCGCTGGCCGCACCCATCAGCAGCGCGGGCGTGGACTTGTCGCAGCCGCCCATCAGCACGGCCCCGTCGACCGGGTAGGACCGCAGCAGTTCCTCGGTCTCCATCGCCAGCAGATTCCGGTAGAGCATCGGCGTCGGCTTCTGGAAGGTCTGGCTCAGCGTCGAGACCGGGAACTCCAGCGGAAACCCGCCGGCCTGCCACACCCCCCGCTTCACCGCCCGGGCGCGGTCCCGCAGGTGCACATGGCACGGGTTGATGTCGGACCACGTGTTGAGCACGGCGATCACGGGCTTGCCGAGATGCTCCTCGGGCAGGTACCCGAGCTGCCGGGTCCGGGCGCGGTGGCTGAACGAGCGCAGCCCGTCGGTCGCGTACCACTGGTGGCTCCTCAGCTTCGTCACGGGGACCATCCGGCGGCGATGGCGGCGGCCTCGGCGCGCTCGTGTGCGGGCAGGGCCCGGCCGAGCAGCGGGTTGCCGCACGGCAGGTACAGGGCGCGGTGGAACTCCCGGTTGGCGAGCGGCCGTTCGGCGGCGTCGGTGGCGTGGTCGGCCCGGACCAGCGCGTCGCGCGCGGCGTCGAGGGAGGCTCCTCGCCCGACGGCCCGGCACAGCGCTTCCGGCTCCGGCAGCAGCCGCACGTCGTAGACCTCGCGCGCCATGTCCGCCGGCTCCGTCTCGACCAGGGCCTGTCCGGGCGTCAACCGGCCGGTCGGGATGCGGTGTTCGATCGCGTCCGGTACGTACTGCGTGCGGGACGGGATCGGGGTGGGCACGGAGGTCATGCGGCCCTCTCACATGTCGCGTCCCGTATATGACGTACGAAGTACGACGCGGTGAAAGGTAGGAGGGGGGCCGGTGTTTCGTCAACGCTTCTGACAAAAGAAGGACGGTGCCCCCCTCACGGGGCGGGCAGCGTGAGCACCAGGAACAGCACCCCGAGGGGCGGCACCAGTGCGAGGACCGCCGCCCAGGCGCGCGTCACGGACCAGCGGCGCTTCCAGGGCAGCAGCCAGGCCGTGAGCAGGGCGACCAGGCCCAGCGGGCCGCCGAGGACGAGCAGGTGGAAGATCCAGGACAGGGACCTGTTCAACGCGGCCGAGCAGTCGTCGGGGCCGCAGCTGTCCGTCGCCATCACGGAGAGCCCGGCGAACGCGACGGCGGCCGGACCGAGCACGCCCAGCAGAGCCGTCGCGATCGCCGGTGCCACCCAGGCCCGGGGGTCCCGCTCACCCAGGCCGGCCGGTCCCGGAAGCGGTGCGATGTGCTGTGTCGTCATGCGAACACTGAACCGGTGCGGAGGGGGCCGCCGCACCGGTGCACCTACTCAGGTCGTGGAGGTCCGCCTACTCAGTCACCGGGACGCCATCCCGGGTCCCGCCCGCTCAGCCCGACCGCCCGGTCCAGCAGGGGTGCCTCCGCCGGCACCGGGACGACCGGGCCGAACAGGCCGTTTCCGCGGTGCGGGTCCTCGGCGGCCGCCAGCAGGAAGCCGTGGGCCGAGTCCAGCGCCGCGGGGTCGGGAGCGTAGGGCCGGCCGATGGCGCGGGCCAGGTCCCAGCCGTGGACGACCAGTTCGTCGGCGACGACGGCACCGGCGACCTCGCCCGGCAGGTCCACCCCGCCCGCGCGGGTCATACCGGTCCAGGCGGCCGGGTCACGCCAGGCGTCGGCGACTTCTTCCAGGGCCTTGGGCAGCTCCTCGCGCCAGCCGGGGCCGATGTCCGGGACGGCGGCGGCCGGGTCGGTGTCGGTCGTCGTACCGAGATCCTTGCGGGCGGCGTCACGGAAGGCCACCGAGAGCAGCAGGATGTGGCCCAGCAGATTCCGCACCGCCAGGTCCGGGCACGGCGTGGGAGCGGACAGCCGCGCATCGGTCACGGACTCGGCGAGCCGCGCCACGATCCGGGCCTGCGGGCCGAGGTCGACGATGGTCATGCCGCACTCCTTCGGGTTGCGCTCGTCCTCCTCAGGGATGACCGGCCGGCAGGAGAGAACTCATCGGTGCGGGGCGCGGGAAATAAGGCGTTTCACCGATCCGCGCCCACCCCCCTCAGACCCACGATTCCCAGGCATGACGACTTCCCGGACCCTGCTGCGCGCCCTGCGCGACCGCGACGCGGGGCTGTATCTCACGGGCCTGGTGGTGTCCGCCTTCGGCACCTCCTCGCTGTCGCTGGCGTCGGGCATGTGGGTCAAGGACCTCACCGGGTCCGACAGCCTGCCCGCCCTGTGCATGCTCGCCGCCTGGTCCCCCACCCTCGCCGGCCCGGCGCTGGGCACCATCGCCGACCGGGTGCGCCGCACGCCCCTGCTCATCGGCCTGAACCTGGCACTGGCGGCGGCCCTGCCGGCGCTCTTCGCCGTCCGCTCGGCCGACGGGCTGTGGCTGCTGCTCACCGTCCTGTTCCTGTACGGCACCGCCGGCGCCGTCGCCGAGGCCGCCGAGTCGGCCCTGGTCACCGCCGTCGTCCCCGCGGAACTCCGCGGCGACTTCAACGGGCTGCGGATGACCGTCACCGAGGGCATGAAGCTCGTCGCTCCGCTGACCGGGGCGGGCCTGTACGCGGCCTTCGGCGGTCCGGCCGTCGCCTGCCTGGACGCGGTGACCTTCGTGATCGCCGCCGGGCTGTACGCCCTGCTGCGGGTGCGCGAGGAGCGGCCCGTCCCCTCCGGCGGCGGCTGGCGGAAGGAGACCGCGGAGGGCGTCCGGCACCTGCGGCGGCACCCGGTGCTGCGCCCGCTGGTCCGGGCCGGCGGCACGACGATGCTCCTCGCCTCGCTGAGCAGCACGACGGTGTACGCCGTCGTCGACCGCCTCGGCCACTCCGCGGCGTACACGGGCGTCCTGTCCGCCGTCCAGGGCGCCGGTTCGGTGACGGCCGGGCTGGTGTCGGGGACCGCGCTGCGGCGGCTCGGGGCGCGCCGGTTCGCGGCGGCGGGGATCGTGCTGACGGCGCTCGCGGTGGCCGCGCGTGCCGTGCCGTCGGACGCGGTGGCCCTCGTGTCCGCCGCGGCGATCGGGCTCGGTCTGCCCTGGGTGCTCGTCGCGGCGTTCACCGCCGTCCAGCAGCACACGCCCGGACCGCTGCTCGGCCGGGCGACGGCCACCGCCAACACCCTGGTCCTCGCCCCCACCGTCCTCGGACTGGGCGTCGGCGCCGGTCTGCTCGAACTCGCCTCCCCCGCCCTGCTGTCGCCGCTGTACGGCCTCGCGCTGCTCGGGACGGCGGCTTCGCTGGCTCAGCGCACCGGCAGCGCCTCGCGCACCGCGGCGAGGTCGCCGTCCGACGCCAGCCCGACGTGATAGAGCCGCAGTTCCGTCGCGCCCTGCGCACGCGCGCGTGCCGCGTCCGCAGCGAGGGTGCCGGGGCTGCCGCCCGCCCCGGAGACGACGGTGAGGTTGGCGGCCAGCACCGTCCGCTCCCCGGCCTGTTCGGCGAAGGGTGCCAGCAGGGCCGTACCCCCCGTGCAGGGCACCACCACGCCGTCGGCGACGGACAGGACGCGCGCGGGGTCGACGCCGGCGTCGGCACCGCAGTGGTAGGAGACCGGGTCGGCGTGCAGCAGGACCTGGAAGCCGGCCGGTGCGGCGGCGCGTACGGCGGCGACGGTCTCCTCCTGGAGGGTGCCCGCGGTGCCGTCACGCCACGCGCGCGTGCGGGCGGCCGTCTCCTCGCCGAGCGACCCGGCGACCGTGGGCCAGCCCTCGTCGTCCGCCGTGCCCCGCCACAGCGGCTCCAGCGCGGCCCGTACGGACGCGGCCAGCTCCTCGGGATCCAGGCCCTGTCCGGCGTACCCGGCGCGGCAGGACGGGCAGAAGCACAGGGACATCAGGTACTGCCCGGCCTCCCCCAGTCCCACCCCGGAGGTCTTGTCGTGGGCGTGCAGGTGCTGCAGTCCGTACCAGCCGAGGGACTCCAGCTCGGTGCCGTGCGCGCCGGGGCGCACGGCGGCCTCGGCGGCCAGGTCGACCAGGTACGCGCGCGTGGCGGGCTGGGCGATGCAGGGCGCCCAGGGGTAGGGGTCGCCGTAGGCGTTGACGACCGAGGTGTCCGGATGTTCGGCGCCCAGGCGGGAGTTGTGGGCGAGGACGACCCAGCTGTGGACCTCCAGGCCCGCCTCGGCCAGGGCTTCCGCGGCCTCGCCGTAGGCGTCGCCGGGGGCCCAGCGGCCGGCGGGGTACGGTCTGAGGCCGCGGCCCGCCCAGCGCTCGCCCGCCGGGTACAGGACGGCCGCGTGCTCGGCGGTGACGATGCGGTGGCGGGGGTGGCGGGGGGTCAGGGCGCGGGTGGAGTGGTAGGCGGCGGCGAGGGTCACCTGCTCGACGCCGAGCCCGGCGATGCGCGCCGGGGCCCCGGGGTCCCCGTTGACGTCCCAGGGGTAGACGAACGCCGACGCCTTCACCCGGCCTCCTCCGAGCTGTGCGGACGCCTGCTCACGCGTCGTCCCGCAGCAGCTCGTGTCCCCGCTCGATCAGCCGGGCGAGTTGTCCGACGTGGTCCTCCGACGGCTCGTGCAGCGGGGGCCGGACCTCGCCGACGTCCGGGCCGCGCAGCCGTACGCCCGCCTTGACGAGCGAGACGGCGTAGCCCCGGCCCTGGGCGCGCAGTTCCACGAACGGGCGGTAGAAGCCGTCCAGCAGGCGCTGGAGGGTCGCCGTGTCGCCCGTGGCCAGGGACCGGTGGTAGGCGAGGGCGATCTCGGGGGCGAAGCAGAAGACGGCCGAGGAGTACAGGGTGATGCCGAGGGCGTGGTAGGCGAGCTGGGTCTGCTCGGCGGTGGGCAGGCCGTTGAAGTAGAGGAAGCCGCCGGGAGCCTCGGTGCGTACGGCGCTGACGATCCGCTGCATCAGGTCGAGGTCGCCGAGGCCGTCCTTGAGGCCGACGATGCCCTCGGTGCGGGCGAGTTCCACCACCGTCCGCGGCGTGAAGACGGCGTTGTCGCGCTGGTAGACGATCACCGGCAGGGCGGTGGCCGCGGCGATCTCCCGGTAGTGCCGCAGCAGTCCCTCCTGGCCGGCGAGGACGAGGTAGGGCGGCATGGCGAGGAGGCCGTCGGCGCCCGCGGCCTCGGCCAGACGCGCGTAGCGGACGGCGAGCGCGGTGCCGTAGCCGGCGCCGGCGACCACCGGGACCCGTCCGTCGGCCGTCTCCACGGCCACCCGCACGCAGGCCTCGAACTCCTCCGGCAGCAGCGCGTGGAACTCCCCGGTGCCGCAGCAGGCGAACACGGCGGCGGCGCCGTCCGTGACGCCCCGGCGCACATGGGTGCGGTAGGCGTCGAGGTCGAGTGAGCCGTCGTGGCCGTAGGCCGTGACGGGGAAGAAGAGCGGCCCGCGTGCGTCGCTGAGCCGTTCGGTGAGAGGAGCTGGCGTCACGGGCTCTCCCTTGGGGCACGCCGGTACATATTTCTGATCAATGTCTATATTCCTGAACGCGTCCACGCTAGAGGCGCCCTGCAGGGCGGCTCAAGCAGGCGGACTCGCACCCACTCAAGCTTTCCCGGGAGACTTGACGGTGCACGGCAACACTCCTTAGCGTGTCCATACATGTGAATTCTGTTCACAAGGAGAATCCTGGATGCCCGCTCCCCGCACCGTTCTGCTCACCGGCGCCGCCGGCGGGCTCGGCACCCTGATGCGCTCCCTGCTGCCGGAGTACGGCTACACGCTGCGCCTGTTCGATGTGCGCCCCGTCGAGGGCGTGCCGGACGCGGTCACCGCCGACCTCGCCGACGGGGAGGCGCTGCGCGAGGCCGTGCGGGGCGTGGACGCGGTCCTCCACCTCGCGGGCATCTCCCTGGAAGCCCCCTTCGACAAGATCCTGAAGTCCAACATCGAGGGCACCTACAACCTCTACGAGGCCGCCCGCCAGGAGGGCGTGCCCCGGATCGTCTTCGCCTCCTCCAACCACGCCGTCGGCTACACCCCGGCGCCCCGCCCGGGCGAGCCGCTGATCCCGGTCGACACCCCGCGCCGCCCGGACACCTTCTACGGCCTGTCCAAGTCCTTCGGCGAGGACCTCGCCCAGCTGTACTGGGACAGGCACGGCCTGGAGACCGTGTCCGTGCGCATCGGCTCCTGCTTCCCGGAGCCGACCAGCGTGCGCATGCTCTCGGTGTGGATGAGCCCGGCCGACGGCGCCCGCCTCTTCCACGCGGCCCTGACCGCCGAGGAGGTGGGCCACACGGTCGTCTACGGCTCCTCCGCCAACACCCGGCTGTGGTGGGACCTGACCACGGCGCGGGCGCTCGGCTACGAGCCACAGGACGACTCCGAGCCGTACGCCGGGAAGCTGATCGCCGAGCAGGGCGAGCTGGACCCGGAGAACCCGGCGCACAGCCACCTCGGCGGGCACTTCGTGAGCGACCCGCCGATCTGGCCGTACTGAGCTGCTGAGGGCTCCGGGCGGCGGAAAACGATCGCTCACGCGCGCGGGCGGGCACCGAACGGGCCCGCCCGCCGCCGCATCCGGGCATCAGGGCCGCCCGCTCCCACCCCGCCGGGCACGGCCTCGCAGGTCCGCGCCGGGCACCGCCCCCGGTGAACGGGCGCAAGCGGGCAGTATCGGGCCGGCAACAAGCCTGGTCAGTGCCGCGCACCCGCTGTAGAACTTCCCCCATGGGCCCGAACGGGCGGTTCCGCGGGAAGGCGGGTGACGGCATGAGCACAGGGACGGCGGAAGAGCGCCGGCGCGCCATCGTACGGGCCGCGCGCGCCACCGGCTCGGTCGACGTCACCGCGCTCGCCACCGAGCTGGGCGTGGCCAAGGAGACCGTCCGGCGCGATCTGCGCGCCCTGGAGGACCACGGCCTGGTCCGTCGTACGCACGGCGGCGCCTACCCGGTGGAGAGCGCCGGTTTCGAGACGACCCTCGCCTTCCGCGCCACCAGCCACGTGCCCGAGAAGCGCCGGATCGCCGCCGCCGCGGCCGAGCTGCTCGGGGACGCGGAGACGGTCTTCGTGGACGAGGGCTTCACCCCGCAGCTCATCGCGGAGGCCCTGCCGACCGACCGGCCGCTGACGGTGGTCACCGCCTCCCTGCCGGTCGCGGGCGCCCTGGCGGAGGCCGGGCAGATCTCGGTGCTGCTGCTCGGCGGCCGGGTGCGGGCCGGGACGCTGGCCACCGTCGACCACTGGACGACGAAGATGCTCGCCGGTTTCGTCCTCGACCTCGCCTACATCGGCGCCAACGGCATCTCCCGCGAGCACGGCCTGACCACACCGGACCCGGCGGTCAGCGAGGTCAAGGCACAGGCCGTACGGGCCGCGCGCCGGACCGTCTTCGCGGGCGTGCACACCAAGTTCGGTGCGGTCAGCTTCTGCCGGTTCGCCGGGATCGGCGCGCTGGAGGCGATCGTGACGAGCGCCCAGCTCCCGGCCGCCGAGGCCCACCGCTACTCCCTGCTGGGCCCGCAGGTCATCCGGGTCTGAAAGTCCACCTCACCACCCGCAGGGGCGTTCCCCGCCCCTCAGTGCCCCTTATATCCACAAACCTCCTATCCCCGAATCTCCAGGAGCGATCCATGCGTATCCCGAGCCGACGGAGGCCGCGAGCCACGCTCGCCATGGCCGCCGCAGGGACGCTGCTCGCCCCGCTGCTCTCCGGCTGCTGGGTCGGTGCGGGCGGGACCGGTTCCGGCGGCGACTCCATCAATGTGCTGATGGTCAACAACCCCCAGATGACCGAGCTGCAGAAGCTGACCGCGGCCCACTTCACCAAGGAGACCGGCATCAGGGTCAACTTCACCGTGCTGCCCGAGAACGACGTGCGCGACAAGATCAGCCAGGACTTCGCCAACCAGGCCGGCCAGTACGACGTGGCCACCCTCTCCAACTACGAGATACCGATCTACGCCCGCAACGGCTGGCTGCACGAGATGAACGGGTACGTCGCCAAGGACCCCGCGTACGACGAGCAGGACGTCCTGAAGCCGATGCGCCAGTCCCTCACCGGCGACGACGGCAAGCTCTACGGTCAGCCCTTCTACGGCGAGTCCTCCTTCCTGATGTACCGCAAGGACGTCTTCGCGGCGAAGGGCCTCACCATGCCGGCCCACCCCACCTGGCGGCAGGTCGCGGACCTGGCCGCGCGGGTGGACGGCGCGAAGCCCGGCATGAAGGGCATCTGTCTGCGCGGACTGCCGGGCTGGGGGGAACTGACGGCCCCGCTGACGACCGTCGTGAACACCTTCGGCGGCACCTGGTTCGACCGGCACTGGAAGGCCCGCCTGGACTCCCCGGAGTTCGAGAGGGCGACGAAGTTCTACGTCGACCTCGTCCGGGCCCACGGTGAGTCCGGCGCAGCGCAGTCCGGGTTCGCCGAGTGCCTCAACGACATGACCCAGGGCAAGGTCGCCATGTGGTACGACGCCACCAGCGCCGCCGGCCTGCTGGAGGCCGCGGGCTCGCCGGTCAAGGGCAGGCTCGGCTACGCCCCGGCCCCGGTCGAGAGGACGCCGTCCTCCGGCTGGCTCTACACCTGGGCCTGGGGCATCCAGAAGGCGTCCCGCAACCCCGGCAACGCCTGGAAGTTCGTCTCCTGGGCGTCCGGCAAGGGGTACGAGCAGCTGGTCGGCGAGACCAGCGGCTGGTCGGACGTCCCCGCGGGCAAGCGGGCGTCGACGTACACGAACGCGGACTACCGCACCTCGGCGGCGGCCTTCCAGGAGATGACCAGGAAGGCCATTGAGAGCGCCCGCCCGGACGACCCCGGGGTGCAGCCGCGGCCCGCGCCCGGCATCCAGTTCGTCGGCATCCCCGAGTTCACCGACCTCGGCACCAAGGTCTCCCAGGAGATCAGCGCGGCCATCGCCGGACGCCAGTCCGTCGACTCGGCCCTCAAGAACTCGCAGGCGCTCGCCGAGAAGATCTCCAAGGAGTACGAGGGACGATGACAGCGACGACCACGGCCCCGTACGCCGCCGCTCCCGCGAGGACGGTGCAGCAGCCCCCGGCCCGGCTGCGCGCCTGGGCCACCCGGGCCCCGCTGCTGCCGGCCCTCGTCTTCATGATCGCCGTGACCCAGCTGCCGTTCGTGGCCACCCTGGTGATCTCCTTCTTCGACTGGAACGCCCTCTACCCCAAGGCCCGCCGCTTCACCGGCCTCGACAACTACCGCCAGGTGCTGACCGACGCCGGCCTGCGCCACTCGGTGTGGACGACCGTGCTGCTCACGGTGGCGGTGGTGCTGGCCAGCCTGGTGCTGGGACTGGCGCTGGCACTGCTGCTGGACCGGAGGTTCCGCGGCCGGGGCGTCGTCCGCACCATGCTCATCGCGCCGTTCCTGGTGGTCCCGGTGGCCGCCGCCCTGCTCTGGAAGCATGTGCTCTACAACCCCGAATACGGCCTGCTCAACGGGTTGTTGCACTATGTGGGCGGCCCACAGCCCGACTGGATCTCCCACACCCCGCTGCTCGCGGTCGAGGCCTCCCTGGTGTGGCAGTGGACGCCGTTCATGATGCTGATCTTGCTCGCCGGGCTGCAGAGCCGGGACCAGCAGCAGATCGAGGCCGCGCGGGTCGACGGCGCGAACGACTGGCAGGTCTTCCGCCATCTGACCCTGCCCCACCTGCGCCGCTATCTGGAGCTGGGCGCTCTGCTGGGCTCGATCTACATCGTCCAGAACTTCGACGCGGTCTTCACGATCACCTCGGGGGGACTGGGGACGGCGAACCTGCCCTACACCGTCTACCAGAGCTTCTACCAGGCCCATGAGAACGGGCTCGCCTCGGCCGCCGGCGTCCTGGTCGTCATCGGCTCCATCATCATCGCGACCTTCGCCCTGCGCGTCGTGTCGTCCCTGTTCCGCGAGGAGGTGTCCCGCGCATGAACGCCGTACTGCGCCGTCATGGGCTCGGCCTGGTGGCCTGGCTCGCCGGGATCGTGTTCTTCCTGCCGATCGCGTGGATGGCCCTGACGTCCTTCCACTCCGAGGCGGACGCGGCGACCAACCCGCCGGCCTTCGCCGCGTCGCTGACGCTCGACGGCTACCGCGAGTTCTTCGGCAGCGGCGGCGGGCCGAGCCCGTGGCCCGCACTGGTCAACTCCACGGTGGCGTCGGTGGCCTCCACCCTCTGTGTCCTCCTGCTGGCCCTCCCGGCGGCGTACGCGCTGTCCGTGCGGCCGGTGAAGAAGTGGACGGACGTGCTGTTCTTCTTCCTGTCCACGAAGATGCTGCCGGCCGTGGCGGGCCTGCTGCCGGTCTACCTGTTCGCCAAGGACGCCGGGATGCTCGACAACATCTGGCTCCTGGTCGTCCTCTACACCTCCATGAACCTGCCGATCGCGGTGTGGATGATGCAGTCCTTCCTCGCCGAGGTCCCGGTCGCCGTCATCGAGGCGGCCCGCGTGGACGGCGCCCGCCTGCCGACGATCCTCGCGCGCGTGGTGGCCCCGATCGCCCTGCCCGGGATCGCGGCGACGGCCCTGATCTGCTTCATCTTCAGCTGGAACGAGCTGCTGTTCGCCCGGGTCCTCACGGGCGTGGTCGCCGAGACCGCCCCCGTCTTCCTGACCGGCTTCATCACGAGCCAGGGCCTGTTCCTGGCCAAGGTGTGCGCCGCTTCGCTCGTCATCTCCCTGCCGGTGCTCGCCGCGGGGTTCGCCGCCCAGGACAAGCTGGTCCAGGGCCTGTCGTTGGGAGCCGTGAAATGAAGGCCGCCGTCATCGAGTCCGTGGGCCGCGCCGTCGTCACCGAGGTGCCGGACCCGGCGCCGGGCCCGCGCGAGGTCGTCGTCGAAGTGGCCGCGTGCGGCCTGTGCGGCACCGACCTGCACATCCTGCAGGGCGAGTTCGCGCCCAAGCTGCCGATCGTCCCCGGGCACGAGTTCGCGGGCTCGGTGGTCGGGGTCGGCGGCCAGGTCACCGAGGTCGCGATCGGCGACCGGGTGGCGGTGGACCCGTCGCTGTACTGCTACGAGTGCCGCTACTGCCGCACCGGCCACAACAACCTCTGCGAGCGGTGGGCCGCGATCGGCGTGACCACGGCGGGCGGCGCCGCCCAGTACGCGGTCGCCCCGGTGGCGAACTGCGTGAAGCTGCCCGAGCACGTGCGCACCGAGGACGCGGCCCTGGTGGAACCCCTGTCGTGCGCGGTCCGCGGCTACGACGTCCTGCGCTCCCGCCTCGGCGCCCACGTCCTGGTCTACGGCTCCGGGACCATGGGCCTGATGATGCTGGAGCTGGCCAAGCGGACGGGCGCGGCGAGCGTGGACATGGTCGACGTGAACCCGGCGCGCCTGGAGACGGCACGGCAGCTGGGAGTGTCCGCCTCGGCGGCGAGCGCCGACGAGCTGGACCGGCCCCAGGGCTGGGACGTGGTCGTCGACGCGACCGGGAACGCGGCGGCGATCCAGGACGGCCTGGGCCGGGTGGCGAAGGCGGGCACGTTCCTGCAGTTCGGGGTGGCCGACTACGCGACCCGGGTGACGATCGATCCGTACCGCATCTACAACCAGGAGATCACGATCACCGGTTCGATGGCCGTCCTGCACAGCTTCGAGCGGGCCGCCGAGCTGTTCGCGAACGGGGTGCTGGACCCCCGGGTGTTCATCAGCGACCGGATCCCGCTGGAGCGGTACCCGCAGGCGCTGGAGCAGTTCGCGGCCGGGGTGGGGCGGAAGATCGTGGTCGTGCCGTAGGCCGTCCGGCGGGCCGTTCGATGGGTTCGGCTGGTAAGGGAACGGTAAAGCGGTGTCGTTCGTTCACCCGGCATGACAGCTATGACCCCTGGCTCGAACATCCCTCTGTCGGCCGCCCGCGTCACGGTGGACGTGGCCGCGCCGGTGCGGCTCGACGTGTCGGGCCTGCTGCTCACCGCCGACGGCAAGGTGCGCTCGGACGACGACTTCATCTTCTACAACCAGCCGACGGGCCCGGGTGTGAACCACGCGTCCGGCGGGGGCACGTCCCCCGACGCGATCACGGTCGACACCGCCGCCGTCCCACCGGACATCGAGAAGATCGTGGTCACGGCCAGCCCGGACGCGGCCGGCCAGACTTTCCAGGGCATCGAGCCGACGGCCACCATCCGTGATGCGGACGGCGGCGCGGTGCTGGCCACGTTCACCCCGCCGCAGCTCGGCACGGAGACGGCGCTGGTCGTCGTGGAGGTCTACCGCCGGGGCGGCGCCTGGAAGGCCCGTGCCGTAGGCCAGGGGTACGCCGACGGACTGGCCGGCATCGCGACGGACTTCGGGGTGACGGTGGAGGAGCCCGCGGCGGCCCCGGCGGCCCCACCGCAGCCGGTGGCTCCGCCGGCACCCACCCCGCAGACCCCGGTCACCCCGCCCGCCCCGCCGGTGTCCGCTCCCCCGGCCCCGCCCGCGCCCGCTCCGGGCGCCGGGAAGATCAACCTCGACAAGGGCCGGGTCAGCCTCCAGAAGAACCAGACCGTCTCCCTGATCAAGGGCGGCCGCCCGCTGCTCTCCCAGGTCAAGATGGGGCTCGGCTGGGAACCGGCGTTCCACAGCGCGGACATCGACCTGGACGCCTCGGTCGTCGCCTACGGCCCGCAGCGCAACCACCTCGACAGCTGCTACTTCGGCAAGCTCACGATCCTGAACGGCGCGATCCGGCACTCCGGCGACAATCTCACCGGTGAGGGCGCGGGCGACGACGAGGTGATCACGGTCGACCTCGGCCGTCTGCCCCAGGAGGTCACCGGACTGGTCTTCACGGTGAACTCCTTCTCCGGCCAGAAGTTCACCGAGGTCGCCAAGGCCTACTGCCGTCTGCTGGACGCCACCACCGGCGAGGAACTGGTCCGCTTCGACCTCACCCACGCCGAGCCGCAGACCGGCGTGATGATGGCCAAGCTGATCCGGCAGTTCTCCGGCGAGTGGGACATGACCGCGCTGGGCGAGTTCGTGAAGGCCCGGACGGTGCGGAACATGGTGGAGCCGGGGGCGCGAGCGCTGTGACACCGTGCCGGTCGGAGCGGAGAGCCGTTCCCCTTCCGCTCCGACCGGGCGGGCGCATCCGACCAGCGGGTCTGCGGGCGGCGCCCGGATCTCACCCCGTCGGTCGCAGTCCCTCCGTCAGCAGGGTCAAGTAGCGTCGGAGCTGGCGCCCCTGGCCGTTCGCCAGCTCCGATGCCACGGCCACCCCGTGCGCAAGCCGCAGCACCTCGATCGGGTCGACATCGCCCCGCAGCGATCCCTCCGCCTGCGCCGCCTCCACCAGCCGCGCCACCGCCCCCGTGACCACGGCCGCGCACACCGTCGGCGCCGCCGGACCGCCGTCCGTGACCGCCGAGCCGAGCAGCGCCTTCATGCCCCGCACCTGGATCGTGCCGACGCCCAGCTCGTACAGCCACTCGGCCAGCGCCTCACCGGGCGGCAGCTCCCGCGCCAGCTCGTCGGCCCGCGTCCCCAACGCCTCGATGCGGTCCACGTACGCGGCCTCCAGCAGCTTCTGCCGCGTCGGAAAGTGCCGGTAGAGCGTGCCCGAGCCGACACCCGCCCGCCTGGCGATGTCATCGAGGGACGCGTTCTCCCCATGCTCGGCGAAGGCCTCCGCCGCCACCTTCAGCAACCGTTCGTAGTTGCGCCGAGCGTCCGCACGCATGGGTCTCACCTGCGGCATCCAGTCACTCCCCGCTCGTTGCCGTCCTCGCCGTCGTGACCACCGGGACGATGGCCGGCGCCGACACCCGAGTCTGCACCAGCGGGCCGGGCAAGGACACCTTCCCCCGCGAAGCGCCCGCCGGCGCCCGCTCAGTGCCGCTCGGGTGGCTCGTACCCGCCGGTGGCCGGATCCGGTCCGAGGTGCCGGTGCACGGCCCCGGTGCCCAGGCCGATGGTGGCCCGCGTCCGCATGGGGCCGTCACCGCGGCGGGCGAGCACGTCGATCTCGGTCACGCGCGC
Organism: Streptomyces sp. NPDC001851; assembly: GCF_040297165.1. NCBI lineage: Bacteria > Bacillati > Actinomycetota > Actinomycetes > Kitasatosporales > Streptomycetaceae > Streptomyces > Streptomyces sp. NPDC001851. The sequence goes on along the minus strand of NZ_JBEOYR010000017.1, from coordinate 85,982 downwards.
GTGCAGCTCGCCGAGCCGGGCGGCGCACTCGGCCGCGAGGACACGCGGGGCGCGGGTGCGGCCGAGCGAGAGGTGCGGCACGAAGCGCGGGAACCGCTCCGTGCAGTACGGGAAGGGCTCCGCCAGCGCGCGCTGGAGTTCCGTCCAGGGCGCGAGGCCGGCCGCCGCGGGGTCGAGCCACACGGTGGCGTACGACCGGTGGCGGAACGCGCGGACTCCGCTGAGCCGGATGTCGTAGGGCGCGCACCCGGCGGCCGCGGCGGCCAGCAGCGGGAGCGCCGCCGGGAAGTCCTCCTCCGGTACGAACCCGAAGACCAGGTTCACATGGGGTGGCCAGCGGCGGATCTGCGGGTCGTGTGCGACGCGGATGCGCTGGATGACGGGCCAGAGGTCGGCCGGAGGGAGCCACACCACGGCGGTCCGGGGCGTGGGGACCGACTCGCACCGACCGAAGGCTTCGGCAGGGCCGGGCGTCGAGGGGCAGGGCACACCGCCATCATGGCCCCGCCCGCCGACGGCCGCCGCCTCATTCCTCAAGCAACCGAAGCCAGCAGGGAAACCCAGGCGTCGGACAGGAAGCCGGCTGCACGCTCATTCCCGTCGCCGGCCTTCATGTCACCGGCCTTCCGGTCACTGACGGTCTCCTTGTCGAGCTTCTCGCCGTTGAGTTTCTCGCCGTTGAGTTTCTCACCGTTGAGCTTCTCGTCGTTGAGCTTCTCGGCGCTGGGCTTCGCGGCGTGGTACTTGTGGGTGTGTTTCCCTTCATGCTGCTTGTGGCCGGGCTTCGCGGCGTGCTCCTTGTGCTCCGGCTTCTTCGCCGGATGCTTGTCGCTGTGCTTCGCGCCGTGCTGCCCGCCTTCGTGCTTCGCGCCCTCCTCCCTGTGTGCGGGCTTCTTCGCCGGCTGCTCGTGATCGGGCTTCGCCACCGAAGGCTTTTGCTCCTGCTTCGGCTTGGAGGGCTTGTCCTCGGGCTTCGGCGTTGACGGTTTGTGCTCGGGCTTCGGCTTGGAAGGCTTCTCCTTCGACGGCTTTTGATCTTGCTTCGCCGGCTTCGTCGGCTCCTTCGACGGCTCCTTCACCGGCGGCGCCGCGACCGAGACGGACTGCGAGTCCGACTGCGAGACGGACTGCGAGTCGGAGTGCGAGTCGGAGTGCGTCTCGCTGTGCGGGGTCCCCCATGTGGCCACGGCGGTGGCCTGGGAGGAAGCCACCGCGGAGACCTGCTGCGGACCGTCGTCATCGTCGGCGAAACCGGTGCCGGCACCGAGGGCGGACAGTCCCGTGACCACCGCGGCCACGAGCGCTGCGCGCTGAAATCTACGCATGGTTGACCCTTTCTCACCTGAGCATGGAACTCTCCATCGACTACTCAGCGTGAGAATATAGGTACAGACGGTAGTAATTTGTGATCTGAGGCGAGGTGCCGTGTCGAGGACTCAGGCGCGCTTCTGGCGCTTCCACGGCCCCGTGACGGCCAACATGATGCCCGGCGTCTGGATGTTCGCGAACAGGGTCTTGCCGTCGGGTGAGAAGGTGACGCCCGTGAACTCGCTGTACTCGGGCCGGTCTTCGGTGCCGATGTTGAGTTCGTTGCGGGCGATCGGGTAGGTGCGGCCGCTCTCCGTGGCGCCGAACAGGTGCTGGACGCCCTCGCCGTCCTCGGCGACGACAAGGCCGCCATACGGGGAGACCGTGATGTTGTCCGGGCCGTCGAAGTTGCCGTCCCCGGACGGGTCGGGGTTCACCCCGAGCAGGACCTTCAGGGTGAGGGTGCGGCGCCGCGGGTCGTAGAACCAGACCTGCCCGTCGTGCTGGACCGGGCTCTCCGCGCGGGCGTAGGAGGAGACGACGTAGGCGCCGCCGTCGCCCCACCACATGCCTTCCAGCTTGCGGGCGCGGGTGACCTGGCCGTCGGTGAACTGCTTGCGGACGGCCACCGTCCGCGCGTCGCGGTCCGGGACGTCCACCCAGTCGACGCCGTACACCGTGCCGGTCTTCGTGGCGCGGGAGAGGTCGTCGACGAACTTGCCGCCGGAGTCGAAGCACCTGAAGGCCTGGAGGACACCGGCGTCGTCGGCGAGCGTGCGGAACCCGCCGCGGCCGTGCCGGAAGCCCTCCGGCGGGGTCCAGCGGTACAGCAGGCCGTTCGGGCCGGCGGCGTCCTCGGTGAGGTAGGCGTGGCCGCGCTTGGGGTCGATGACGACGGCCTCGTGGGCGTAGCGGCCGAGGGCCTTGACGGGCCTCGGGCCGAGGTTGGCGCGACGGTCGGCGGGGTCGACCTCGAAGACGTAGCCGTGGTCCTTGGTCATGCCGTTCTGACCGGCCCTGTCCTCGGTCTCCTCGCAGGTGAGCCACGTGCCCCAAGGGGTGCTGCCGCCCGCGCAGTTGGTGGAGGTGCCGGCGATGCCGACCCACTCGGCGACATGGTCGCGGCGCACCTCGACGACCGTGCAGCCGCCGGACGCGGCGGGGTCGTAGACGAGGCCCTCGGTGAGCGGCACGGGGTACTGCCAGGCCGAACGGGGGCCCTTGAGCTCGTGGTTGTTGACCAGAAGGGTGGCGCCGCGGGGACCCCCGAAGGCGGCGGTGCCGTCGTGGTTCGAGGGCGTGAACTCGCCGGACTCCAGCCTGGTCCTGCCGCTGTAGGTGACGATCCGGTACGTGAAGCCCGCGGGCAGGGCCAGGATGCCGTCCGGGTCGGGGAGCAGCGGTCCGTAGCCGACGCCGTGGTGGCCGCCGTGCGCCGGCTCCGCCTCGGCGCCCTCGATGTCCGCCGCGGCGAGGGCGTTCGGCGCGGTGGCGAGCACACCGACGCCGCCCGCCAGCGCGACCCCGGTGCCGGTGATCGCGCTCCTTCCGGCGAATTCCCTGCGGGTGAGCGACATGGTGTGTCTCCTGAGACGGTGGGAGTGCCGTAGAGGGGGACGGACCTCGTTCGGCGCACACGCTCTCGCCACACCGTGAACGGCAGCTGAACGCCGGGCCACGTCACCGGCCCTTGTTCAAGAATCCGTACGCACCGCGCCCGCGCCGGCCCATGACCGGCCTCAGGAGTCGTCAGGCACCTTGGTGCGACCGCGCCTTGAACGCCGCCTTCCGCGCTTCCTTCGCCACCTTCTTGTCCGGATGCAGCCGCCCCATCGCCTCCAGCACATCGGCCGTGGCCGGATGCTCCACCCGCCAGGCCGCGGAGAAGAACCCGCGGTGCTGCGCCGCCAGCCCCTCCACCAGCGCCTGGAGTTCCTCGGAGTTGCCCTCGGCGGCCAGCTGCGCGGCAACCGTGTCGATGGTCAGCCAGAAGACCAGCGCCTCGGACGGCGCCGGGACCCCCGCGGCCCCCCGTTCGCTCAGCCACACCCGGGCCAGACCGCCGAGCTCGGGGTCGTCCAGCACCTCGCGCAGCGCCGGCTCCGCCTCCGCGCCCACCAGCGACAGCGCCTGCTGACAGCGCAGCCTCCGCAGCGGCGCGCCCGCGTCGGCGCCCCGGGCCGCGGCCAGCAACTCCCGTGCCGCCGCCAGGGGTTCACGCCGTGCCAGCCACTGCTCGGTCTCGGCCCGGGCGGCGGCCTGCCCGAACCCCGCCGTCCCGTCGAGCAGCGCGTCCGCTCCCTTGTCGGCCAGTTCACCGACGGCCGGCGCCTGGAATCCGGCCTCCAGCAGCCGCGCCCGCAGCCCGTACACACCGAGCGGGGTGAGCCGGACCATGCCGTAGCGGGAGACGTCGGTGTCGTCCACCGGCGCGGCGGGCTCCTCGTCGGCGTCGGCCATCAGGGCCTCGTCCACCGGCTGGTACGCGACGAGCCCGACCGGCTCCAGCGCCCGGAACTGGTCGTCCAGCCGCATCATCGCGTCGGAGACCTGCTCCAGGACGTCGTTGCTCGGTTCGCCCATGCCGTCGGGGACGAGCATCGAGGCGGCCAGCGCGGGCAGCGGGACCGGGCCGTCACCGGGACCGTCCTCACTCACCGTCAGCAGATAGAGGTTGCCGAGGACGCCGTCGAGGAAGTCCGCCTCGGCCTCCGGGTCCCAGTCGAGTGACGAGAAGTCGATCTCCCCGCCCTCGTCCAGGGCGTCGACCAGATCCTCCAGATCGGGCACGCTCGCGTCGGCGACGACGGTCTCCAGCGCGGCGAGCCACACGGCGAGCACATCGGCCGGGGAACCCCCGGTGAGCCGCTTCAGCTCCTCGCCGGCCCGTACGGTCCCGGCCTCTTCGTCCGCGATCTCGACGAGTCCGGCGTCCACGGCGACCCGCCAGGCCTCACTGGCATGGGCGGCGGCGTCGTCACCGCTCAGTCCGAGCAGTTCGGCGGCGGCCGGAAGCTGCTCCTCGGCCAGTTGGCCGCCGGCGTCCACACGGGTGTCGGGGCCGGCCCAGCGGGCGAGGCGGGCGGCACGGGACAGCAACGGCGTGGACAGCGCGGCGCGCGCCAGCTCCGCTTCGGGGTGCAGCCGTACGGGCGGCAAGGGGGAGCTGTCTGACATCGGCTGGTTCTCCTCAACACCGTGAACGGGCTCAACCGCTCAGCCTAGACGGATTTCCACCCATGCCGCCCGGTTCATCTCCCGGTCGGCGACCGTACATGGCCGAAACCTTGACAACTCCCCGCGTCAGGCTGGAGATTGACGCGCGTAGAAGTTCGGGGGACAACTGTTCACTCGGCTCTATGCGTGTCACGGAGGGCTACGAGCCCCACACGCTCCCGTTCCACCCTCGTCCCGGCGCTCACACACGTCCCCGGAGGGATCCCTTGCCGAGCAGGTCTTCCGCGCGCCTCGCCGCGCTCACCGTCGCCGCCGTCTGCAGCGCGGCGTCCGCCGTCGTCCTCACCTCGCCCGCCCACGCGGACTCGGTGCGCATCCACGACATCCAGGGCACCACCCGAATATCGCCGCTCGCCGGCCGGCAGGTCACGGACGTGCCCGGCATCGTCACGGCCCTCCGCGGCTACGGCTCCTCCAAAGGTTTCTGGATCCAGGACCCGACCCCGGACGACAACCCTGCCACCAGCGAGGGCGTCTTCGTCTTCACCGGCTCCGCGCCGAAGGTCGCGGTCGGCGACTCGGTGACGGTGACCGGCACGGTCTCCGAGTACGTCCCGGGCGGCGCCTCCTCCGGCAACCAGTCGGTCACGGAGATCACCAAGCCGGCCGTCACCACCGTCTCCAGCGGCAACCCGGTCCCGGCGCCGGTCGTGATCGACGAGAACGCGGTGCCGGACGCGTACGCCCCCGAGGGCGACACCGCGGCGAACGGCTCCGTCAACGGCCTGCCCCTGGACCCGTCCGCGTACGCCCTGGACTACTACGAGTCCCTGGAGGGCATGAACGTCCAGGTCGCCGACGCCCGCGTGGTCACCGCGACCGACCCGTACAGCGAGCTGTGGGTCACGGTGAAGCCGTACGAGCACCGCAACCGCCGGGGCGGCACGGTCTACGGCTCCTACGACTCGCAGAACACCGGCCGGCTGCAGATCCAGTCGCTGGGCGCGACCGCCGACTTCCCGAAGGCGAACGTCGGCGACACCCTCTCCGGTACGACGACCGGCCCGCTGGACTTCAACCAGTTCGGCGGCTACACCCTGGCCGCGAGCAAGCTGGGCACGCTGGAGAGCGGCGGCCTGCAGCGCGAGACCACGCGGAAGCAGTCGCGCGGCGAGCTGGCGGTGGCGACGTACAACGTCGAGAACCTCGACCCGTCCGACGCCACCTTCGACAAGCACGCCGCCGCGATCGTGAACAACCTGCAGTCGCCGGACATCGTCTCCCTGGAGGAGATCCAGGACGACAACGGCGCCAAGGACGACGGCACGGTCGACGCGAGCGAGACCGTGCACAAGCTGATCGACGCGATCGCCGCGGCGGGCGGCCCGACGTACGACTGGCGCTCGATCAACCCGGTCAACGACCAGGACGGCGGCGAGCCGGGCGGCAACATCCGCCAGGTGCTGCTCTTCAACCCGGAGCGGGTGTCCTTCGTGGACCGTCCCGGCGGCGACTCCACCACGGCGGTCGGCGTCACGAAGGTGCACGGCAAGGCGCAGCTGACGGCCTCCCCGGGCCGGATCGACCCGGGGAACGCGGCCTGGACCAACAGCCGCAAGCCGCTGGCCGGCGAGTTCGTCTTCCACGGCAAGACGGTGTTCGTGATCGCCAACCACCTCAACTCCAAGGGCGGCGACCAGGGGCTGGCCTCCCAGTACCAGCCGCCGGTGCGCAGCTCGGAGATCCAGCGCCACGCCCAGGCGACCGAGGTGAACGCGTTCGTCAAGAGCATCCTCGACGTCCAGAAGAACGCGGACGTCATCGCACTCGGCGACATGAACGACTTCGAGTTCTCCGGGACGGCGAAGATCCTGGAGGGTGACGGCGAGCTGTGGTCGGCGATCAAGTCGCTGCCCAGGAGTGAGCGTTACACCTACGACTACCAGGGCAACGAGCAGGTCCTGGACCAGATCCTGATCAGCCCGGCGATCCGGCGCGGCTGCGACTTCGAGTACGACAGCGTGCACGTCAACTCGGAGTTCAACGACCAGATCAGCGACCACGACCCGCAGGTGCTGCGCTTCCACCCGTAGGCCTCCGCAGCTCAGGACCGGCTGGACACACCGTCCAGCCGGTCCCGCCGGTCAGTGGTGGCGCAGCCTGCGCCAGGCGATGCCGGCCGTCACCGCGGCCGCGCCCAGCACGCCCACCACGAGGACCGGACCGGGGTGGCGCATGCCCGTGCGCACAGCGCCGCGCAGCGGCTGCGGGACGGCACCCTGCACGGCGTGCCCCAAGCGTCCGGCCCGGCCCCGCACGCCGTGTCCGGCGCCGGCCGCCCGGCCCTGCACCGCATGCCCCGCCCTGGCCGCCCGCCCCTGCACCGCGTGCCCTGCCTGCACGGCCCTGCCCTGCACCGCGTGCCCTGCCTGCACGGCCCGGTCCTGGACACCGTGGCCGGCGTGGGCAGCGCTCGCACGCAGCTGCACGGTCATGGCGCCGGCCTTGTCCTTCAGGTCGGCGGCCCGCACCCGGGCCCGTTCCGTGACATCGGCCTTGCCGACCAACTGGGCGACGGCGTGCCCGAGTTGGTGCCTGGTCTGTTCGATCTGCTGCCGCAGCTCGTCGGGGCCCTTGGCGCCCGAGCGGTGCGGGGTCCTGTGCATCATCGGTGTGCCCTTTCCTGCTGTGGCGATGCGCATGGCGCCTCCTGGGGCCGCGCGGGGCGGCGAGGGCGTGCCGGGTGGTGTCCGCCCACGGCGGACGGCCCGCCGGACCGAGAACGGACACCACCCGGCGCGGCACCACTCACCGACCACCGTAGGCGCGACACCAGCCAGGACGCACCCGCACGGGCCGCCGCGGACCTGCGAACCCGCGCAGCCGCACGCGCGCCCCTGACCCGGGTACCCGGACCGAAGACCGTTAGCCCTGCCCGCCTCCGCCGCCCCCGCGCTCACCCAGGCGCGCGAGTTGGCTCTGGAACCAGTCGAGGCGCGCCTGCAACAGCGCCGCCTCGGCGGCGAGTTCCGGCAGATCCAGATCCGGCCCGTCCGCCAACCCGCCGGGGGAAGACCCCATGCCGCCACCGCGCGCCACCACTCTCAGGCCTTCCCCGGCCAGCCGGGCGAACCCGGCGAGCGAGACGGACGTACGGCCACGCACACAGCCGGCGCAGACGGGGACGAGGGCCCGCCAGCCGGGCCTGCCCCAGCCGGCGTCGGCCAGGGCGACCGCGGTGGCACCACAGGCGCACGGCCCCGCGACGGCCGTGCGCACCCGCTGCCGGGCATAGCGGAAGCCGCGCTCGAAGCGGATGTAGGCACCGAGCACGGAGACCTCCAGCAGCACGGCCGTCCGATGCTCGGCGGTGCACAGCATGGCCTCGGCGGCCCCGCGCTCATGGACGCAGTGGAACCCGCAGTCGCACAGCCTGGCCGGCGGCCGGTGCCGCCGCCCGTAGACGCACGCGGCGGCGTCGAGCACGCCGTACGGCAGCGCACCGCCGAGCGACACTCCGGTGAACCCGGCCCGGGTGCCGTCCTGGGACAGCACCGGGTGGGCGATCTTGTATCCGGTCGGCGGCTCCGTCGGGCGTTCCACGGGGAGCCGCAGTCTCATCGGGCGGCCGGAACCTCTTCGCGGGCCGGCTCGGCCGGTTCGACGTGGACGGTCTCCTCGGGCACCGGGATCTCCTCGTCGCGGACGAGCGGCCGCTCCTCGGCGACTCCGGTGGCCAGTGCCTTGCCGAGCTTCATGGTGCCTCCCATGACGACGTCGGTGACCCTCCGGCCATAGTGACCCATGAGGTGCCGAGTTGGACATAGGAGCCGACAACACTGAAGCGTAGCTTATCAATACATCGTAGAAGAATTAAGTAGAGCTTCACAGATGCACCGCCGACACTACTCCCATGACGACCCCTCGCACCACCGCCCGGCCCCGGCCCTTCGGCCGCACCCTCTGCGCGATGATCACGCCGTTCACCGAGGCGGGCGCCCTCGACCTGGACGGTGCCCGGAAGCTGGCCGCACGGCTGGTGGCCGAGGGCTGCGACGGACTGGTGCTGAGCGGCACCACCGGCGAGTCGCCCACCACCACGGACACCGAGAAGGCGGAGCTGATCGCGGCCGTCCGGGAGGCGGTCGGCGACCGGGTGTCCCTGGTCTCGGGCGTGGGCACGGCCGACACCCGGCACACCGTCGCTCTGGCCCGCGCGGCCGGGGAGGCGGGCGCCGACGGGGTGCTCGTGGTGACGCCGTACTACAGCAGACCGCCGCAGGAGGCGGTGGAGGCGCACTTCCGTGCGGTCGCCGACGCGAGCCCCCTGCCCGTGATGCTGTACGACATCCCCGGCCGCACCGGCACCCGCATCGAGCCCGAGACGCTGATCCGTCTCGCCGCGCACCCGGGGATCGTGGCCGTCAAGGACTGCTCGTACGACTTCCTCGGCACCCAGAAGGTGCTGGCCCACACCGACCTGGCGTACTACGCGGGCTGCGACGAACACGTGCTCGCGTTGTACGCGGTCGGCGCGGCGGGCTGTGTGAGCACGGTCGCCAACGCCGTTCCCGGACACATCACCGCGATCCTCGACGCGTTCGACGCGGGCGACACCGCCCGGGCGACAGAACTCCAGCTGCGGGCCACGCCGTTGATCGAGGCGATGATGGCCGCGGGCCTGCCCGGGACCGTCACCGCGAAGGCACTCCTGGCCCGCCTCGGCCTGCCCGCCGGCCCGGTGCGCGCACCACTGCTGCCCGCCGGCCGGGAGACGGCCGACGGGCTGCTGGCGGCGTACGCGGCGCTCACCGCCAGGCGATGAGGCACCTCTCGCCGGCCGGACGGCCGACGTTCCCGTACGGATTTACCGAGCCCTTTGCGACTTCCCGGAGGATGGGGCACTCACCCATTTAGCCGACCATATTTGAGAAACGCACTCGTACCTCTTACCCTGCGCGCGGATCAGCAGGCAACGGAAAGTCCGAGAGATAAAAATCGGAGGTACCGCATGAATGACCACGAGAGTTCCGACGGTTTGCCTCGGCGCCAGTTCGTCACTCTCTCCGGCACCGTTGGCGCGGCGGCGCTCCTGACCGGTGCGGGGGCAGGCAGTACAGCCGCAGCAGCCCACCCCGCGCACCGCGTACGTTCCTCCGACCCGTGCCCCTGCGCTGCACCTCCCCACGCAAGCCCCTGCCCCCCTGCCCAGCTCCAGCCTCTCTGCGGACGCCCCAGCGATCATGACCCGATCTGGGACGACGTCCAGTACTGCGTTCAGCACCCGAAGGAAGCCCGGTGCTTGAATACAACTTCGAACTACGTCGTGCTCCACGGCAAACCCGAGAGTGGACGCAATTTCCTGCTGTCCCCCACTTGTCGAATCAACGGCATCGAGTGTCCGTTTCTCGAACACGCCGACGTGGCGAACTACTGGAGCGATGCATGGGTCAACGCAAAGCCGGGAGGGGCCGTCCCCGTGAGAGCCGACTTCATCGGATTGGGGATCAACTCACAGACCGCCCGGCAGTTCAATCAGTTGCACATTCACATGGCCGGGGTGGTGGAGAAAACACAGCAGCAGCTCCATGACCTGGAAGCGCAAAAACGCATCGCAATTTCCCCGGGGCGATGGTCGCAGTACCTTGTGTTCCTCACGGGCACCAAAGGGAATCGCACGTACCGAGCACTCTTGCTCGACAGTCTGAATTACAATCTCTTCGCCCTGCTGGACAAGTACGTGGTGAGTCCGCCCACGACGATGACAATGGCGCACCAAACGCTGATCGTGGTGCCGAAGAAGGCGGGCAAGGACTACACCGGGGACTTCTACGTCCTGAACAGCGATGAGTCGCTTCACGACGGTACGGACACGTGCGATGAATTGCTCGTGTATGCGTAGGACGACGGCCGACGCCCACGCGTGAGCGCCCTCCCTGACCTCCCGGGTCCGTGGAAGGGCGCTCAATGGTGATCAGTTGTGGCTGTGCAGGATGTCGTTCAGCCCGCCCCAGACCGCGTTGTTCGGGCGGGCCTCGACGACGCCGGTGACCGAGTTGCGGCGGAAGAGGATGTTGGAGGCGCCGTTCAGCTCGCGGGCCTTGACGATCTGGCCGTCGGGCATGGTGACCCGGGTGCCCGCGGTGATGTAGAGGCCGGCCTCCACCACGCACTCGTCGCCGAGCGCGATGCCCACGCCCGCCTCGGCGCCGATCAGGCAGCGCTCGCCGATGGAGATGATCACGTTGCCGCCGCCGGACAGGGTGCCCATGGTGGAGGCGCCGCCGCCGATGTCGGAGCCGTTGCCGACCACGACGCCCGCGGAGATCCGGCCCTCGACCATCGAGGTGCCGAGCGTGCCGGCGTTGAAGTTGACGAAGCCCTCGTGCATCACCGTGGTGCCCTCGGCGAGGTGCGCGCCGAGGCGGACCCGGTCGGCGTCGGCGATGCGCACGCCCTTGGGGGCGACGTAGTCCGTCATGCGCGGGAACTTGTCGATCGAGGTGACCTGGAGGTGCAGGCCCTCGGCGCGGGCGTTCAGCCGCACCTTCTCGATGTCGTCCACGGCGACCGGGCCGAGGGAGGTCCAGGCGACGTTGGCGAGGTGGCCGAAGATGCCGTCCAGGCTCTGGCCGTGCGGCTTGACCAGGCGGTGCGAGAGCAGGTGCAGGCGCAGGTAGACGTCGTGGGCGTCGATCGGCTTCTCGTCCAGCGAGGCGATGACCGTACGGACCGCGACCACCTCGACGCCCCGGCGGGCGTCCGGGCCGATCGCCGCGGTCGCGCCGCCGCCCAGCAGCTGCGCCGCCTGCTCGGCGGTCAGCCGCTCGGTGCCGGCCGGGCCCGGCTCCTCGACCAGCTCGGGGGCCGGGAACCAGGTGTCGAGAACGGTGCCGTCGGAGGCGAGGGTGGCGAGGCCGGCGGCGACGGCGCCGGTGGTACGGGAAGCAGACTCGGTCATGGGAAAAACCTAACGTGAGCGGGGCCGCGAGGGCGAACCGCGTCTCACGTGCCGGGCGTTCCTTCAGGGGATCAGCCGAGCCAGCGCGGCGCGCGCGTACTCCGCGTCGTACGAACCGCCGGTCAGCAGCACCTGGAGGCAGATCCCGTCCATCAGGGCGAGCAGCGCGCGGGCCGTCACCGGGTCCGTGCGCCGCCCCAGCAGCGCCGCCGCGCCCTCGGTCCACTCGGCGGCGACGGGGCGCAGCGCGGGGCGCCGGAGCGCGGCGAGATACAGCTCGCACTCCAGCTCCACGCCCGTACGGTCGCCGCCCAGCCACTCGCCCAGCGCGTCGGCGAGGTCGCCGGCGAGGTCGCCGCTGTCGTCCTGCTCCGGCAGCCGCTCGGCGAGCACTCCGGCGAAGTTCTCGTTCGCCTGCCGCAGCGCGGCCACCAGCAGGTCCTCCAGGGTGGCGAAGTGGTACGTCGTGGAGCCGAGCGGGACGTCCGCCTCGGCGGCGACCGAGCGGTGGCTCAGGCCGGCGATGCCGTCCCTGCCGACCACGCGGATCGCCGCGTCGATGAGGCGCCGGCGCCGGTCGGGGTCGTAGCGGCGCGGCATCAGTGGCTCGCCCCGCCCAGGTTCAGCACGACCACTCCCCCGATGATCAGCAGGATCCCGCCCACCTTGGCGACGCCCAACCCCTCCCCGAACAGCAGCAGGCCGAGGACGGCGATGGCCGCGGTGCCCACTCCGGACCAGATCGCGTACGCCGTGCCGATCTGCACGGTCTTCAGCGTCTGGGCGAGCAGCGCGAAGGAGACGAGGTAGCCCAGAGCCGTCACCAGCGAGGGCCAGAGCCGGCTGAACCCCTCGCTGTACTTCATCGCCGTCGTCGCGGCGACCTCGGCGGCTATGGCGCCGGCGAGTGTCAGGTATCCCATGTGTACGAGCGTACACAACGATGTGTACGGCCGTACGCATGGGGGGCCGGGCGTCCGGGGTCCCCGCAGACGAAAAGGGGCCGCGGCGTGCTGCCGTGGCCCCTTTCACAGGCTCTGTCTCAGACGTTGAAGCCGAGCGCCCGCAGCTGCTCGCGACCGTCGTCCGTGATCTTGTCGGGGCCCCACGGGGGCATCCAGACCCAGTTGATGCGCAGTTCGTTGACGAGGCCGTCCGTGGCGGACTTGGCCTGGTCCTCGATGACGTCCGTCAGCGGGCAGGCCGCGGAGGTCAGGGTCATGTCGATCGTCGCGATGTTCGCGTCGTCGATGTGGATGCCGTAGATCAGGCCCAGGTTGACGACGTCGATGCCCAGCTCGGGATCGACCACGTCGTACAGCGCCTCCCGGAGTTCCTCCTCCGTGGCCGGCTTCATCTCAGCGGTGTCGGTCATGCCGTCTTCCTTTCGGCGTCGGCGCCACCCAGCGCCTGGGCCGTCGCGTCCTTCCACGCCATCCAGCTCAGGAGGGCGCACTTGACCCGCGCGGGGTACTTGGAGACACCGGCGAACGCGACCGCGTCCTCCAGGATGTCCTCCATCGCGTCGTCCGGCTCGATCCGGCCCTTGGACTGCATCAGCTCCAGGAAGGTCTCCTGGATCTTCTGCGCCTCGGTCAGGTCCTTGCCGACCAGCAGCTCGTTCAGCACGGAGGCGGAGGCCTGGCTGATGGAGCAGCCCTGGCCCTCGTACGAGACGTCCGCGATCTTGGTGCCGTCGTACTTCACGCGGAGGGTGATCTCGTCGCCGCACGTCGGGTTCACATGGTGCACCTCGGCGTCGCCATCCCGCAGACCACGCCCGTGGGGGTTCTTGTAGTGGTCCAGGATGACTTCCTGGTACATGGAGTCCAGCTTCACGGTTTCAGCTCACGCCTCTCAGCCGAAGAAGTTCCGTACGTGCTCCAGGCCGTCGACCAGTGCGTCGATCTCGGCCGGCGTGGAGTACAGATAGAACGACGCTCGCGTGGTCGCAGGAATTCCGTAGCGGAGGCAGACGGGCCGGGCGCAGTGGTGGCCGACGCGGACCGCGATGCCCTGCTCGTCGAGGACCTGGCCCACGTCGTGCGGGTGGATGTCGCCCAGCGTGAAGGAGATCGCGGCGCCCCGGTCCTCGGCCGTCGTCGGGCCGATGATGCGGAGGTCCGGGACCTCGCTCAGCTTCTGCACGGCGTACTCGGTGAGCGCGTGCTCATGGGCGAGGACCTTGTCCATGCCGATCGACTGGAGGTAGTCGATCGCGGCGCCGAGGCCGACCGCCTGAGCGATCGGGGGCGTGCCCGCCTCGAACTTGTGCGGCGCCGGGGCGTAGGTGGACGAGTGCATCGAGACGGTCTCGATCATCTCGCCGCCGCCCAGGAAGGGAGGAAGGTCCTCCAGCAGCTCCTGGCGGCCCCACAGGACGCCGATGCCGGTCGGTCCGCACATCTTGTGGCCGGTGAAGGCCACGAAGTCGGCCTGCAGCGCCTGCACGTCCAGCGGCATGTGCGGGGCGGCCTGGGAGGCGTCGATGCAGACGAGCGCTCCGACCTCCTGGGCGCGGCGGATTATCGTCTCGACCGGGTTGACGGTGCCCAGGATGTTCGACACCAGCACGAAGGAGACGATCTTCGTCTTCTCCGTGATGATCTCGTCGATGTTGGAGAGGTCCAGGCGGCCGTCGTCGGTGAGGCCGAACCACTTCAGCTTCGCGCCCGTGCGCTGCGCCAGCAGCTGCCACGGCACGATGTTGGAGTGGTGCTCCATCTCCGTGATGACGATCTCGGTCTCGTGGTCCACCCGGTAGGGCTCGTCGGCCCAGCCCAGCATGTTCGCCACGAGGTTCAGCGACTCGGAGGCGTTCTTGGTGAAGATCACCTCGTCGCGGCTGGGCGCGTTGATGAACGCGGCGACCTTGTCGCGCGCGCCCTCGTACAGCGCCGTGGCCTCCTCGGCGAGCACATGCACACCGCGGTGGACGTTGGCGTTGTAGCGCTCGTAGTACTCGCTCAGGGCGTCCAGCACCTGGCGCGGCTTCTGGCTGGTCGCCGCGTTGTCCAGGTACACGAGCTTCTTGCCGTCGTGGACCACGCGGTCCAGGACGGGGAAGTCCTTGCGGATCGCCTCGGTGTCGAGGAGGCCCGGCAGCTGTGTCACGCGGATGCGCCACCCTTCGTGTATGCCTCGTAGCCCTCGTCCTCCAGCTTGTCGGCGAGCTCGGCGCCGCCGGACTCGACGATCCGGCCGCCGGAGAAGACGTGGACGAAGTCGGGCTTGATGTAGCGCAGGATGCGCGTGTAGTGCGTGATCAGCAGGGTGCCGACCTCGCCGGTCTCGCGGACGCGGTTGACGCCCTCGGAGACGATGCGCAGCGCGTCGACGTCGAGACCGGAGTCCGTCTCGTCCAGGATCGCGACCTTCGGCTTGAGCAGCTCCAGCTGGAGGATCTCGTGGCGCTTCTTCTCACCGCCGGAGAAGCCCTCGTTGACGTTGCGCTCGGCGAAGGAGGGGTCCATGTTGAGGCGCTCCATGGCCTCCTTGACCTCCTTCACCCAGGTGCGCAGCTTGGGGGCCTCGCCGCGGATCGCGGTGGCGGAGGTGCGCAGGAAGTTGGAGACCGAGACACCGGGGACCTCGACCGGGTACTGCATCGCCAGGAACAGGCCCGCGCGGGCGCGCTCGTCGACGGACATCTCCAGGACGTCCTCGCCGTCGAGCAGCACGGTGCCCTCGGTGATCGTGTACTTCGGGTGACCCGCGAGGGAGTAGGCGAGGGTCGACTTGCCCGAGCCGTTGGGGCCCATGATGGCGTGCGTCTCGCCCTGCTTCACGGTGAGGTCGACGCCCTTGAGGATCTCCTTCGTGGCGTTGTCGGCCTCGACGGTGACGTGCAGGTCTCGGATTTCAAGCGTTGCCATGGGTGCCTCAGGACTCCTGGGTGAGGGAGACGAGAACGTCGTCCCCTTCGATCTTTACGGGGTATACGGGGACGGGGCGCGTGGCCGGGAGGCCGGACGGCTTGCCGGTGCGGAGGTCGAAGGAGGAGCCGTGCAGCCAGCACTCGATCTGGCAGTCCTCCACCTCACCCTCGGACAGCGAGACGTTCGCGTGGGAGCAGATGTCGTAGATGGCGAACACCTCCCCCTCGGTCTTGACGACCGAGACCGGCGTGCCGTCGAGTTCCACCCGCTTCGGGGTGTCCTCCTCCAGCTCGCTCAGCCCGCAGGCGCGTACGAACGACGTCATGCGACCGACGCCTCCAGCTCTTCCTCGATCTTGGCGAGCAGGCGCTCCTCGATGTCGGTGACACCGATCTGCTGGACCAGCTCGGCGAAGAAGCCGCGGACCACCAGGCGGCGGGCCTCGTGCTCCGGGATGCCGCGGGCCATCAGGTAGAAGAGCTGCTCGTCGTCGAAGCGGCCGGTGGCGGAGGCGTGGCCGGCGCCGACGATCTCGCCGGTCTCGATCTCCAGGTTCGGCACCGAGTCGACGCGCGCGCCGTCGGTGAGGACCAGGTTGCGGTTCATCTCGTAGGTGTCCGTGCCCTCGGCCTTGGCCTCGATGAGCACGTCGCCGATCCAGACCGCGTGCGCGTCGTCGCCCTGGAGCGCGCCCTTGTAGACGACGTTCGACTTGCAGTGCGGGGTGTTGTGGGTGACCAGCAGGCGGTGCTCCTGGTGCTGCCCGGCGTCGGTGAAGTACAGGCCGAACAGTTCGGCCTCGCCACCGGTGCCGGCGTAGGTCACGCGCGGGTGCAGGCGTACGAGGTCGCCGCCGAAGGTGACCACGAACGACTTGAAGGTGGTGTCCCGGCCGATCAGCGCGTTGTGCTGGCCCACGTGCACGGCCTTGTCGTCCCAGTCCTGGACGGAGACGACGGTCAGCTTGGCGCCGTCGCCCAGGACGTAGTCGACGTTGGCGGCGAGCACCGCGTCACCGGTGTGGTCGATGACCACGACGGCCTCGGCGAAGGCGCCCAGCTCGATCACCTGGTGGCCGTAGGCGACCCCGCCCTCGCCGTGCACGGCGATCCGGATCGGCTCGGTGAGCACCGTCTCCTTGGGCACGGTGACCACGCCGGCCTGCTCGAAGGCGGAGTACGCCTGGGCGGCGACGCGGTCCACCGGGGTGCCGGCCCTGCCGATGCGGGCGTCGTCACGGCCGACGGTCTCGACGGTCACGCCCTCGGGGGCCTGGACGTCCACCTTCACGCCGTCGCCGGTCGCGACCGCGGTGCCGTCGTGCAGCCCGCGCAGCCGCTCCAGCGGCGTGAACCGCCACTCCTCCTCACGACCGTGCGGGACCGGGAAGTCCGCCACGTCGAAGGACGGGGGCGCGCTCATGCGCGAGACGACGGTCGACTCGGCGGCGACCGCGATCTGGCCCGCGGTGGTGGACCCCACGGGGATGTTCTGAGCCTCAGCCATGGCTGTCGGTCTGCTCTCTTCCTACGTCAGAAATTGCTGGCTGCTGTCCGGGGCGGGTCCTAGCCGACCGCGCCCTCCATCTGCAGCTCGATCAGCCGGTTGAGTTCCAGCGCGTACTCCATGGGCAGTTCCTTGGCGATCGGCTCGACGAAGCCGCGCACGATCATCGCCATCGCCTCGAACTCGGACAGACCGCGGCTCATCAGGTAGAAGAGCTGGTCCTCGGAGACCTTGGAGACGGTCGCCTCGTGGCCCATGGACACGTCGTCCTCGCGGACGTCGACGTAGGGGTACGTGTCGGAGCGGGAGATGGTGTCGACCAGCAGCGCGTCACACAGCACGTTGGACTTGGAGCCGTGGGCACCCTCGCCGATCTCGACCAGGCCGCGGTAGGAGGTACGGCCGCCGCCGCGCGCCACCGACTTGGAGACGATGTTGGACGAGGTGTTCGGCGCCATGTGGACCATCTTGGAACCGGCGTCCTGGTGCTGGCCCTCGCCCGCGAAGGCGATGGACAGGGTCTCGCCCTTGGCGTGCTCGCCCATCAGGTAGACGGCCGGGTACTTCATCGTCACCTTGGAGCCGATGTTGCCGTCGATCCACTCCATGGTCGCGCCCTCGTAGGCCACGGCGCGCTTGGTGACCAGGTTGTAGACGTTGTTCGACCAGTTCTGGATGGTCGTGTAGCGGCAGCGGGCGTTCTTCTTGACGATGATCTCGACGACCGCGGAGTGCAGCGAGTCCGACTTGTAGATCGGGGCCGTACAGCCCTCGACGTAGTGCACGTAGGCACCCTCGTCGACGATGATCAGGGTCCGCTCGAACTGGCCCATGTTCTCCGTGTTGATGCGGAAGTAGGCCTGCAGCGGGATCTCGACGTGCACGCCCTTGGGGACGTAGATGAAGGAGCCGCCCGACCACACGGCGGTGTTCAGGGCCGCGAACTTGTTGTCACCGGCGGGGATGACGGTCCCGAAGTACTCCTTGAAGAGCTCCGGGTGCTCCTTCAGGGCGGTGTCGGTGTCGAGGAAGATGACACCCTGCTCCTCCAGGTCCTCGCGGATCTGGTGGTAGACGACCTCCGACTCGTACTGGGCGGCGACGCCGGCGACCAGGCGCTGCTTCTCGGCCTCCGGGATGCCCAGCTTGTCGTAGGTGTTCTTGATGTCCTCGGGCAGGTCCTCCCAGGACTCCGCCTGCTTCTCCGTGGAGCGCACGAAGTACTTGATGTTGTCGAAGTCGATGCCCGAGAGGTCGGAGCCCCAGTTCGGCATCGGCTTCTTCTCGAAGAGCTTCAGGCCCTTCAGGCGCAGCTTGGTCATCCACTCCGGCTCCGACTTCTTGCCGGAGATGTCGCGGACGACCTCCTCGTTCAGGCCACGCCTGGCGGAGGCACCGGCCACGTCGGAGTCGGCCCAGCCGTATTCGTACTTGCCCAGGCCCTCAAGTTCGGGGTGGGCAGTCTCCGTGGGGAGAGTCATGCGGGGTTCCTCCCGGCCGTGCTTGCAGGTGCGTCAGTGGATGTCTTGGGGATGAACGTCGTGCAGACGCCGTCGCCGTGCGCGATGGTCGCCAGTCGCTGGACGTGGGTACCCAGCAGCTCTGCGAAGATCTCCGTCTCCGCCTCGCACAGCTGCGGAAACTGCTCCGCGACATGGGCGACCGGGCAGTGGTGCTGGCACAGCTGCTCGCCGACCGGTGCGCTGCGCGCCGTAGCAGCGTACCCGTCCACGCTCAAGGCCTTGGCCAGTGCTTCGGCGCGCTTGTCGGGCGTCACGGCCTCGATCGCCTTGCGGTACGCGCTCGCCTGGGCGGCGATCCGGGCGCGGGCGAAGGCGGCGACCGCCTCGGGGCCGCCCCCCTGCTCGGCGATCCAGCGGAGCGCGTCCACGGCGAGCTTGTCGTACGACTGGTCGAAGGCGTCGCGGCCGCAGTCGGTGAGCGCGAAGACCTTGGCGGGGCGGCCACGCGTGCGCGTGCCGTACACGCGCTGTTCGCGGGCCTCCACGACGTTCTCCGCGACGAGTGCGTCCAGGTGACGCCGGACGGCCGCCTGGGTCAGTCCCAGCCGGCCGGCGAGTTCGGCGACGGTCGACGGGCCGTGGTCCAGGATGGAGCGCGCGACACGGTTGCGCGTGGAGCGCTCACCGGTCGCGAGTTCCTCCTGTGGGGCCCCCAGGGGAGCCTCCCGAGCCTCGCCGACGTTTTTCACAACGCCATTGTTGCGTAATTCTTCGGAGCCTGACAAGCGCCGTCCGGATCATCGAGCGGTGCCCTGCGTCACTTAGGCATACCTAATCTGACCTGCGGAAACGATCTCCGGTCAGTCCTCCGGCGCTGTCCTGAGCAGGGAAATCACTGGCGGTGCAGGGGCCCGTCGGCCAGACTCGCGAACCATGCCCGCACCCCCTCCGACCGGCCCTCTTGTCACCCGCGACACCATCGCCGCACAGCTGCGTCTGCTGGGTGTCGAGTCCGGCGAGATCCTCCTCGTGCACTCCTCCCTCAGTTCCCTCGGCTGGGTCAACGGAGGCGCCGTCGCGGTGGTCCAGGGACTTCTCGACGCCCTCGGCCCGTCGGGCACGCTGGTCGTCCCGGCCCAGTCCGGTGACCTGTCCGACCCGGCCGGGTGGGCGAACCCGCCGGTGCCCGAGGAGTGGTGGGACCGGATCCGCGCCACGATGCCCGCCTACGACCCGCTGATCACCCCCACGCTGGGCGTCGGCGTGATCCCGGAGACCGTACGGACCTGGCCCGGCGCCCTGCGCAGCGCGCACCCGCAGACCTCCTTCGCCGCGCTCGGCCCGCACGCGCACGACATCACCGACGGCCACGCGCCCGACTGCCGGCTGGGAGAGCGCAGTCCACTGGCGCGGCTGGAGAAGCTGGGGGCCCGGGTGCTGCTGCTGGGCGCGGGATACGGCTCCTGCACCGCCTTCCACCTGGCCGAGTACCGGATACCCGCGCCGCTCGTCGAGGTCGGGCGGCCCGCGCCCGGGGGCGGCTGGGAGACGGTGGTCGAGGTGTCGATCGACGAGGACCGGTTCGACGAACTGGGCCACGACTTCGAGCGGGACCGGCCGGTCGTGCGCGGGACGGTGGGCGCTGCCGGGGTACGGCTGTTCCCGGTGGCGGACGCCGTGGCCTACGCCGAGCGCTGGCTGGCCGTCCACCGGCCCCGTGGGGAGGAGATCTCCCACCCCCGCGCCTGAGCGGTCCGGCATCTCCCTAGACTCTGGGTTCATGCAAACTGAGCCCGTGGTCCAGGTACAGGCCCTGGTGAAGCGGTACGGCACGAAGACCGCGGTGGACGGCCTCGACCTTGTGGCCGGGGCGGGTGTGACCGCCGTACTCGGTCCCAACGGGGCGGGGAAGACGACCACGGTCGAGACCTGCGAGGGGTACCGGAAGCCGGATTCCGGCACGGTGCGCGTCCTGGGCCTCGACCCGGTGCGCCAGTCCGCCGAGCTGCGTCCCCGTATCGGTGTGATGCTCCAGTCCGGCGGCGTGTACTCCGGCGCGCGGGCCGACGAGATGCTGCGGCATGTCGCCAAGCTGCACGCGCATCCGCTGGACGTGGACGCGCTGATCGAGCGGCTGGGTCTCGGCAGCTGCGGGCGGACCGGCTACCGGCGGCTGTCCGGCGGCCAGCAGCAGCGGCTCGCGCTCGCCATGGCCGTGGTGGGGCGCCCGGAGCTGGTCTTCCTGGACGAGCCGACGGCCGGCCTCGACCCGCAGGCCCGCCGGGCCACCTGGGACCTGGTGAAGGACCTGCGCGCCGACGGCGTATCGGTGATCCTCACCACGCACTACATGGAAGAGGCCGAGCAGCTCGCCGACGACGTGGCGATCATCGACGGCGGCCGGGTCATCGCCCAGGGCTCCCCGGAGGAGCTGTGCAAGGGCGGCGCGGAGAACACCCTGCGCTTCACCGGCCGCCCCGGCCTCGACGTCGGCTCCCTGCTGAAGGCGCTCCCGGCCGACTGCACGGCCGCCGAGCTGACCCCGGGCAGCTACCGGGTCGTCGGCAAGGTCGACCCGCAGCTGCTGGCCACCGTGACCTCCTGGTGCGCCCAGCACGGGGTGATGCCGGACCGCATCTCGGTGGAGCGGCACACGCTGGAGGACGTCTTCCTGGAACTGACCGGCAAGGAGCTGCGCTCGTGACTGTTGGTACGTACGCCCCGAAGCCGGGTGCGGCGCCCCTCCCCCGCATGATCGCGGCGCAGGCGGCGCTGGAGACGAAGATGCTGCTGCGCAACGGCGAGCAACTGCTGCTGACGGTCGTCATCCCGACGCTGCTGCTGGTGCTCTTCAGCTCCGTGGACATCGTGGACACCGGCAAGGGCGAGGCGGTGGACTTCCTGGCCCCCGGCATCCTGGCGCTGGCCGTGATGTCGACGGCGTTCACCGGGCAGGCCATCGCGACCGGCTTCGAGCGCCGCTACGGCGTGCTCAAGCGGCTCGCCTCCTCGCCGCTGCCCCGCTGGGGCCTGATGACCGCGAAGACGGTGTCCGTGCTGGTCACCGAGGTTCTCCAGGTGGTCCTGCTGACGGTGATCGCCTTCGCGCTGGGCTGGTCCCCGCACGGCAACCCCGCCGCCGTCCTGCTCCTCCTCGTGCTCGGTACGGCCGCCTTCTCCGGGCTCGGGCTGCTGATGGCGGGCACGCTCAAGGCGGAGGCGACCCTGGCCGCCGCCAACCTGGTCTTCCTGCTGCTGCTCGTCGGCGGCGGCGTCATCGTGCCGCTGGAGAAGTTCGGTCCGGCCGCCCAGCACGTGCTGGGCCTGCTGCCGATCTCCGCGCTCTCGGGCGGCCTGCGGGACGTGCTCCAGCACGGGGCCGGGGTGCCCTGGGGCGACCTGGGGATTCTGGCGGTGTGGGCGGTCGTCGCTCTGGCGGCCGCGGGAAAGTTCTTCCGCTGGGAGTGAGCCGTCACGGGACCCTCGTGAAAGCGTGCACAAGCGGCGGCCTACGATGGGGGGCGTGCCCAAGCTGAACCCCGCCGACGCCGTAGCGGCTCTGCGCAATCCGCTCGCCTTCATCGCCGACCGCTGGACCCCGCGGCCCCGGACCGTCCAGCGGGCGGCTCTCTCCGCCCTCGTGATGGCGGTGGTCATCGTCGTCACCGGCGGTGTCGTCCGGTTGACCGCCTCGGGCCTCGGCTGCCCGACCTGGCCCGAGTGCACCGACGGCTCGCTCACGCCGACGAACGCGCTGAGCTACCACAGCGCGATCGAGTTCGGCAACCGGATGCTGACGTACGTGCTGTGCGCCGCGGTCGGCTGGGCGATCATCGCCGCGCGCTCCGAGAAGCCGTACCGGCGCAGCCTGACCCGGCTGGGCTGGGCGCAGTTCTGGCTGGTGATGAGCAACGCGGTCATCGGCGGCATCGTGGTGCTGGTGGGCCTCAACCCGTACACCGTCGCGGTCCACTTCCTGTCGGCGACGGCTCTGGTGGCGGTCGCCGCGGTGATGTGGCAGCGCACCCGCGAGGGCGACGGAGCGGCCCGGCCGCTGGTCGGCAAGGCCGTGCAGCAGCTGGTGTGGTTCCTGGTGGCCGCGTCCCTGCTGCTCATCGTCGCCGGCACGGCGGTGACCGGTGCCGGTCCGCACGCGGGTGACTCCAGCGAGGTCAAGCGGATCCCCGTCGACTGGGAGACCGTGGCCAAGCTGCACGCGGTGCTCGCGTGGATCGTGGTGACGCTGACGTTCGCCCTGTGGTTCGTGCTGAAGGCCGTGGACGCGCCGAAGGGGCCGCTGGCGCGCACGCGCGAACTGTTCCTGATCCTGCTCGCTCAGGGCGTGATCGGTTACGTGCAGTACTTCACCCACCTGCCCGGGGTGCTGGTCGCGCTGCACATGTTCGGCTCCTGCCTGGTGTGGATCGGCGCCCTGCGGGTCCTGCTGTCGCTCCGCGAACGCCCGGAGGCCGCCCTCGACCTGCCCGGCCCCTCGGCCGAGGTGACGGTGGGCACGCGCGCGTAGCGGCCGCCGGCCGCTCGGCCCGTCCTCCCGGCGCTCAGCCCAGCCCGTACACCCGGCGCGCGTTGTCCGCCGCGACCATCCGGGCCACCCGCTGGGCGTCCTCCAGCGACCAGGCGCCGTCGGCGACCCAGGTGCCCAGGATCCGGTTCAGGGCCTCGCGGAAGAGGCGGGCGCCGACGACGTGCAGCTCGGGCAGGCCATGGGCGCCGGTGGAGAAGAGGATCTTGCCGAAGGGGGCCAGCTCCAGGATCTCGGCGAGGACCGTGGACGCACGGGCGCCGGTCCGCACGAGGGCGGCGCCGGAGTCGGCGTAGACGTGCGGGAAGACCCCGGCCAGATGGGCGGCGTGCCGGTGGTACGGATAGCCGTGCAGCAGGATCAGGTCGGTGCCGAGGCCGGCCGTGGCCCGGACGAAGTCGGTGAGCAGCACGGGGTCGGTGCGGTCGATGCGGGAGCCCGGCTCGCCGAGCCCGGCGTGCAGCTGCAGCGGCAGCCCCGAGGCGACGGCGATCCACAGCAGGTGCCGCAGCAGTACGGGATCGGTGAGCGCGCCGCCGACCCGCCGGCCGGCCAGCCAGCGGCCCGCCGCGCCCCGTACCTCCCCCGGTCCCGGCGGCTCGGGCGCGAGGGCCAGGCCGTGTCTGAGGCCCGCGACGGAGGTGAAGGCGACGGCGTGCGCGGCCGCGCCGTGCACGGACTCGGCGAGGTTGGCGAGGAAGGACTCGACGGTGCCGGAGGTGTCCGCGACCTGCTCCGCGAGCAGCTCCAGCCGGACGATCTCGCGGGCCTCGGCGCCGCCGTCGCAGGCCATCTCGGCGGGGCCGGTGAGATCGCCGGGCAGACCGGTGTCGACCAGGTACGTGGTGATGCCGCTGCCGCGCAGCAGCCTGCGGCCCGTTTCCAGGACGCCCAGCTCCCGGCGCCGGGCCAGATAGCGGGCGGGCGGGCAGTGCGGTTCCAGGCCGAGCAGGGGCGGGCACCAGCGTCGTACGGCGAAGCCCGTCTGGGTGTCGAAGAGGGTGGTGCCGGGTGCGGGAGGGCCCTCGGTGCGGGCCAGCTGGGCCTCGAAGGTGCCGAGGCCCAGTTCCGTCCGCAGTACGCCGTGGCAGTACTGGTCCACGAGGGACGGCGTTTCGATCATCCGAGGCTCCCCGTAGAGGACGCGCTGTGCTGCCTTACCCGTCCTAACGGGTGAACCGAGTTCAGGTGGCGGCAGCCGACCCAAAGGGGCGCGGGGAACTGCGCGAGCAGCCAGCGGACCGGCGGTCGGCGCACCAGCACCGCCCGGGCTAGCCGCCGATCTGGATGCCCGCCATCCTCTTCCACTCGTACGACCCCGTCGTCACCTTCGCCGCGAACTCGCCGTCGAACGACTCGTGGACGGTGATGCCGGACTTCGCGACCGCCTGCTCGGCGATCTCCGTGCTGGGTGCCACCAGGTCCCCCCAGCCGCCGTCCTCGCCGACGAGCACGATGCGGGCGCCGCGTTCGCCGATGTGGGCCACCTGGCCCTCGGCGCCGCCGTGGGCCTTGGCGAAGGTGCTGATCTGGTGGGCGAGCTTCGCCGCCCTGCGCTCGGCCTTCGGGTCAACCTGCTGCGTGTCTGCCATGACCAGGATGCTACTCACGAGTAGATCGACTGGCGAGAGCAGGCCCGTGTGACGTACGCCCGGCGGAGGCCAGCGCAGGAACAGGTCAGCGCAGGAACGGGTCCACCGCGACCGCGACGAACAGGATCGACACATAGGTGATCGACCAGTGGAAGAGCCGCATTTCCTTGAGCTTCGCGCCCGTCACCTCGGCCTTCGCCCGGTTCTGCAGCCCGTGCGCCTCCCACAGCCAGAAGCCGCCGGCCGCGAGGGCGACCACCGTGTAGAACCAGCCGGTGTAGCCGAGCGGGGTGAGGAGCAGGGAGACCAGGACCATCACCCAGCTGTAGATGACGATCTGGCGGGCGACGACCTTGTTGGAGGCGATGACCGGGAGCATCGGCACGCCCACGCGCGCGTAGTCCTCCTTGACCTTCATGGACAGCGGCCAGTAGTGCGGCGGCGTCCAGAAGAACATGACGAGGAAGAGGATGACCGGCGCCCAGGACATCGAGTTCGTGACCGAGGACCAGCCGATGAGTACCGGGAGGCAGCCGGCGATGCCGCCCCACACGATGTTCTGCGACGTACGCCGCTTGAGGATCATCGTGTAGACGACGACGTAGAAGAGGAGGGCGCCGAGGGAGAGCCAGGCGGACAGCCAGTTGACGGTGAGCCCGAACAGCAGCGTCGAGACGACCGCCAGGGTGATGCCGAAGGCCAGGCACTCGGGCGGGCTGACCATGCCGGTGACCAGCGGCCGCTGCGAGGTGCGGTCCATCAGGGCGTCGATGTCCCGGTCGATGTACATGTTGAGCGCGTTGGCGCCGCCCGCGGAGAGGTAGCCGCCGACGCAGGTGAGCAGGACCAGCTTGAGGTCCGGCACGCCCCGCTGCGCCAGGAACATCACCGGAACGGTGGTGATGAGCAGCAGCTCGATGATCCGCGGCTTGGTCAGAGCCACGAACGCCTTGACACGGGCCCCGAACGGCCGGTGCACCGGGCCCTGGCTCGCGCCACCCAGCTCGCCCTCCCCCAGTGCCTTAAGGGCCTGGGAGGTGCCCCCAGGACGGGATTCGACGGCCGTCACGCACACCCCTGACAGAGACATCCCAGCAAGCCTCCCCGTGTGAAGTCCCGGTAAAGGCTCGCGCGTACCACGCCACTTTAGACGTTGCCCATACCCCGGCCTTCGCGGGGGTGGGGTCGTGTTGGCGGCCCCCATGAGAGGGGCCCCATAAGAGAGGTCCCACCACTCGGTTGAGCGCTCAGATGTCAGCGTGCGTATTCATGTGCCGAATGCGGCGCTCGGCCAGTCGGGAGGCGGATCGTACGGACTCCCGGCAGTCTGGAAACACTCGAAAAAACGCACGTCCTTACGGGGGTAGGCTCGTCAGCGGCCGGTGGGCGCCAAGCCCGCCGGCGGCCGGGTGGGGGCATGCCCCGAAGACCGGCGACCGACATGTGGAGAGGAGCCCTGACCCAGGGTGAGCACCAAGCCGACCACCACAGACCTTGAGTGGACCGAGCTGGACCAGCGGGCCGTGGACACCGCCCGCGTCCTGGCCGCCGACGCCGTACAGAAGGTCGGCAACGGCCATCCCGGTACGGCGATGAGCCTGGCTCCGGCCGCCTACACCCTCTTCCAGAAGGTGATGCGGCACGACCCGGCCGATCCGGAGTGGGTGGGGCGCGACCGCTTCGTGCTGTCCGCCGGCCACTCGTCCCTGACGCTGTACACCCAGCTGTACCTGGCCGGTTTCGGCCTGGAGCTGGAGGACCTGAAGGCCTTCCGGACCTGGGGTTCGAAGACCCCGGGCCACCCGGAGTACGGGCACACCAAGGGCGTGGAGACCACCACCGGCCCGCTCGGGCAGGGTGTCGCCAACGCGGTGGGCATGGCGATGGCCGCCCGCTACGAGCGCGGCCTGTTCGACCCGGACGCGCCGGCCGGTGAGTCGCCGTTCGACCACTTCGTCTACTGCATCGCCGGTGACGGCTGCCTGCAGGAGGGCATCTCCGCCGAGGCCTCCTCGCTGGCCGGGCACCAGAAGCTGGGCAATCTGATCCTGCTGTGGGACGACAACCACATCTCGATCGAGGGCGACACGGAGACGGCCGTCTCCGAGGACACGGTCAAGCGGTACGAGGCGTACGGCTGGCACGTGCAGCGGGTGGAGGCCCAGGCCAACGGTGACCTGGACCCGGCCGCGATCCACGCCGCGATCCAGGAGGCGAAGGCCGTCACCGACCGGCCGTCCTTCATCGCGATGCGCTCCATCATCGCCTGGCCCGCCCCGAACGCGCAGAACACCGAGGCCGCGCACGGCTCGGCGCTGGGCGAGGAGGAGGTCGCGGCCACCAAGCGCGTGCTCGGCTTCGACCCGGAGCAGACCTTCGAGGTCTCCGACGAGGTGATCGGCCACACCCGCAAGGCCCTGGAGCGCGGTGCCCAGGCGAAGGCCGAGTGGGAGAAGTCCCTGCAGCTGTGGCGGGACGCCAACCCGGAGCGCGCGGCGGAGTTCGACCGCATCAGCGCGGGTGAGCTGCCCACCGGCTGGGAGGAGAAGATCCCGGTCTTCGAGCCCGGCAAGGGCATCGCCACGCGTGCCGCCTCCGGCAAGGTGCTGCAGGCGCTGGGCGCGGTGATCCCCGAGCTGTGGGGCGGCTCCGCCGACCTGGCCGGGTCGAACAACACCACCATCGACAAGGACAGCTCCTTCCTGCCCGAGGGCAACCCGCTGCCCGAGGCCAACCCGTACGGGCGCACGATCCACTACGGCATCCGTGAGCACTCCATGGGCGCCGAGATGAACGGCATCGCCCTGCACGGGAACACCCGGATCTACGGCGGCACCTTCCTCGTCTTCTCCGACTACATGCGCAACGCCGTGCGCCTGTCGGCCCTGATGCACCTGCCGGTGACGTACGTGTGGACGCACGACTCCATCGGTCTGGGCGAGGACGGCCCCACCCACCAGCCGGTCGAGCACCTGGCCTCGCTGCGCGCCATCCCCGGCCTGAACATCGTCCGCCCGGCCGACGCCAACGAGACCGCGATCGCCTGGCGCGAGATCCTCAAGCGCTACACCAAGGAGTTCGGCAAGGGCCAGCCGCACGGCCTGGCGCTGACCCGTCAGGGCGTGCCGACCTACGAGCCCAACGAGGACGCCGCGCGCGGTGGCTACGTGCTGTTCGAGGCGGAAGGCGGCGAGCCGCAGGTCATCCTGATCGCCACCGGTTCCGAGGTGCACGTGGCCGTCGAGGCGCGCGAGCAGCTGCAGGCCGAGGGCGTGCCCACGCGGGTCGTGTCCATGCCGTCGGTCGAGTGGTTCGAGCAGCAGGACCAGGGGTACCGGGACTCCGTGCTGCCGCCGTCCGTCAAGGCCCGGGTCGCCGTGGAGGCTGGTATCGGGCTGACCTGGCACAAGTACGTGGGGGATGCCGGCCGCATCGTTTCCCTGGAGCACTTCGGTGCTTCCGCCGACGGCAAGCTCCTCTTCCGCGAGTTCGGTTTCACTGCGGAGAACGTGGCCGCCAAGGCCCGGGAATCCCTCACCGCCGCCCAGCGCTGACGCTCATATACGACACGTAGGAGATGTAATTCCATGACAGACGCACTCAAGCGCCTCTCCGAGGAAGGCGTCGCGATCTGGCTGGACGACCTGTCGCGCAAGCGGATCACGTCCGGCAACCTCGCCGAGCTGATCGACCAGCAGCACGTCGTGGGCGTCACCACCAACCCGACGATCTTCCAGAAGGCGATCTCCGCCGGCGACGGCTACGAGCAGCAGCTGTCGGACCTCGCCGCCCGCAAGGTCACCGTCGAAGAGGCCATCCGCATGATCACCACGGCGGACGTCCGCGACGCCGCCGACATCCTGCGCCCGGTCTTCGACGCCACCGGCGGCAAGGACGGCCGGGTCTCCATCGAGGTCGACCCGCGCCTGGCGCACAACGAGAAGGCGACCGTCGCCGAGGCCAAGCAGCTCGCCTGGCTCGTCGACCGCCCGAACACCCTGATCAAGATCCCGGCCACCCGGGCGGGCCTGCCGGCGATCGCCTCCACGATCGGTCACGGCATCAGCGTCAACGTCACCCTGATCTTCTCCCTGGAGCGGTACCGGGCCGTCATGGACGCCTACCTCTCCGGCCTGGAGAAGGCCAAGGAGCGCGGCCTGGACCTGTCGAAGATCCACTCCGTGGCGTCGTTCTTCGTGTCCCGCGTGGACACCGAGATCGACAAGCGCCTGAACGGGATCGGCACCGACGAGGCCAAGGCGCTGCGCGGCAAGGCCGCCGTCGCCAACGCCCGCCTCGCCTACCAGGCGTACGAGGAGGTCTTCTCCTCGGACCGCTGGAGCGCGCTGGAGAACGCGGGCGCCAACAAGCAGCGTCCGCTGTGGGCGTCGACCGGTGTGAAGGACCCGGCGTACCCGGACACGCTGTACGTCACCGAGCTGGTCGCCCCGAACACGGTCAACACCATGCCGGAGGCCACGCTGGAGGCCACCGAGGACCACGGCGAGATCACCGGTGACACCGTCGCCGGCACCTATGAGCAGGCGCGTGCCGACCTGGACGCGCTGGAGAGGCTCGGCGTCTCGTACGACGACGTCGTGCAGGTGCTGGAGGACGAGGGCGTCGAGAAGTTCGAGGCGTCCTGGAACGACCTGCTGAAGTCCACCCAGGCGGAGCTTGAGCGCCTCGCCCCTACGGAGGGCTGACTTGTCACCCCTTTCCGGTTCCGGAGCGAACCCGCTTCGTGACCCGGCCGACCGACGGCTCCCGCGGATCGCGGGGCCGTCCGGTCTGGTCATCTTCGGTGTCACGGGCGACCTGTCGCGCAAGAAGCTGATGCCCGCGGTGTACGACCTCGCCAACCGGGGTCTGCTGCCGCCGGGCTTCTCGCTGGTGGGCTTCGCCCGCCGCGACTGGGAGCACGAGGACTTCGCCGAGGTCGTGCACGACGCGGTGAAGGAGCACTCGCGCACACCGTTCCGTGAGGAGGTCTGGCAGCAGCTCATCCAGGGGATGCGCTTCGTCCAGGGCACCTTCGACGACGACGACGCCTTCGACCGGCTGCGCGCCACCATCGAGGAGCTGGACAAGGCGCAGGGGACGGGCGGCAACTTCGCCTTCTACCTGTCGGTGCCGCCGCGCTCCTTCCCGGTGGTCATCCAGCAGCTGAAGAAGCACGGGCTGGCCGACCAGTCGGGCGGTTCCTGGCGGCGCGCGGTCATCGAGAAGCCGTTCGGCCACGACCTGAAGTCGGCCGAGGAGCTGAACAAGGTCGTGCACGAGGTGTTCTCGTCGGACCAGGTCTTCCGGATCGACCACTACCT
Source organism: Streptomyces sp. NPDC001851 (assembly GCF_040297165.1). Classification (NCBI taxonomy): domain Bacteria; kingdom Bacillati; phylum Actinomycetota; class Actinomycetes; order Kitasatosporales; family Streptomycetaceae; genus Streptomyces; species Streptomyces sp. NPDC001851. The sequence goes on along the minus strand of NZ_JBEOYR010000017.1, from coordinate 56,230 downwards.
CGGCAAGGAGACCGTCCAGAACATCCTGGCGCTGCGGTTCGCCAACCAGATGTTCGAGCCGATCTGGAACCGGTCGTTCGTGGACCATGTGCAGATCACCATGGCCGAGGACATCGGCATCGGCGGTCGCGCCGGTTACTACGACGGCATCGGCGCCGCCCGTGACGTCATCCAGAACCACCTGCTCCAGCTGATGGCCCTCACGGCCATGGAGGAGCCCGCCTCCTTCGGCGCGGACGCGCTGGCCGCGGAGAAGGAGAAGGTGCTCGGCGCGGTACGGCTGCCCAGGGACCTGGGCCGCAGCACCGTGCGCGGGCAGTACGCGGGCGGCTGGCAGGGCGGCGAGAAGGTCATCGGCTACCTCGAAGAGGAGGGCATCGACCCCAAGTCGAAGACCGACACCTACGCGGCGATCAAGCTGGAGATCGACAACCGCCGCTGGGCGGGCGTCCCCTTCTATCTGCGCACCGGCAAGCGCCTCGGCCGCCGCGTGACGGAGATCGCCGTCGTCTTCCAGCGGGCCCCGCACTCCCCCTTCGACACCACGGCGACGGAGGAGCTGGGCCAGAACGCGATCGTCATCCGCGTCCAGCCCGACGAGGGCGTGACGGTCCGCTTCGGCTCGAAGGTGCCGGGCACCTCGATGGAGATCCGGGACGTCTCCATGGACTTCGCCTACGGCGAGTCGTTCACGGAGTCCAGCCCGGAGGCGTACGAGCGGCTGATCCTCGACGTGCTGCTCGGCGACGCCAACCTCTTCCCGCGCACGGAGGAGGTCGAGCTGTCCTGGAAGATCCTCGACCCGATCGAGGAGTACTGGGACAAGCACGGCAGGCCCGCGCAGTACAAGTCGGGCACCTGGGGCCCCGCCGAGGCGGACGAGATGCTCGCACGAGACGGACGGAGCTGGCGCCGGCCATGAAGATAGACCTGACCGACACCACCGCCGGCGACATCAACAAGGCGCTCGTGCGGGGCCGCCGCGCCATCGGCACCCCCGCCGTCGGCATGGTCCTCACCCTCGTCATCGTCACCGACGAGGAGAACGCCTACGACGCCCTGAAGGCCGCCAACGACGCCTCGCGCGAGCACCCCTCGCGCACGCTGGTGGTCATCAAGCGGGTCTCCCGCTCGCCGCGCGACCGCACCACCTCGCGGCTGGACGCCGAGGTGCGGGTGGGCGCGGACGCGGGCACCGGCGAGACGGTGGTCCTGCGGCTGTACGGCGAGGTCGCCGGCCACGCCGACTCGGTCGTACTGCCGCTGCTGCTGCCGGACGCGCCCGTCGTCGTGTGGTGGCCGGTGAACGCCCCGCTGGAGCCGGCGAAGGACCCGCTGGGCGCGCTCGCCCAGCGCCGGGTCACCGACACCTACGCCGCCGAGCAGCCGGTGCGGGAGCTGTCCGCCCGCGCCGCGGCCTACACGCCCGGCGACACCGACCTGTCCTGGACCCGGATCACGCCGTGGCGTTCGATGCTCGCGGCGGCCCTGGACCAGGTGGTCTGTGAGGTGAAGGCCGTCGAGGTGGAGGGCGAGGAGTTCAACCCGAGCTGTGAGCTGCTGGCGATGTGGCTCGCGGACCGGCTGGACGTGCCGGTGAAGCGCTCGCTGTCCTCGGGCCCGGGCCTCACCGCCGTGCGCATGGACACCGACTGCGGTCCGATCGTGCTGGACCGGGCGGACGGTTCGCTGGCCACGCTGTCCATCGAGGGCCAGCCGGCCCGCGCGGTGGCGCTGAAACGGCGGGAGACCGCCGAGCTGATCGCGGAGGAGCTGCGCCGGCTCGACCCGGACGACACCTACGCGTCGGCGCTGCGCTATGGCGTGGAGCGGCTGAACACGGTCCCGGAGCAGTCCGTTCGGGAGCCGGTGGCCGAGCCCGAGCCCGAGCCCGAAGAGGAAGTGGCCAAGGCTCCGGCAAAGAAGGCCGCGGCCAAGACCGCGAAGAAGGCACCGGCGAGGAAGGCGGCGGCGAAGTGAGCACTCCGCAGCTGGTCGTCCACCGCGACAAGGAACTGATGGCGCAGGCCGCCGCGGCCCGCCTGATCACGAAGATCGTGGACGCGCAGGCCTCCCGGGGCACCGCGTCCGTGGTCCTCACGGGCGGCCGCAACGGCAACGGCCTGCTGGCCGCGCTGGCGGCGGCGCCCGCGCGGGACGCCATCGACTGGGGCCGTCTCGACCTGTGGTGGGGCGACGAGCGCTATCTCCCCGAGGGCGACCCGGAGCGCAATGTCACGCAGGCCCGCGAGGCCCTGCTCGACTCGGTCCCGCTGGACCCGGAGCGCGTGCACGCCATGCCCGCCTCCGACGGCCCCCACGGCACGGACGTCGACGCGGCGGCCGAGGCGTACGCGGCGGAGCTGGCGAAGGCGGCCGGGCCCGAGAACCACGGCTCGGTACCCACCTTCGACGTCCTGATGCTGGGCGTCGGCCCGGACACCCATGTGGCCTCGCTCTTCCCGGAGCTGCCGGCCGTACGGGAGACCGAGCGCACGGTGGTCGGCGTGCGCGGCGCGCCCAAGCCGCCGCCGACCCGGATCAGCCTGACCCTTCCGGCGATCCGGTCGGCCCGCGAGGTCTGGCTGCTCGCGGCCGGTGAGGACAAGGCGGAGGCCGCGGCCATCGCCCTGTCGGGTGCCGGTGAGATCCAGGCACCGGCGGCGGGCGCGTACGGCCGTGCCCGCACCCTGTGGCTGCTGGACGCGGCCGCGGCTTCGCAGCTGCCGCGGTCGCTGTATCCGCCCGCGTCGCCCTGAGGCTCGAACTACCTGGAACAGACGTACCTGGAACAGCGGACGGCGGGAACTCCGGTTCCCGCCGTCGCTCATTTCACCGACCCCGCCATCACGCCCTGCACGAAGTGCCGCTGGAACGCGAAGAACACCACCACCGGCACGATCAGGGACAGGAACGCGCCCGGCGCCAGGACGTCGATGTTGCTGCCGAACTGCCGGATCTGGGACTGGAGTTCCACGGTCAGCGGCTGGGAGGAGCTGTCGGCGAAGAGCAGGGCGACCAGCATGTCGTTCCAGACCCAGAGGAACTGGAAGATCGCGAGCGAGGCGATCGCGGGCCGGCCCACCGGCAGGACCAGGCGCGTGAAGATGCGCCACTCGCTGCCGCCGTCCATCCGCGCCGCCTCCAGCATCTCCTTCGGCATCTCCGCGAAGTAGTTGCGCAGCAGGAACACCGCGAACGGCAGCCCGTACGCCACGTGGAACAGGACGACACCGGGGATCGTGCCGAACAGGCCCAGCGCGCCGAAGAGTTTGGCCACCGGCAGCAGACCGATCTGGACCGGCACCACCAACAGGGCCACCACCAGCAGGAAGAGCGGCTCGCGCAGCGGGAAGTCCAGCCAGGCGAAGGCGTATCCGGCGAGGGCGGCGATCACCACGACGAGGGTGGTGGCCGGCACCGAGATCAGGACCGTGTTCCAGAAGGCCTGCGTCATCCCGGAGTTCTTCAGCAGCGCCGCGTAGTTGGCGAAGGACAGCTGGCCGGGGCTCGCCAGGGCCGTCCACCAGCCGCCCTTGGCGGTGTCCTGCGCGGAGCGCAGAGAGGACAGGAACAGTCCCGCGAGCGGGGTCAGCCAGGCCAGGCCGACGACGACGAGGACGGCCTGGACGAGACCGTTGCCCAGGGAGCGCCGTAGGGCGTTCATCGCTGACTCCTCATCGTTGACTGCTGCGGAAGCGGCGGACGTTGAAGACCATCGCGGGGATCACCAGGAGCAGGAGCAGCACGCCGAGGGCGCTGCCGAGGCCCTGGTTGTTGCCGCCGCCGAAGGACACGAGCCACATCTGGGTGGCGAGGACGGTGGCGTCCTCCTGCACGGGTCCGGGCGCGATGATGTAGACGAGGTCGAAGACCTTCATCACATTGATCACGAGGGTCACGAAGACCACGGTGAGCACGGGTGCGAGCAGGGGGACCGTGATCCGGCGGAAGATCTGCCACTCGTTCGCGCCGTCCATCCGGGCCGCTTCCAGCGCGTCCCGGGGCAGTGTGGACAGGCCCGCGCCGATCAGGACCATGGCGAAGCCGGTCCAGATCCACAGGTACGCGCCGATGATCGCCGGGGTGACGAGGGTCGGTCCGAGCCAGGAGACGCCCTGGTAGGGCGGCGCGAAGTTGGACTCGGGGAGTCTCACCGTGTACGGGCCCGCGTGCAGTCCGGAGAGGCGGAAGGAGCCGTCGGCCGCGGTCGTCGTGCTCGCGACCGTGGCGCCGTCCCGCACCGCCTCGACCTTCATGCCGGGCAGCCCGCTCTCCTTCGGGTCGACCTTGCCCTGCCTGCCGCCCCCGCCGGGGGTGAAGTCCAGGTAGACGACACCGCGCAGTTCGCCGGGTGCGGCCTTGCGGGAGGCCGCCGCGTCAGCGGGCCCGGCTCCCTTGGGCAGGTCCTTGGGCAGGACGCCGACCATCGGGAGCGCCAGCGAGTGGCCGGCGCTGGCGGTCGTACTCCAGGAACCGTCCTTGTCCTGGGTCAGCAGGCCCTGGCGGCTCCGGGCCGTCGGATACGACGACGTGCCCTGGAAGGCGTCGTGGACGGAGACGACAGCCGCGTTGAGCACGCCCTTGTTCGGGTCCTGGTCGTAGGCGAGCCGGAAGATGATGCCGGCGGCGAGGAAGGACACCGCCATCGGCATGAAGAGCAGCAGCTTGAACGCCGTGGCCCAGCGGACCTTCTCCACCAGGACGGCCAGGATCAGGCCGAGGCCGGTGAGCAGGGCCGGGGCCACGACCACCCAGATGGTGGTGTTGCGGATGGCCTTCAGGGTCGCCGGGTCGCGGAACATCTCGGCGTAGTTGTCGCCGCCCACGAACCGGGTGCCGGAGGCGTCGAAGAAGCTGCGGCCGACGGAGAACAGCACCGGGTAGACGACGAGCGCGCCGAGCAGGAGCAGCGCGGGGAAGACGAAGAGCAGGGCGACCAGCCGGGCACGCCGCCGGCCGCGGCGCACGGGCGCCGGGCCGGTGGCGGCCCGCGGGCCCGCCTGCTGTTTCTCGACAGTGGTGGCGGTCATGGTGCTGCCGCTCAGCCCTGGTAGGCCTTGGCCGCCGCGGCTTCCAGCTTCGCCGCGGTGCCCTTCGGGTCGGACGGGTCGCGCAGGAAGTCCTGCAGCAGCTTCCATTCGCCGGCCCCCTTGGTGCCGCCGAAGGCCGCCGGAGCCTGGTCGGACATGTCGAAGCGGACCGAATCACCGGCGCCCACCAGGGACTTGGCGGTGGCGCGGGTGACGGCGTCGCCGTACGCCGAGAGGTCGAGCCTCTTGTTCGGGGACAGGAAGCCGCCCGCCTTCGCCCAGACGGCCGCGGCCTCGGGCGTGGCGAGGTACTCCAGGAGCTTCATGCCGGCCTTGGTGTTCTTGCCGTCCTTGAGGACGACGGCCGCGTCACCGCCGCTGACCACCGGTGCGGTGCCGCCGTCGACCGCCGGGAACGGGAAGAAGTTCGCGTCCTTGCCGATCGCCTTGCCGAACTGGTCGTGCGCGACGCCGGCCACGAAGTCGCCCTCGAACACCATGCCGGCCTCGGGCTTGGGTCCGAAGACCTTCTCCACCGAGCCCGGGAAGTCGGTGTTCAGGGCCTCCTTCTGGCCTCCGGCGACGAGCTGCTTGTCCTTGAACAGCTTGCCGAGCGTGGTGAGCGCCTTGACGACGGACGGGTCGGTCCACTTCAGCTTGTGCGCGGCGAGGGCGTCGTACTTCTGGGGTCCGGCCTGGGAGAGGTAGACGTTCTCGAACCAGTCGGTGAGGGTCCAGCCGTCCTCACCGCCGACGGCGAAGGCGGCGAGGCCGGAGTCGGAGACGGTGTGCCCGGCCTTCAGCATCTCGTCGTACGTCTTCGGCGGCTTGACCCCGGCCTGGGTGAGGGCGTCGGGGCTGTACCAGACGGTCGACTTGTGGGCGGCCTTGAAGTACAGGCCGTACAGGGTGCCGTCGACGCTGCCGTACTTCTTCCACACGGGCGCGTAGTCGGCGGTGACCGTCTGCCGGGCGGCCGGCGACAGCGGCTTGAGCCAGCCCTTCTTCGCGAACTGGTCGAGGACGCCGACCTGCGGGACCATCACGACGTCGGGCGCGTTGCCGCCCTCGATCTTGCTGCCGACGACGGTGGAGACGTTGTCGCCGGTGGAGATGAACTGCGTCTTGGCGCCGGTCTTCGCGGTGAAGGCGTCCAGCACCTTCTGGAAGTTCTTCTGTTCGCTGCCGGTCCAGACGCCGGCCACGGTGACGGTCTGGCCGCTGAGCGCCTTGTCGCCGCCGCCGGCCGAGACCGGTCCGCCGCCGCAGGCGGTGGCGCCGAGGGCCAGGGCGAGCGCGGTGCAGCCGGTGAGCAGGGTGGTACGTCGTCGCATCATCGTTGATGTCCCTTCGGGGGATGGGAGGTGACGGGTCGGGTCAGAGGTCGCTCAGCCACCAGGCCGCCGTGGCGCCGGGCAGTACGCCGGCCGGGCAGGGGCCGCTGGAGAGCAGGGGGGTGCCGGAGACGGGGGCGGGTGTGGGGGCCGTTCCGAAGTTGACGGCGCAGACCAGGCCGTCGCCGCGGGTGAAGGCGAGGACGCCGGGCGGGGAGTCCAGCCAGCGGAGCGTGCCCTCGCCCAGCTGGGGCAGGGAGTGCCGCAGCTGGAGGCCGTCGCGGTACAGGTGCCAGAAGGAGCGGGTGTCGGCGAGGGCCCGGTCGGTGGCGTACTCGGCGAAGTACTCCGGCTGCGGCAGCCAGGGCTTGGCGGACTCGGCGCCGGAGGTGAAGCCGAACGGGGAGGCCTGCCCGGACCAGGGCAGCGGGACCCGGCAGCCGTCGCGTATGCGGGCGCGGCTGCCGGTGCGGCGGAAGATCGGGTCGGTGAGGACGTCGTCGGGCAGGTCGACGACCTCGGGCAGGCCAAGCTCCTCGCCCTGGTAGATGTACGCGGCTCCGGGCAGCGCCAGCATCAGCAGTGCGGCGGCGCGGGCGCGGGCCGGTCCGAGGCCGCTGCCTTCGGGGGTCGGTTCACCGTAGCGGGTGACGGTCCGGACCTGGTCGTGGTTGTTGAGGACCCAGGTGACGGTGGAGCCGGTGCCGGCGATGTCCTGCATGGCCTCGGAGATGACCTTGCGGAAGGCGTCGGCGTCCCAGGGGGCGCCGAGCAGGTCGAAGAAGAAGGCCTGGTGGAGTTCGTCCGGGCGGACGTACAGGGCGTGTTCGCGGGCGGTGGGGACGGAGACCTCGCCGACGAGGAGGCGGTCGCGGCCGTCGCGGGCGGTGTACTCCTCGCACACGGAGCGCCACCAGCGCCACACCTCGTGCACCTCGGGCTGGTTCCAGGCGAGCGGGTTGACCGAGTCGCGGGTGCGGGCGTCGGCCTCGGGGTCGTCGGAGTCGGGCAGTTCGGGGTGCTTGTACAGCCCGGCCGCCACATCGATGCGGAAGCCGTCGACGCCCCGGTCCAGCCAGAAGCGCAGCACACGGTCGAACTCGGCGGCGACCTCGGGGTCGCGCCAGTTCCAGTCGGGCTGCTCGGGCGTGAACATGTGCAGGTACCACTGGCCGTCGGCGACCCTGGTCCAGGCGGGTCCGCCGAACATGGCGTGCCAGTTGTTGGGCGGCTCGCTGCCGTCCGGGCCGCGGCCGTCGGCGAAGTGGAAGCGGGCGCGGGCCTGGCTGCCGGGTGCGCTCCGCAGTGCCTCGCGGAACCACGGGTGCTCGCTGGAGCAGTGGTTGGGGACGATGTCGAGCAGCACCTTGATGCCGAGCCGCCGGGCCGCCGCCATCAGCAGGTCGAACTCGGCGAGGTCGCCGAAGAGCGGGTCGACGTCGCAGTAGTCGGCCACGTCGTAGCCGTGGTCGTGCTGCGGCGAGGGGTAGAAGGGGCTCAGCCAGATGCCGTCGACACCGAGCTTCTTCAGATACGGCAACCCCGCGCGGACCCCGGCCAGATCGCCGATGCCGTCGCCGGTGCTGTCCAGGAAGCTGCGGACGTACACCTGGTAGATGACGGCGTCGCGCCACCAGTGGTGCTTACTCAACATGCATGCATGTTAGGTAGGCGTATCGCGAGGGTGTCAATGAAAAGAACTTTTGTTACCGCCAAGTCAGGGCGTTAAATCCGGACTTATCGGTACAGGCAAGCGGCAGATGAGATGTCGGCGTTACTTAACAAGTAACTAGCGACTGGAGACGGCCGCCAGCTCCCGCGCCAGTCGGCGCACCGCCGCCGCCGGCGTCTCGTGCCCGGCCAGGACGTCCTGGACGACCGCCTGGACCACCAGGCTGACCTGGTCGTAGTGCGCGCTCTTGGGGCGCGGGGCGGCGGTGAGCACGGCGGTGCGCAGGGTCGGCAGATAGGGGAACCGCCGCACCAGCGCGGGGTCCTGGTAGAGCGCGGCCCGCACGGGCGGCAGCGCACCCCGGATGAGCACCTGGCGCTGGACGGGCGCACTGGTGAGGTAGGCGATCAGGCGCGCGGCCGAATCGGGGTGCCGGGTATGGGAGTTGACCGCGAGGTTCGAGCCGCCGAGCACACTCGTCCCCGGCCCGTGGGGGCCGGGGATCGGTACGGCGCCGATCCTGCCGGCGACCTTGGAGCCCCTGGCGGAGGCGACGGCGTAGACGTAGGGCCAGTTGCGCAGGAAGAGCAGCCTGCCGTCCTGGAAGGCCTGTTTGGACTCCTCTTCCTTGTACGTCAGCGCCGCCCTGGGTATCCAGCCCTCACGGATGCCGCGGGCGAGGAAGCCGATGCCCTCGCGGGCGGCGGCCGAGTCGACGGTGACCCGGGTGCCCTCGTCGCCGAGGATCGTGCCGCCCGCCGAGTACACGGCTTCGGCCGCGTTCACGGTGAGTCCCTCGTAGGGCAGGAACTGGCCCGCGTAGCCCGCGAGTCCGTACTTCGGCGCGATCGTCCTGGCGTCGCGTTCCAGCTCGGCCCAGGTGCGCGGCGGGGGCACGCCCTCCTTGGCGAGGATGTCCTTGCGATACAGGAGGAGTCCGGCATTCGTGACGTACGGGACCGCGTACAGCCGTCCGTCATAGGTGGCGGTGTCCACGACCGGCGGCAGGAAGCTCCGCAGCGGGAAGCGGTCACGCGGCAGTGGGCGGATCCAGCCGGCCGCCGCGAACTCCGAGGTCCAGTTGACGTCGATGTTCAGGACGTCGAAGCGGCCCCGGTCGCCGCCGCGCAGGTCGGTGGTCATCTGCGCATGGGTCTCGTCGGCGGAGTCCGGCAGCTCGACGAGCGTGACCTTCTCGCCGGGATGCGTGCGGTTCCAGCCCTGGAGCAGCGGGCCGAGATAGCCGGTGAGGTCACCGGCGGTGGCCAGGGTGAGCGGGCCGCGGCCATCGCCGGCCACCTCGTCGGCCCGCGCGCCGGAGGCGACGTACCCGGTCATGATCACGGCGAGAACGAGGAGGCCCCTACCGGCGGCGCGTATCCACCGCATAGGTTCCTCCCTGAACACGTACACACGGCTCCGGGCACCTTCGCCCGGGAGTCAGAGGCCATGTATACCTGTTAGGTATGGGCGATACTAGGGCCTGGAGCACATTGTGAGCAGACAGGAGGACAGCACGAGTGCGCCTGCCCCTCCTGGCACTCCTCGCCCGTGGTCCGGCCCATGGCTACGAACTGAAGCAGGACCTTGAGCAACTGCTGGGCTCCGCGTACCCTCAGCCGAACGTCGGCCAGATCTACGTCACCCTCGGCCGCCTCGAGAAGTCGGGACTGATCGAGGGCGAGGACGTCGAGCAGTCCAGCCGGCCCAACAAGAAGGTCTACCACCTCACCGACGCCGGGCGGGAAGCGCTGCACGCCTGGTTCGAGGAGACCGAGGACGAGCCGCGGGTGCGGGACGAGTTCTTCATGAAGCTCGCCCTCGCCCCGCAGACCGGTCTCGCCGACCAGATCGCCCTCATCAACAAGCAGCGGCGCCAGTACCTCACCACCATGCGCAACCTGTCGAAACTGGCCGCGGCCGAGAGCCGGGACAACCGAATCGCCCACCTGCTCATCGAGGGCGCGATGCTGCATCTGCAGGCCGACCTCGACTGGCTGGAGCGGTGCCAGGAGGAACTGGAATGAGCGAGCACGCCGCCGCGCCGCCGCGCGCCGAGGGCACCCCGGTGCTGCGCGCCGAGGGGCTGGTGAAGACCCACCACGGCGAGGGCGCGCCCGCGCATGCCGTGCGCGGGGTCGATCTCTCCGTGGCGCGCGGCGAGTTCGTGGCGATCACCGGTCCGTCCGGTGCCGGCAAGTCCACGCTCCTCCACCTGCTCGGCGGGCTGCAACGGCCGGACGCGGGCAGCATCTGGCTCGACGGACGGCGCACGGACTCGTTCGGCGAGGCCCGCTGGGCGGTCGAGCGCCGCAAGGCCATCGGGATCGTGTTCCAGTTCTTCAACCTGGTGTCGAACCTGTCCGTCGCCGACAACGTCGAGCTGCCCGCCCTGCTCGCCGGCGTCCCGCCGAAGAAGGCACGCGCCGAGCGCGAGGAACTGCTGGCCGAGCTGGGGCTCGCGGGCAAGGAGCGCAGCATGCCGGGCGAGCTGTCCGGCGGCGAACAGCAGCGGGTCGCGCTCGCCCGGGCCCTGGTCAACCACCCGCCGCTGCTGCTGGCCGACGAGCCCGCCGGAAGCCTGGACAGCAAGGGCACACGCGAGGTGATGCGGCTTTTGTCCCGCTTCCACGGGCGCGGGCAGAGCATCGTCCTGGTCACGCACGACGCCCGGCTGGCGAGCGCCGCCGACCGCGTCATCAGCTTCTTCGACGGCCGCATAGCCGACGACGCGCGCCTGGACGGCGCACCGCCGTCCCGGAAGTCGGGGATCTCGGGCGTGCTGGAGCTGAGGGACTGATGGTGCGTCGCGGGTCAGGGGGCACGGGCGTGGCGCGTCGCGGGGCAAGGGGCTGAGGTACGTGCGGGCGACGCTGCGCTGGGCGCACTCCGATCTGCGGACGCATCGTGGCGAGGCGCTGTTCCTCGTGCTGGCCACCGCCGGCATCGTCGCCTCGCTGCTGCTGGCCACCGCCCTGTTCGGCTACGCCACCAACCCGTGGCAGCGGATCTTCGCACAGGCCCGCGGGGCACACGTGTGGATCCACACGGCCCCGTCCGCGGACACCCGCAGGCTCGCCCGCCTGGACGGCGTCGAGTCCGTCGCCGGTCCCTACCGCACCGAGTCCGCCACCGTCGCCGTACGCGGCAGCCGTGCCTCCGTGGAACTGCGCGACGTCTCCCGGCCGCCCTCCGTCGGCCGGCCGCTGGTCACCGCCGGGCACTGGCTGGATCCGGCCGAACCGGACGGCGTGGTGCTGGACAGCAGCCTGGCCCGGGCTCTGCTGGCCGAGCCGGGCGACACCCTCACCCTGCCCGGTACCGCCCGCACCCTGACCGTCGAGGGCATCGCGGACACCGCCGAGCCGCACTACAGCCCGGGTGAGCAGCCGGGGCTGGTCTGGGCGCTGCCGTCCGCCGTGCGCGCCCCCGGCGGCCAGGTGATCGGGCTGCGCCTCACCGACCCGGGTGACACGGACTACGCGGTGCAGCGTGCCGTCACGGTGCTGGGCGCGGGCGCGGTCGACGAGGTCTCCACGTGGCAGCAGGCGCGCGCCGCGGCCCAGGGTGACAACCGGCTGCTCGGCCAGGTGCTCGGCCTGTTCGGCCTGGGCGCCCTGGTCGCCGCGGGGTTCGCCGTGCACGGCGCGATCGCCACCCGCATCCGGGGGCATCTGCGGGATCTGTCGGTGCTGAAGGCGATCGGCTTCACGCCCGGCCAGGTCGTCCGGGTCTTCCTGCTCCAGCACCTGGCGTACGCGCTGCTCGGCGCGGTGGCCGCCGCGGCGCTCACCGAGGCCCTGGGCAGCCGGATCCCCGGCCGGCTCGGCGACGCCGTGGGCGTGTGGCAGGGGCTGCCGGGGCACACCGTGGCACTGGTCGCGGTACCCGTCGGCGCGGTGCTGTTCATCGGCCTGACCACGGGGCTCGCGGCCTGGCGGGCCGGGCGGGTGCCGCCGGTTCCGGTGCCGCGCCCCGCCGCGCCGGCCGGCGGCGGGCTGACCGGGCCGGCCCGGCGGGCGCTCGGACTGCGGCTGCCGGCCGCGCTGGTCCTCGGCTGCCACAAGGCGTACGCGGGGCGCGGCCGGTCGCTGGCCACCGTGGCCCGGCTGACGCTGCCGCTGCTGCTGATCGTCGTGGCGCTCAGCGCCTGGACCACGATCGACCGCTTCCACAGCAGCCCGGAGCGCGTGGGCATGCCGACGTCCCTCACGGTCCGCTCCGACGGCGCCCTGGACGCGTCCGCGGTACGGGCCCTGCTCACCGCCGATCACCGGGTCACCGGCGCCTATCCCGGAGTCGAGGTCGCCGCGCTGGTCCCCGGCCAGACCGGCACCATCGCGCTGCGCGGCGTCGGCACCCGCGCCGCGCCCTACCCCTACGCCCTCGCCGAGGGCCGGACCGCGCGGGGACCGGACGAGGCGGTGGCCGGCCAGGGCCTGCTGGACCTGCTGCACGCGCGGGTCGGTGACTGGGTGCGCATGACGGTGGGCGACCGGCCGCAGATCCTGCACATCGTGGGCCGCAGCATCGAACCGCAGAACGCCGGCCGGGTCGTCACCACCTCCCTGGACACCCTCCGCGCGAACGACCCCGGCCTGTCACCGGCCTTCTACGAGCTGCGGCTGCGCCCCGGCGCCGACCCGCAACGGGTGGCCACCGCGCTGTCCGCGGCCGGCCGGGGCCACCTGGACGTGCATCCCGTGGACAACCCCGCCGACGGGCTGTCCCCGCTGCGCGCCGTCGTCGCCGGGCTGATCGCCGTGCTGGCCCTGATCGGGCTGGTCGAGCTGCTCACCGCCATCGGCGGCAGCGTCCGCGAGAGCGAGCGGGATGTGCTGGCGCTGAAGGCGATCGGCATGTCCCCGCGGCAGATCACGGCGATCACCGTCACGGCGACGAGCTGTACGGCCCTGGCCGCGGCGCTCGCCGCTACGGCGCTGGGGCTGCCGCTGGCCCGCCGGCTGATCGACGCCCAGGGCAGCTCCAGCGGTATCGGTGCCGGTATCGCCCAGTCCCCCTCGCCCGCGCTGCTGCTCGCCCTGGGCGCGGCAGCCGTACTCGGGGCGGCGGCGCTCGCCGCGCTCCCCGCGGCCCGCGCGGCCCGCAGACGGCTCGCGGAGACGCTGAGCGCGGTGGCCTGAGGTCAGGGCGCGGGCGCAGCGGGTCAGGGGTTCGGCTTCCGCCACTCCTCCGGGTGGGCCCGGATCTTCGCGAGCAGACCGGAGAAGACGTCACCGTCGAACAGTACGCCGTTGTACTCGGCAGGGACGCGTGCGCCGTTGATGTCGACGGTGGGGGTGCCGGGGCCCTTGGGGCTCTGCGCTCCGCCGGCCTTCTCGTACGCCTGCTCGGACCGGGTCACGAACGAGCGGTACTTCATGGTCTTCACGGCGGAGTCGAAGTCCGGCCCGCGCAGTCCGGGGACCCGCCCGGCCAGCTTCAGCAGATACGCGTCGGTGAAGCCGTCGACGCTCTCGGCGGGCTGGTGGGCGTAGAGCACGTCGTGGTATTCGGCGAACCTGCCCTTGTCCAGCGCGGCCCGCAGGGCGTTGACCGCCTTCTCGGACCCCGAGCCGGTGAGCCGGGCGTCCAGGAAGGAGGCCAGGGTGTACTGGGTCTTCGTCTCCCGCCGGACGGTCGCGCCGCGCAGCCGCGGGGCGCCGCCGGTGGTCTCGAACTCCTTGCACACCGGGCACCGGAGGTCCTCGTACAGGTGCACGGTCACCGGGGCGGCCGGGTCCCCGACCGTGATGGTCGTCCCGTCCTTCTCCAGCCGCTCCGGCACCTCCGACAGCCCGGAGTAGCCCGGCCGGGCCGGGCTCGTGGCCTTTCCCCCGGCCGCGGGCCCGTCGTTCCTGGACTCCGCCGGCTGGTGTCCGCCGCCGCAACCGACCGCCGACAGCCCGATGACGGCCGCCGCGACCGCCGCGGCGAACCCTCTGTGCACCATGCGCCTTCCTCCCCTGAAGATCATCCGAACCTTAAGGGATAGGCAAAGAAAACGCACAAAAACGGTCGCCGCGACGGCTCGGCCGGTGGATCAGCTCCGGCCGCGCAGCTCCCGGTACGTCGCGACCAGCGCCTTGGTCGAGGCGTCGAGGCCCGGGACCTCGGCGCCCTCGGTGAGGGCCGGCTCGACCCGCTTGGCGAGGACCTTGCCCAGCTCCACGCCCCACTGGTCGAAGGAGTCGATGTTCCACACCGCGCCCTGCACGAACACCTTGTGCTCGTACAGCGCGACCAGCTGGCCGAGGACGGACGGGGTGAGTTCCTTCGCCAGGATGGTCGTCGTCGGCCGGTTGCCCGGGAAGGTCTTGTGCGGGACCAGCTCCTCCGGGACGCCCTCGGCGCGGACCTCCTCGGCCGTCTTGCCGAAGGCGAGCGCCTGGGTCTGGGCGAAGAAGTTGGCCATCAACAGGTCGTGCTGGGCCTTCAGTTCACCGCTCAGCTCGGCCACCGGCTCGGCGAAGCCGATGAAGTCCGCCGGGATCAGCTTGGTGCCCTGGTGGATCAACTGGTAGTAGGCGTGCTGCCCGTTGGTGCCCGGCGTGCCCCACACGACCGGCCCGGTCTGCCACTCCACCGGCCGGCCGTCCCGCGCCACGTACTTGCCGTTGGACTCCATGTCCAGCTGCTGGAGATAGGCGGTGAACTTCGACAGGTAGTGGCTGTAGGGCAGGACGGCGTGCGACTGGGCGTCGTGGAAGTTGCCGTACCAGATGCCCAACAGGCCGAGCAGCAGAGGGGCGTTGGCCTCGGCGGGGGCGGTGCGGAAGTGCTCGTCCATCAGCCGGAAGCCGTCCAGCATCTCCCGGAAGCGGTCGGGCCCGATCGCGATCATCAGGGAGAGGCCGATCGCCGAGTCGTACGAGTAGCGCCCGCCGACCCAGTCCCAGAACTCGAACATGTTGTCCGGGTCGATGCCGAACTCGGCGACCTTCTCGGCGTTCGTGGACAGGGCGACGAAGTGCTTGGCCACCGCGCTGTCGTCACCGAGCGCGGCCAGCAGCCAGGTACGGGCGGAGGTGGCGTTGGTGATCGTCTCGATGGTGGTGAAGGTCTTGGAGGCGATGATGAACAGCGTCTCGGCCGGGTCCAGGTCCCGGGTGGCCTCGTGCAGGTCGGCACCGTCCACGTTGGAGACGAAGCGGACCGTCAGCTCGCGGTCGGTGAAGCTGCGCAGCACCTCGTGGGCCATCGCGGGGCCCAGGTCGGAGCCGCCGATACCGACGTTGATCACGTTCTTGATGCGCTTGCCGGTGTGACCGGTCCAGCTGCCGGAGCGGACGCGGTCGGCGAAGTCGCTCATCTTGTCCAGCACGGCGTGCACGGCCGGCACCACGTTCTGCCCGTCGACCTCGATCACCGCGTCGCGCGGGGCGCGCAGCGCGGTGTGCAGCACCGCGCGGTTCTCGGTGACGTTGATCTTCTCACCGCGGAACATGGCGTCCCGGAGGCCGAACACGTCCGTGGCGGCGGCCAGCTCGCGCAGCAGCCGCAGCGTCTCATCGGTGACCAGGTGCTTCGAGTAGTCGAGGTACAGATCGCCGACCCGGAGCGTGTATCCGGCGCCGCGCCCGGGATCGGCGGCGAACAGCTCCCTCAGATGGGTGCCGGCCAGCTCCTCCCGGTGCTTGGCGAGAGCGGTCCATTCGGGCGTCTGGTTGAGCCTGGTCCGGCCGTCTGCGTTCATTTCCGACTTCCGCCTTCTTTCGTACCTGTCCCAGCTGTTCCAACCTAATTGATCACCGTGCGGCGCGAGCCGTCGTGACGCCGTCGTGCGGCGCAACAACAGGTACGTCCGGCTTGCGGGCCGGTATCAGCGCGGTGACGGACAGGACGAAGAAGGCGGCCGTGAGCAGGGCCGGGGTGTTCCGCCCCCAGGCCATGTCCACGGCGCCGCCGAGCAGGGCACGCTGCTGCATCAGGGTCGTCGTGTTGACGTCCCACGGCATGCCCGTGCAGCCGAGGACGGCGAGCGCGGCCGTGGTCCACCGGTTCAGCGCGCCGCCGGCCAGACCGCCCACGGTGTACGCGGTGGCCGCCACCGCGTACCCGGTCGTGCCCGCGTCCGGCCGGCCGGTCACGAGGACCACCAGGGTGGCGATCAGCGCGCCCATGCCGAGGGTGCACAGGGCCGTGGCGGCGTCGGCCGCGAAGGCGTTGTCGAACAGCGTCTGGAGCGTGGCCAGGGTGAAGGCCAGGGCGATGGGCAGCACGATCGAGGCGTGGCAGGGCGACGGCCACCGCGAACGAACCCATGAGCAGAGCGCGTACGGCGCCCGCGGTCGCCCGCATCCTCCGCGCCACGCGGGCGCGTGCCTCTCCCCCGTCTCGACCGGCGTCACAACTCCCCCTCGTGGTTCTCGTCTTCACGAAAAACCGTAGAGGGTGCCACTGACAACGGGCCGGCAGAGCGGGCCAGGACGGCTCCGGCCAGGCACCTCAGGGCGCCCGGCCGGTGTGAAGTGTCAGATCTCGCCGCGCAGTTTGGCGAGCGCCTCGGCGAGGATAGCCTCGCCGTCCGCGTCGCTGCGCCGCTCCCGTACGTACGCGAGATGCGTCTTGTACGGCTCGGTGCGCGGCGGGTCCGGCGGGTTGTCCCGGTCCTGGCCGGCCGGGAAGCCGCAGCGGGGGCAGTCCCAGGTGTCGGGGACCTGCGCGTCGCTGGCGAAGCTCGGCTGCGTCTCGTGCCCGTTGGAGCACCAGAAGGAGATGCGCAGACGCGGCGCGGACTCGCCGCGCTCGGCCTCGCCCATCGGCCCCGCCCCGACCCGGCTACCTCGGATCGCGTTGCCACTTGCCACGGTCGTAACTCCCTGCGTGATGGTGCCGCGAAGCGAGTCGGCGTTTCGCTTCGCCGCGAGCGCCTCAGTCTACGTAAGGCCCAACGCGCGTCCAGTGATTGGAGTTACAAGGTCCCCGCTCATAGACGCAAGCCCCATGATAGGCCGCGCTCAGGAGCACGTACCGAACATGGGGCCTTACGTACCGAATATGCGTGATGTGGGCACTGCGCGGGTGTCAGCCGTCCCGTCCTCAGCTGCCCGTCCTCAGCTGTTCGTCCTCAGCTGTTCGTCTTCATCACGATGCCGAGGACGATGATGCACGCGAACCAGAGCAGACCGATCACGATGGTGATCCGGTCGAGGTTGCGCTCGGCGACCGAGGAGCCGCCGACGGACGACGCCATGCCACCACCGAACATGTCGGAGAGGCCGCCGCCCTTCCCCTTGTGCATCAGCACCAGCAGCATCAGCAGCAGGCTGAAGACGATCAGGGCGATCGAGAACCCCAAAACCACGGCTGGACCAACTTCCTCGGATTCGGATGGAGACGGGGGCACAGCCTCTCGGCCGTGCCCCCGCAAGGGTACGACGTATCGCCGCTACCGCCTACTCACAGCTCGTGTCACTGATCGCGGAAGCGCACGATCTTGACGAACTCGTCGGCGTCCAGCGAGGCACCGCCCACCAGCGCGCCGTCGATGTCGGCCTGGGCCATGATCTCGGCGACGTTGCCCGCCTTCACGGAGCCGCCGTACTGGATGCGGACCTTGTCGGCCACGTCCTGCGAGTACAGCTCGGCGATCTTGGCGCGGATGGCGGCGCAGACCTCCTGGGCGTCCTCGGCGCCGCAGACCTTGCCGGTGCCGATGGCCCAGACGGGCTCGTAGGCGATCACGACGGTCTCGGCCTGCTCGGCCGGGAGGTCCTTCAGACCGCCCTCGACCTGGGCGAGGGTGTGGGTGACGTGGTTGCCCGCCTCGCGGACGTCCAGCTCCTCGCCGACGCACAGGATGGGGGTGATGCCGTGCTTGTAGGCGGCCTTGACCTTGGCGTTGACCAGCTCGTCGGTCTCGTTGTGGTACTGGCGGCGCTCGGAGTGGCCGATGACCGCGTAGGTGCACTTCAGCTTGGCCAGCATCGGGCCGGAGATCTCGCCGGTGTAGGCACCGGAGTCGTGCTGCGAGATGTCCTGGGCGCCGTACTTGATCTTGAGCTTGTCGCCGTCGACCAGGGTCTGCACGGAGCGCAGGTCGGTGAAGGGCGGCAGGACGGCGACCTCGACGGCCTCGTAGTCCTTGTCGGCCAGGGCGAAGGCGAGCTTCTGGACGTGTGCGATGGCCTCCAGGTGGTTGAGGTTCATCTTCCAGTTGCCCGCCATGATCGGCGTGCGGTTGCTCAAGGGTCAGTCCTCCAGTGCGGCGAGGCCGGGGAGCGTCTTGCCCTCAAGGTATTCGAGGGAGGCGCCGCCGCCGGTCGAGATGTGGCCGAATGCGTTCTCGTCGAAGCCGAGCGTACGCACGGCCGCGGCGGAGTCACCGCCGCCTACGACGCTGAAGCCGTTCGAGTCGACGAGGGCCCGGGCGACCGCCTTGGTGCCCTCGGCGTAGTCGGGGTGCTCGAAGACGCCCATGGGACCGTTCCAGAACACGGTCTCGGCGTCGGCGAGCTTCGAGGCGTACAGCTCTCGGGTCTTCGGGCCGATGTCCAGGCCCTCCTGGTCGGCGGGGATCTTGTCCGCGTCGACCACGGTGTGCTCGGTCGGGGCCTTGGTCTTCAGGTCCGGGAAGGTCCGGGAGACCACGACGTCGACGGGGAGCAGCAGCTCCACGCCCTGCTTCTCGGCGCGCTGCATGTACTCGGTGACGGCCGGGAGCTGGTCCTCCTGCAGGAGGGAGATGCCTACCTCGTAGCCCTTGGCCTTGAGGAAGGTGTAGGCCATGCCGCCGCCGATGAGCAGCCGGTCGGCCTTGCCGAGCAGCTGGTCGATGACGGCGAGCTTGTCGGAGACCTTCGCGCCGCCGAGCGCGACGACGTAGGGGCGCTTGACGTCCTCGGTGAGCTTCTTGAGGACGCCGACCTCGGTGGCGATGAGGTGGCCGGCGTAGTGCGGCAGCTTCTTCGCGAGGTCGTAGACCGAGGCGTGCTTGCGGTGCACGGCGCCGAAGCCGTCGCCGACGTAGACGTCGGCGAGGGCGGCCAGCTGGTCGGCGAACGCGCCGCGCTCGGCGTCGTCCTTGCTGGTCTCGCCGGGGTTGAAGCGCAGGTTCTCCAGGACGGCGACGTGGCCGTCGGCGAGACCCGCGACCGTGTCCTGGGCGGACCGGCCGACGGTGTCGGTCGCGAAGGCCACGGCGGAGCCGAGGAGTTCACCCAGGCGGGAGGCGGCCGGAGCGAGGGAGAAGGCGGGGTCCGGGGCGCCCTTGGGGCGGCCCAGGTGCGAGGCGACGACCACCTTGGCGCCCGCGTCCGCGAGCGCCTTGACGGTGGGCAGGACGGCACGGATACGGCCGTCGTCGGTGATGGTGCCGCCGGCCAGCGGCACGTTGAGGTCGGCGCGGACGAAGACCCGCTTGCCGCTCACGCCGGCGGCGAGAAGTTCGTCGATCGTCTTCATTGAGTGGACTCCTGAGGAGGGCTCGTGGTGCACCTGATCGTAAGAGGACGCGGTCCGTACGCGGGACAGGGCCCGGGCAGCGCGGCGATGCGCTGCCCGGGCCCTGGTCTCACTGCGGGGTCCTGCTGCGATCAGAGCTGGTTGCCGACGAAGACCGTGAGGTCGACGAGGCGGTTGGAGTAGCCCCACTCGTTGTCGTACCAGCCGATGACCTTCACGTTCTTGCCCTCCTGGACCATGGTCAGGGAGGAGTCGAAGGTGCAGGACGCCGGGGCGTTGACGATGTCGGAGGAGACGATCGGGTCCTCGGTGTAGTCGAGGAGGCCCTTCAGCTCGCCCTCGGCGGCCTTCTGGAAGGCGGCGTTGACCTCTTCCTTGGTGACCTCGCGGCCGAGCTCGACGACCAGGTCGGTGACCGAGCCGGTGGGGACCGGGACGCGCATGGCGATGCCGTCCAGCTTGCCCTTGAGCTGCGGCAGGACCAGGGCGGTGGCCTTGGCGGCACCAGTGGTGGTCGGGATGATGTTCTCGGCGGCGGCACGGGCGCGGCGCAGGTCCTTGTGCGGGAAGTCCAGGATGCGCTGGTCGTTCGTGTACGCGTGCACCGTCGTCATCAGGCCCTTGACGATGCCGAAGTTCTCGTCGAGGACCTTCGCCATCGGCGCCACACAGTTGGTGGTGCAGGAGGCGTTGGAGATGACGTGGTGGTTCGCCGGGTCGTACTTGTCCTGGTTGACGCCCATCACGATGGTGATGTCCTCGTCCTTGGCCGGAGCCGAGATGAGGACCTTCTTGGCGCCGCCGGCGATGTGCTTGGCGGCGTCCGCCTTGCTGGTGAAGATGCCGGTCGACTCGATGACGATGTCGACACCCAGCTCGCCCCAGGGGATGTCGGCCGGGTTGCGCTCGGAGAGCACCTTGATGGTGTGGCCGTCGACGGTGATGGTGTCGGCGGTGTGGGAGACCTCCTGCTTGAGGCGGCCCAGGATCGTGTCGTACTTGAGCAGGTGGGCGGTGGTAGCGGTGTCACCCAGGTCGTTGACAGCCACAACCTCGATGTCCGCACCCTGCTCCAGCAGCGCGCGGAAGTAGTTACGGCCGATGCGGCCGAAGCCGTTGATGCCTACGCGGATCGTCACGAACCGATCTCCTCGTTGGTACGCCGGCCATGCGGTGCCGGCGAGCTCTGTTTGGGATGTCCCCGACCACCACCGACCCTACCTCCCGGAGAGCCCCGGAGTGACATCGAGATGGCGCATACACGGGCAGGCGTTTCTTACCCGCCAGTAGGGGTACGGACCGTCCCGGAACGGCAGTGGATTCACCCGTATTTAGCATGGAATGCCGGGCGGTTTTTGCGCTGTCTTCACTCGTTCGTGAGCGGGTCGGCTCACTTGATCAGGACCCCTTCCACGCACCGTTGAGAGGGCTCCCGCTCACCTGTTGGAACAAGGCGAGCGGGATCTGTCAACGTGGCGGCCCTCACCCACCGAGCGCCGCGAACGCCTTCCTCACCAGGGCTGCCCGATCGGCCGCCGACGACACCTGCTCCAGGCCGAACCCGAGCAGCACGGTGTCGCCCGTGGTGACCGCTCCGTACGTCTGGAAGAGCGCTCCGGTGCGCGCCCAGTCCTTCCGGACGGCCGGGCTGCCCGGGGGCGGTCCGGGCACGTGCCAGGCGCCCAGGGACGACTCGAATCCCTCGGTCTCCTTCGCTGTGCCGCCGACGACCAGCGAGGCGTCGTCGGCGAGGACTCCGTGTCCGCCGGTGCCCGAGTCGGTGAGGTAGCTGATCGAGACCTCGACGGACTTCCCCGCGTAGGCGCTCAGGTCGAAGGTGAGCCGCTGCCAGCCACCGGAGCTGCCGGTGAGGCTGTTCCAGGAGCCGGTGGTGCCCCTCGCGGTGCAGGCCTTGTCCGCGAGTGTCAGATAGTGCTTCAGCCACGGGTGCTCGGCGACCAGGAAGCCCTGCCCGCAGTCCGCCGGCACGGCCGCCTTCGTGGCGCCGCCGGCCTCCGGCAGGGTCGTCCAGTCGTCCGCGCCCACGGTGTGCGCCTCGATCACCGCGTGGTCGTAGCCCGGCTCGGTGTCCCACAGCATCCGGGTGGTCAGGGCCGGCTTGGCGGCGGCGCTGACGCCGGTGAGGTCGATGGTGCGGGTGAGGCGCTTGTAGGCGTCGTCGGTGTGCACGGCGGCGGCCATGTACGACCCGGAGTACGGCCCGTAGGGATTGACGGCCCCGGCGAACCGGCCCGCCCCCGCGCTCTTGAACTGCGGGTGCGTGGCCACGGGCAGCTCGTCGGAGGTGACGCCGTACACGCCGGCCTGGTCCAGCGGGTTGCCGGACGCGTCACCGAGGGCGCCGGTGTAGCCGTCCAGGGCGCCGGAGCCGGTGAAGCCGGTGGCTCCCTTGGCCGACGTACGGCTGTAGGCGCCCAGGTAGTACTGGCTGAAGTCGTCCGAGACGCTGCCGTCGCCGAGCCTGACGCCGCCGCCGGCCAGCTCACCGGCCTCGATCAGCCTGCCGCCCTCGTTGAGGTAGGCGCGCAGCTGCAGCTGGGTGGCGTTCTGGGGACCCTTCGCGCCGGAGTAGTGCACGACCGTCCTGAAGTGCTTCAGCACGCCGAGCGCGTCCGGAGCCCCTCGCCGGGCCACGTCCCACACGATCGCCCGGTGCCCGGCCGCCTTGAGCGCGTCGACGTACTTCTGCGCCTGCGTGGCCGTCGTGCCCTCCTCGGCGACGACGAGCGTGTCGGCTCCGGGCCGCTCGGCGACCGTGTAGGTGAACGGGGAGCTGGAGACCTTCTTGCTGCTCCTGCCGCTCTTCGTCACGCCGGTGAACCACACCTCGACCTTGTCGCCCGGCTCGCCGCCGTGCACCGTGGCCCGGTACTCGTCGAAGTACAGGTCGTCCGCGCCTCCGTAGGTGGTGCCGCCCTTCCAGTGCCGCAGCGTCCGCTCGTGCACGCGGCCGCCGTTGACCCGGTACCTCAGTTCCTTGTCGCGGATCGCCTTGCGGGCGACCACGGAGACCTCCTGGTCCGCGCCCCGGGAGTACGACGTGGAGAACGCGCCCGGGGTGAAGTCGGCCGCGCTCAGCCCGACCGAGGAGGCCGGCCTGTCCGGGTGTACGGCGGTCTCGGCGACGGAGAGCGCGAACGGGATGTTCTTGGCGAACTCCTGCTGGATCAGCTTCTCGTCGTCGGGGAAGCTGAAATCCGACGGGCAGTCCTCGGGCTTCCAGGCGTCGTTCGGGTCGACGTTCGACGCGGTCTGGCAGGTCGACATCTCGGGGGTGAACATCGCGACCCCGTTGACGTTCGACGCGTGCCCGTCCGCCTCGCCGTTGGTGGTGTAGAGCTCCGAGGAGAGCTGCGAGTGGTAGCCGGGGATGGCGGGCTTGTCCGGGGTGCCGGCCAGCGCCTTGTAGAGGACGTCGTCGGGGCTCGGCGTGGCGACCTGCCAGCCGACGCCGTACAGGAGCAGTTCGGCGGCGGAGTGGTAGTTGACGGCGTATCGGAACCCGATGCGCTTCTCGAAGCCGTCCAGCGCCCTGGTCTCGGGCTCCGACTCGGGGCTCGCGCCACGGTAGGTCTCGCTGGTGGGGCTGGGCGACGAACCCTCGTCGTCATAGCCCCACTTGTAGGGGAAGTTGCGGTTGAGGTCGACGCCGTCGCCCGCGCCGATGACACCGTCGCCGTTGACGTCCCGCAGGTTCTTGCGCCACAGGCGGGTTCCGGCGTTCTTGAACGTGTAGTCGTAGCCGTCGGGGTTGGCCGAGATGACGAACCACAGCTCGGTCGAGTCGACGATCTTCCGAATGCGTCTGTCCGTCCGGTAGTTGTCCAGGTAGTAGTGCATCAGACGCCGGGTCATCTCGGTCGTGATCCACTCACGCGCGTGCTGGTTGGACAGATACAGCACGGACGGCCTGGAGCCGTCCTTCGTCTTCCCGGCGTTCCTGGTCAGTTTGAGGGCGAGGATGTCCTGTCCGTTGATCGTCTTCCCGAGGGACTCGACCTTGGTCAGGCCGGGGTTGGCCCGAGCGGTCCGGAGGATCTCCTCCTTCAGGCCGCCGCTGCCGCTGTACGGGCGGAACACGCCCTGCGACGCGGTCGTGATGCGCGCCTGCGCCCGCGCCGACAGGGTGTGCTCGGTGAGGTCGACACCCTCTTTGCGCAGCCTCGCCGCCTGCTTGCCGGTGAGGTAGACCTCGACCTCGGTCTTCCCGGGTCCGGCGACCTGCTCGCCGAGTTCCTGCCCGTCCTGCCCGGCCTTCAGGAGAAGAGGGATCTGCTGCGGTGTGACGTCGGCGCGGTAGACCCTGACCTCGTCCGGGCCGGACGTCGCCGGGTTGCCGCTCTGGGCCTGGGCGTGGGGTGCGAGGCTCGCTCCGCCGATGAGAAGCGCGCCGACAGCGAGGATCGATTTCGCTCTGTGTCTCATGAACCCCCCTAGCGGTGGTCCGCCACAGCGGCGAACAGGTTGCCAGGCTCATGTCACCTCATGATCGAGTCAAGAGCGCCTCACGGACACGCAACGCCGGTGCCGACCACCCGAACGGGCGTACGGCACCGGCGTCTTCGGACGGCGGCGGTCAGCCGGCCAGGTTGTCCGCCAGCTCCTCCGTGAGGTTCGCCTCCGTGCCCGGGATGCCCAGGTCGGCGGCGCGCTTGTCGGCCATCGCCAGCAGGCGCCGGATACGGCCCGCGACCGCGTCCTTGGTCAGCGGCGGGTCGGCGAGCGCGCCGAGCTCCTCCAGGGAGGCCTGCTTGTGCTCCATGCGCAGCCGGCCCGCCGCCGCGAGGTGTTCGGGGACCTCCTCGCCGAGGATCTCCAGCGCCCGCTGGACGCGGGCACCGGCCGCCACGGCGGCCCGGGCCGAACGGCGCAGGTTGGCGTCGTCGAAGTTGGCGAGCCGGTTGGCGGTGGCCCGCACCTCGCGGCGCATCCGGCGCTCCTCCCAGGCCAGCACGGACTCGTGCGCGCCGAGCCGGGTCAGCAGCGCCCCGATCGCGTCACCGTCCCGGACGACGACCCGGTCCACCGTCCGCACCTCGCGCGCCTTGGCGGCGATGGACAGCCGACGGGCGGCACCGACCAGCGCGAGCGCGGCCTCCGGGCCCGGGCAGGTCACCTCCAGCGAGGAGGAACGGCCGGGCTCGGTCAGCGAACCGTGCGCCAGGAAGGCCCCGCGCCAGGCCGCCTCCGCGTCACACGTGGCCCCGGAGACCACCTGCGGGGGCAGGCCGCGGATCGGGCGGCCCCGGCCGTCCACGAGGCCGGTCTGCCGGGCCAGCTGGTCACCGCCTGCGACGACCCGCACGACGTACCGCGAGCCCCGCCGCAGACCGCCGGGCGCCATCACGATCAGCTCGGAACTGTGGCCGAAGATCTCCAGGATGTCCCGCTTGAGACGGCGGGCCGCCATCGCGGTGTCCAGCTCCGCCTCGATCACGATGCGCCCGCTCACCAGGTGGAGGCCGCCGGCGAACCGCAGAATGGCGGAAACCTCCGCCTTCCTGCAGCAGGTCCGGGTGACGGGGAGCCGGGAGATCTCATCCTTCACCGCTGCCGTCATCGCCATGGGCCGATCCTTCCATGCATCCGAAAAATACGGTCGTACGCGGCGGCCAACAGCTCCGGATCATGCCGGGGTGATCCATCGGTCCGGGCCACCGGTGCCAGCTCGATCGCGGCTCCCAGCCGTTTGGCGGCCTCGGTGAGCGAGTCGCGGTCGGGCACGGCAGCCTCGTCGGCCAGCACCACGTCCAGGGCGAGTTTAGGGGCGTGTCGCCCCAAAACCTCCAAATGACGCTGCGGGGAGAAGCCCTCGGTTTCTCCGGGCTGCGGGGCGAGGTTCAGGGACAGCACCTTGCGCGCCTTGGTCTCCGTGAGGGCGTCCAGCAGCTCAGGGACGAGCAGATGCGGGATCACCGAGGAGAACCAGGAGCCGGGGCCGAGCACCACCCAGTCCGCGTCCAGGACCGCCGCCACGGCCTCCGGCACGGCCGGCGGGTCGTGCGGCACCAGGTGCACCGACTGGACCTCGCCCGGCGTCAGCGCGACCGTCGCCTGCCCGCGCACGGTGTCCACGTCGTCCGGGCGCTCGGGATCGTGCCCCTTGACCAGGGCCTGCAGCTCCAGCGGTACGGCGGACATGGGCAGCACGCGCCCGTGCGCGCCGAGCAGCTTGCCGACCAGGTCCAGGGCCTGCACATGGTCGCCGAGCTGCTCCCACAGGGCGACGATGAGCAGATTGCCGACCGCGTGGTCGTGCAGGTCTCCTTGGGAGGTGAAACGGTGCTGGATGACCCGGGCCCAGGTCTGGCCCCAGTCGTCGTCACCGCAGAGCGCGGCCAGCGCCTTGCGCAGGTCGCCGGGCGGCAGCACGCCCAGCTCGTCGCGCAGCCGGCCGCTGGAACCTCCGTCGTCGGCCACCGTGACGACGGCCGTGAGATCGCCGGTGATCCGGCGCAGCGCGGCGAGCGAGGCGGACAGGCCCATGCCGCCGCCGAGCGCGACCACCTTGGGCTGTGCGCCCCGGCGGCGGGGCCGGCCACCGCGGGCCTCAGCGGGGCGGGCCGGCCGGGACTCGGCGGCCGCACGGCTCGCGCGTCCCTCGGGCACCATCCTGCGCAGCCGGCTGAGCCGCCGTGTACGTTCCGTCATTCCCGTCCCATGTCCCGGTGTACGACCACCGTCTCCACACCCTCGGCCGCGAGGCGCGCGGCGAGCTTCTCCGACATCGCGACCGAGCGGTGCTTGCCGCCGGTACAGCCGATCGCGATGGTCACATACCGCTTGCCCTCGCGCCGGTAGCCGGCCGCGATGAGCCGCAGCAGTTCGGCGTACCGGTCGAGGAACTCCTTCGCGCCGGGCTGGTTGAAGACATACGCGGCGACCTCCTCGTTGAGCCCGGTGTACGGGCGCAGCTCCGGGACCCAGTGCGGGTTGGGCAGGAACCGCATGTCCGCGACCAGGTCGGCGTCGACCGGGAGGCCGTACTTGAAGCCGAAGGACATCACGGTGGCCCGCAGCTCGGGCTCCTCCTCGCCGGCGAACTGGGCGTCCATCTTGGCGCGCAGCTCGTGCACGTTCAGGCTGGAGGTGTCGATCACCAGGTCGGCGTCGCCGCGCAGCTCGCGCAGCAGCTCCCGCTCGGCGGCGATGCCGTCGACGATGCGGCCGTCACCCTGCAGGGGGTGCGGGCGGCGTACCGACTCGAAGCGGCGCACCAGGGCGTCGTCGGAGGACTCCAGGAAGACGATGCGCCGGGTGACACCCCGGGTGTCCAGGTCGGCGAGGGATTCGCGCAGGTTGTCGAAGAAGCGCCGGCCCCGCACGTCCACGACGACCGCGATCCGCGCCACGTTGCCCTGCGAGCGGGCGCCCAGCTCGACCATGGTCGGGATGAGCGCGGGCGGGAGGTTGTCCACGACGAACCAGCCGAGGTCCTCCAGGCACTTGGCCGCCGTCGACCGTCCCGCTCCGGACATGCCGGAAATGATCACCAGTTCCGGGATGGCCGCTTCTGGGGCCTGGGCGGGCGTACCGTCCGTGCTCACCTGTGCTCCGTTGTCCTGCGCCACGGGCTGTTCACCGGCCGCGGCCTGTGGCTGGTCCTGCCCCGCTCCCTTGCGGGCCGGATCTCGCTCCGCTGCGGGCTGTGCGTCGTGCTCGGTCATGTCTCCTGCCCCCGTCGTTCGTCCGGGAGACCCGCGGTTACGGGCTCCCCCGAGGAACCCGCCGTCGTATCGGGTTCCTCATCATCAATGATCTCTCCGGTCGCCGTGTTCACGGCGGGTGCGGCCGGGGCCGCCTGGGCGAGGGCCGCGGCGATCGTCTCGGCCGTCTTCCGGCCTATCCCGGGCACCTCCTGGATCTGTTCGATTGTGGCGGACCGCAGCTTCTTCACCGAGCCGAAATGCTTGATGAGCGCCTGTTTGCGGGTCTCGCCGAGGCCGGGAACCTCGTCCAGGGGGCCGGCCCGGAATCGCTTGGCGCGCTTGGTGCGCTGGTAGGTGATCGCGAACCGGTGCGCCTCGTCCCGGACGCGCTGGAGCAGATACAGGCCCTCGCTGGTGCGGGGCAGGACCACCGGGTCGTCCTCGCCGGGCACCCAGACCTCCTCCAGCCGCTTGGCGAGGCCGCAGACGGCGATGTCGTCGATGCCCAGCTCGTCCAGGGCGCGCCGGGCCGCGGCGACCTGCGGCTGACCACCGTCGACGACGACCAGCTGCGGCGGGTAGGCGAACTTCCTGGGACGGCCGTCGTCGTCCTTCAGCGAGCTGGTGAGCGGCTCGCCGTCGGGAAGGGCGCTCTCCCCGTTCGTGGCGGTCTCCTCGCCGTCGGACCACTCCCCCGTCTTCTCCTTCTCGGCGAGGTAACGCCGGAAGCGGCGGGTGATCACCTCGTGCATGGAGCGGACGTCGTCCTGGCCCGCGAAGCCCTTGATCTGGAAACGGCGGTACTCGCCCTTGCGCTGCAGGCCGTCCTCGAAGACGACCATGGAGGCGACCACGTCGTCCCCCTGCAGATGCGAGATGTCGTAGCACTCGATGCGCAGCGGCGCGCTGTCCAGGTCGAGGGCCTCGGCGATCTCCTCCAGGGCGCGCGAGCGCGTGGTCAGGTCGGAGGCGCGCTTGGTCTTGTGCAGTGCGAGGGCCTGCTGGGCGTTGCGCTGCACGGTCTCCATCAGCGCCTTCTTGTCGCCGCGCTGCGGGATGCGCAGGGAGACGTTCGCCCCGCGGCGGGCGGCCAGCCAGTCCTGGACCGGCTCGACCGGCTCGGGCAGCGCCGGGACCAGGACCTCCTTGGGGACCGCGTCCCCGGTCTCCTCGCCGTAGAGCTGCTGCAGGGCGTGCTCGACCAGGGCTCCGGTGGTGATCTCCTCGACCTTGTCGGTCACCCAGCCGCGCTGGCCCCGCACCCGGCCGCCGCGCACATGGAAGATCTGCACGGCCGCCTCCAGCTCGTCCTCGGCGACGGCGATCAGGTCGGCGTCCGTCGCGTCGGCGAGCACGACGGCGTTCTTCTCCATGGCCTTCTTCAGGGCCCCGATGTCGTCACGCAACCGGGCGGCCCGCTCGTACTCCATCTCCTCGGCCGCCTCCGTCATCTGCTTCTCCAGACGGCGGAGGTAGGTGCCGGTGCGGCCGGCCATGAAGTCGCAGAACTCCTCGGCCAGGTCCTTGTGGTCCTCGGGGCCGATCCGGCCGACACAGGGGGCGGAGCACTTGCCGATGTAGCCGAGCAGGCAGGGACGGCCCGTACGGGCGGCGTTCTTGAACACGCCGGCCGAGCAGGTGCGCACCGGGAACACGCGCAGCAGCAGGTCGACGGTGTCCCGGATGGCCCACGCATGTCCGTACGGCCCGAAGTACCGGACGCCCTTCTTCTTGTGACCGCGCATCACCTGCACGCGCGGGAACTCCTCGTTCATCGTCACCGCGAGGTACGGGTAGCTCTTGTCGTCGCGGTACTTGACGTTGAACCGGGGGTCGTACTCCTTGATCCAGGAGTACTCCAGCTGGAGGGCCTCGACCTCCGTGGACACCACGGTCCACTCCACGGACGCGGCGGTGGTCACCATCGTCCGGGTGCGCGGGTGCAGGTTCGCCAGGTCCTGGAAGTAGTTCGCCAGGCGCTGGCGCAGGCTTTTCGCCTTTCCGACGTAGATCACCCGGCGGTGCTCGTCACGGAACCTGTACACCCCCGGAGAGTCCGGGATCTCACCCGGCCTGGGGCGGTAGCTGGAGGGGTCGGCCATGTCTCACACCCTACTGGCGAGCACCGACACCGCGTCGGGCCTGTGGACAACGCCCGCCCCATGCCGCTCAGCCGTCCACAGGCCGGCCGGTGTCCTCCGACGGCAGGCCCGTACCGATCAGTGCAGGACGATCCGGACACCGGCCCATGGCCGGCGGCTGTGCTCCGGTTCGCGCGGCCCGGCCGGCCGCGGCCGTGGCGGGTTCCAGGTGTTGTCGGGGTCTGGTCAACACGCTTCAATGCGGGGGAACTCGGGGCCGTGCACGCACGCGTACCGGCACGGCGTGCGCAGTCACAGGCGTCCACCAGCGCCCACGGGGGTGGCCCCGAACACCGCTCAGACGGTCTGACCAGCCGTTGTGACACCTCACAGAAAGGCGCCCCGGCATGCGGCATGCCACGGAGCACGCGCACCTCCCCACCGCGGAACTGGACACGGCCCTGCGGGGCGGCCCCTTCCATGTGGCGCTGCGCGCCGCGATCGCCGCACGCGGGCTGCCGCTCCAGCGCGTCCAGCACCATCTGTCCCGCCACGGGGTGAAGGTCGGTGTCACCAGCTTGAGTTACTGGCAGCAGGGCGCCCGCCGCCCCCAGCGCCCGGAGTCGTTGCGTGCGGTACGGGCGCTGGAGGAAATCCTCCATCTACCGGAGGAGTCGCTGATCCGGCTGCTCACGGAGGCCGACGAGCGCGCTGTCGCCGGTCACCCGGCCGTGCGCTCCTACCGGTCCCTGATCGAGGCCTCGGACGTGCTGGACCGGCTCGGGGCCGAGCTGGGCTGGGCCCTCGACGGCGGCCTGCACACCCTGGGCCACCACGAATGCGTCCGCATCGGCGCCCGGCGCGAGCTGGCGGGCCGCGAGGCCCACCACATCGTGCGTGCCCACCGCGACGGGGTCGACCGCTTCCTCGCCGTGCACCACGGCGACCCCGGCTGCCGTCCGCACGACATCAGGGTGCGGGCGCTGGAGAACTGTCGCACGGGACGCGTCCGCTGGGACCAGGACACCGGCGTGCTGGTGGCGGAATTGCTCTTCGGCACCCGGCTGCGCTCCGGGGACACCTTCCTCTTCCGGTACGCCATCGAGGACGGCACGGCCGGGGCCTCCCGCGAGTACCTCCACCGCTTCGGCTTCCCCGGCGGCCAGTACGCCCTCCAGGTGCGGTTCGACGCGGCCGCGCTGCCGGTGCGCTGCCATCGCTTCACCCAGCACTCGACGGCGGCGCCGCGCAGCGGCCGGCACGACCTGCCGGTCACCGCCCCCCACCGCTGCGTCCACCTGGTGCAGCCACGGATACGTCCGGGGATCGTCGGCATTGCGTGGGAGTGGGAGTGAAGCCGTCTCGACGCGGTGCGGTGCGGGTCGGTTTACCCGGGCACGGGCAGCGGTCACCTTGGCCCGAGGCACGACGGGAATGACGCACGCTTCGACAGCAGGGGCAGCGGGCTGGCGGCAGCTGAGCGGCACAGCGACGTGAACGCAGGGCGGCACGGGCGGCGGCCCAGGGCGCAGAACACCGGGAGGCGGAGAGTACCCGGGCACGGGCAGCGGTCACCTTGGCCCGAGGCGCGACGGGAATGACGTGCGCTTCAGCAGCAGGGGCAGCGGGCTGGCGGCAGCTGAGCGGCACAGCGACGTGAACGCAGGGCGGCACGGGCGGCGGCCCAGGGCGCAGAACACCGGGAGGCGGAC
>NZ_JBEOYR010000017.1:0-25226 GCF_040297165.1 Streptomyces sp. NPDC001851 | reverse complement strand
GGCGCGACGGGAATGACGTGCGCTTCAGCAGCAGGGGCAGCGGGCTGGCGGCAGCTGAGCGGCACAGCGACGTGAACGCAGGGCGGCACGGGCGGAGGCCCAGGGCGCAGAACACCGGGAGGCGGACAGTACCCGGGCACGGGCAGCGGTCACCTTGGCCCGAGGCGCGACGGGAATGACGCGCGCTTCAGCAGCAGGGGCAGCGGGCTGGCGGCAGCTGAGCGGCACAGCGGCGTGAAGGCGGGTCGGGCGGCGGCCGAGGGTGGTGGCGCTGGGCGGCTGTGGGGCGGGGCAGCTGCGCGGCGGCGCAGGGCGGCCGCGTGTGCGGGGGATCGGAGCGGGCCGGTCAGGCCTCCGGGCCGGCGATGATCCTGCCGTTCGTGGTCTTCACCGGCAGCTCGGGCAGGGGCTCGGTGGCCGGTGACTGGACCACCTTGCCCGTCACGGCGTCGAACTGGCTGCCGTGACAGGGGCAGATCAGGGTGGTGCCCTGCAGCTTGTTGATGGGACACCCCGCGTGCGTGCAGATGGTGCTGTACGCCTTCAGCCTGCCGCTCCCGTCGCGGCTGACGACCACGTTGTGCTCCCGGTAGAGCTTGGCGCCACCCTTCGGGACCTCGTTCTCGGCACCGAGCTCGACCGGCGCGGTCGGGGCGGCCCCGGCCGCGCTGCTCTGCCCGGGCGCCGAGCACGCCGCCAGACCGAGTCCGGCGACCGGGGCCACGGCAGCCCCTCGAAGGACGGTACGGCGGCTCGCGGAGGGGCGGGCAGGCATCTGAAACTCCACTGCTCAAGGGGTGTGCACGGCGACGATACCCGGCAGAAGGGCCCGCCTTGGGGCGGGGCCTCGGCTGCGGGCCAGGGGGTCAGCGAGGGAGAAGGAGGGCGAGGAGGTGTCGGCGGGGCCGGAAGCAGGGGCGTAAACGTTTGCGCAAGCGTTTACGCAGGAGCGGTCAATGGGATACCGTTCCCGGCCGGAAGAGCCCACAGCCGGTCGGCCTGGCGGCTCTGTCCGGACCAGCAGTGCGTCCAAGCAGTGCCTCCGCGCGGTGCATCTGTTCTGTGCGGTGGGTCCACTCAACGCGTCCGTCGCGGTCGGACCCGTCGCGTCGGCGCAGTCGGCTCAGGAAGGGAACGCGATGCCCACGATGGCGGACGTCGCACGGAGCGCCGGAGTCTCGGTCGCGACCGTTTCCCACGTCCTGAACGGCACCCGCCCGGTGCTGCCCCACACCCGTCAGGCCGTGCTGGACGCCATCGACGCCCTCGGCTACACACCCAACACCCTGGCCCGCTCCCTGGTGACCTCCCGCACCAGCTCCATCGGGCTCGCGGTATCGGCGATCAGCAACCCGTACTTCACGGAGATCCTCCAGGGCGTCGAGGCCGCCGCCCTGGAGGCGGGGTACAGCCTGCTCATCGCGGACCCGCACGACGACCCCGGGCACGAACGCAAGGTCGTGCAGCTCCTCCACGAACGCCGGGTGGACGGCATGATCGTCGCGCCGTCCGCGCATCCGCACGATCTGGTCGGCTACCTCCGCCGCCATGCCGTACCGACCGTCTTCCTGGACCGGACGATCGACGCAGACATGCTGGACGGCACCATGGTCGGCGGTGGAGCGGGCACCGCCCCCGGCGAGCACGCGCCCTGGTACGACCAGGTCTGCACCGAGAGCGCCGAACCGACCGCCCGTCTCGTCACTCACCTCGCCGGGCTGGGTCACCGCCGGATCGGTCTGGTCGCGGGCCTGCCCGGCCTCAGCACCACCCGTGAGCGTGTCTCCGGCTACCGGGACGGCCTCACCGCCGCCGGCCTGGCCCACGACGAACGGCTCCTCGTCTCCGGCAACTCCGAGTCGGCGGGTGCCGAGCAGGCCACGGCCGCGCTGCTCGCCCTGCCCGATCCGCCCACCGCGCTCGTCACCGCCAACAACGCGATGACGATCGGCGCCCTGCGCGCCCTGCGTCGGCGCGGCCTGTCCGTCCCGGGCGACATGGCCTTGTGCTGTTTCGATGACTTCGCCTGGGCCGACCTGTTCTCGCCCCGGCTGACCGCTGTCGCCCAGCCCAGCCGAGAGCTGGGCGCCCAGGCCGTCCGGGTACTCCTGGACCGTCTGGACGGGCCGCGCCGGCCGACCCGGACGGTGCGGCTGCCGTGTGCGTTCATCCACCGCACGTCCTGCGGGTGCCCGGAGGAGCCGGGCCGGTCCGAAAAGCGCGGACCCACCACGTCATCCATGCAGTCGGAGAAGGGAACCGCCTCGTGATCGTCGTCGCCGGTGAGGCACTGATCGACCTCGTGCCGCAGGGCTCCGGTGCCCTCGCGGACCTGAAGCCGGCGCTCGGCGGCGGCCCGTACAACACCGCCGTGGCCCTTGGCCGGCTCGGCTCCCGCACCGCGTTCTGCTCCCGGACGTCGTACGACGCCTTCGGCGAGGCCCTGCTCGACGGGCTGCGGCGGGCCGGGGTGGATGTCTCGGGCGTGCAGCGCGGGGCGGAGCCGACGACTCTGGCGGTGGCCACGCTCGACGCCGGCGGTTCCGCCGCGTACTCCTTCTATGTCGACGGCACCGCCGACCGTCTGTTCACGGCTCCCACCGCGCTGCCCGCCGGAACGCGCGCGGTGTCCTTCGGGACCTGCTCGCTCGTCCTGGAACCGGGGGCGAGCGCCTATGAGGAGTTGATGCGCGCGGCGGCCGGACAGGGGCTGTTCACCGCGCTCGACCCCAACATCCGGGCGGGGCTGATCCCGGACGCGGACGCCTACCGGGCGCGTTTCAAGAGCTGGCTGCCCTCGGTGACGCTGCTGAAGCTCTCCGCGGAGGACGCCGAGTGGCTGGGCGGCACACCGCGCGAGTGGCTGGCCGCGGGACCGGCGGCCGTCGTGGTGACCCGGGGCAGGGAGGGGCTGACGGTGTTCACCCGGGACGGCGCGGAGTATTCCGTACCGGGTGAGAAGGTCGCCGTGGTGGACACCATCGGCGCCGGTGACACGGTGAACGCGGCGCTGTTGCACGGTTTGTCCGCGCAGGACGCGCTGTCGGAGGAAGCGCTCGCCGCCCTGGGGGCACAGGGCTGGACGCGACTGCTGCGCTTCGCGGCACGCGCGGCGGCGATCACCTGCTCGCGGGCGGGGGCCGAGCCGCCGTACGCGGCCGAGCTGGGTGGCCTGTGAGCGGCCCTTTTCCTCTCTGCTGTTGTCAAGGTGCGGCCGGACCCGGGGAGCGGGGGCCTGTCGGACCTCGGAGCCAGGGTTGCTGATGGTGGAACGAGCGGCGCCCCGCGGGGAGTTCCCGCGGGGCGCCGCTCTTTTGGTGGTGCGTCAGAGCCTGGCTGGTGCTGCGTCAGGCCTTGCGTGTCCGCGTCGTCTTCTTCGCGGGCGTTGTCTTCTTCGTGGCCGCGGCGGCCTTCTTGGTGGCCGTGTTGTTGGCCTTGGCCGTCACCGTCTTCTTCGCCGCCGTCGCCGCCGCGGCCGTCTTCCGGGCCGTGGTCGCACGCGGTGTCACCGGGTCCGCGTCGCTGATGCGGTCGGCTCCGAGGATCTCGCGCAGGAACTTGCCGGTGTGGCTGGCCGGTACCCCGGCCACCTCTTCCGGCGTGCCCTCGGCGACCACGAGGCCACCGCCGGCACCGCCCTCGGGACCCATGTCAACGATCCAGTCGGCGGTCTTGATCACGTCGAGGTTGTGCTCGATGACGATGACCGTGTTGCCCTTGTCGACCAGGCCGCCGAGGACCGTCAGCAGCTTGCTGATGTCCTCGAAGTGCAGACCGGTGGTGGGCTCGTCCAGGACGTAGACCGTGCGTCCGGTGGATCGCTTCTGCAGTTCGCTGGCCAGCTTCACGCGCTGGGCCTCACCGCCGGAGAGGGTGGTGGCGGACTGACCGAGGCGGACGTAGCCGAGGCCGACGTCCTTGAGCGTCCTCAGGTGCCGGGAGATGGCCGGGACGGCCTCGAAGAAGTCGGTGGCCTCCTCGATCGGCATGTTCAGCACGTCGGCGATGGACTTGCCCTTGTAGTGGACCTCCAGAGTCTCCCGGTTGTACCGGGCGCCGTGGCAGACCTCGCACGGGACGTAGACGTCCGGGAGGAAGTTCATCTCGATCTTGATCGTGCCGTCGCCCGCGCAGTTCTCGCAGCGGCCGCCCTTGACGTTGAAGGAGAAACGCCCGGGCAGGTAGCCGCGGACCTTCGCCTCGGTGGTCTCGGCGAACAGCTTGCGGATGTGGTCGAAGACACCGGTGTACGTCGCCGGGTTGGACCGCGGGGTACGGCCGATCGGCGACTGGTCGACGTGCACGACCTTGTCGACCAGGTCGTCGCCGTCCACGCGCGTGTGCCGTCCGGGGACGTTCCGCGCGCCGTTCAGCTCGCGGGCCAGGTGCGTGTAGAGGATGTCGTTGACCAGCGTGGACTTGCCGGATCCGGAGACGCCCGTGACGGCCGTGAACACACCCAGCGGGAAGGACACGTCGATGTCCTGCAGGTTGTTCTCGCGGGCGCCGTGCACGGTGAGCTGCCGGGACGGGTCGCGGGGGCGGCGGACATCCGGCACCGGGATCGCCTTGCGG
Source organism: Streptomyces sp. NPDC001851 (assembly GCF_040297165.1). NCBI lineage: Bacteria > Bacillati > Actinomycetota > Actinomycetes > Kitasatosporales > Streptomycetaceae > Streptomyces > Streptomyces sp. NPDC001851. Next base: position 20,651 of record NZ_JBEOYR010000017.1, on the reverse strand, counting down.
CCCGAGAGGTACGCGCCGGTCTGCGATTCGGTGTTGGCGAGCAGCTCCTTCAGCGAGCCGCTGTGCACGACCTTGCCACCGTGCTCGCCGGCCCCGGGACCGATGTCCACCACCCAGTCGGCGACCTTGATGGTGTCCTCGTCGTGTTCCACGACGATGAGCGTGTTGCCCATGTCGCGCAGCCGGACCAGGGTCTCGATCAGCCGGTGGTTGTCCCGCTGGTGCAGGCCGATGGACGGCTCGTCCAGCACGTACAGGACGCCGACGAGACCTGAGCCGATCTGGGTGGCCAGGCGGATGCGCTGGGCCTCGCCGCCGGAGAGTGTGCCGGCCGCGCGGTTCAGTGAGAGGTAGTCCAGGCCGACGTCGACCAGGAAGCGGAGCCGTTCGTTGACCTCCTTCAGCACCCGCTCGGCGATCTTCTTGTCGCGGGCGTTCAGCTTCAGCCGGCCCAGGAAGTCCGCGCAGTCGCTGATCGACATCCCGGAGACCTCGGCGATCGACTTCTCCATGATCGTGACCGCGAGGACGATCGGCTTCAGGCGCGTGCCCTCACAGCTCGGGCAGGGCACCTCACGCATGTAGCCCTCGAAGCGCTCGCGGCTGGCGTCGCTCTCGGCCTCGCTGTGCCGGCGCTTCACGAACGGCACCGCGCCCTCGAAGGGCGTGGTGTACACGCGCTCGCGGCCGTACCGGTTGCGGTACCGGACCTCGATCTGGGTCTTGTGGCCGTGGAGCAGGGCCTTCTTCGCGCGCTGGGGAAGGCCCGCGAACGGGATGTCCGTGCGGAAGCCGAGGGCGTCCGCGAGGGCGCCGATCAGGCGGCCGAAGTAGTCCTTGGTGTGCCCGTGCGACCAGGGGTGGATGGCGCCCTCGTCCAGGGACTTGTCCGGATCCGGGACGATCAGCTCCGGGTCGACCTCCATGCGCGTGCCGATGCCGGTGCAGTCGGGGCAGGCGCCGAAGGGTGAGTTGAAGGAGAAGGAGCGGGGCTCCAGCTCTTCGAAGGACAGGTCGTCGTACGGGCAGTACAGGTGCTCGGAGTACATGCGCTCGCGCTCGGGGTCGTCCTCGGGGAGGTCGACGAAGTCGAGCACGATCATGCCGCCGGACAGGCCGAGGGCGGTCTCCACGGAGTCGGTGAGCCGGCGCTTGGCGGACTCCTTCACCGTGAGGCGGTCGACGACCACCTCGATGGTGTGCTTCTCCTGCTTCTTCAGCGCCGGCGGCTCGGAGAGCTGGATGGTCTGGCCGTCCACACGCGCGCGGGAGTAGCCCTTGGTCTGCAGATCGGCGAAGAGGTCGACGAACTCGCCCTTGCGCTCGCGCACGAGCGGCGACAGCACCTGGAAGCGGCTCCCCTCCGGCAGCTCCAGGACCTTGTCCACGATGGCCTGCGGCGACTGGCGCGAGATCGGGCGGCCGCACTCGGGGCAGTGCGGCTTGCCGATCCGCGCGAAGAGCAGACGCAGGTAGTCGTAGACCTCGGTGATGGTGCCGACCGTCGAGCGCGGGTTGCGCGAGGTCGACTTCTGGTCGATGGAGACCGCCGGGGACAGACCCTCGATGAAGTCCACGTCCGGCTTGTCCATCTGGCCGAGGAACTGCCGGGCGTACGAGGAGAGCGACTCCACGTAGCGGCGCTGGCCCTCCGCGAAGATCGTGTCGAAGGCCAGGGAGGACTTGCCCGACCCGGACAGGCCCGTGAAGACGATGAGCGAGTCACGAGGCAGGTCGAGCGAGACGTTTTTCAGGTTGTGCTCGCGCGCGCCACGGACGATGAGACGGTCGGCCACGCCGGTCCGCACCTTTCTTGAGAGAAGTGACAGGGGCGGGGCCCCCGTGCTTCTTCAGACTAGGGGGAGCCACTGACAACGCCGGTCGGATTGCCCGATTGCATAACAACCCCCGGCCATCCAGCATGCCCGACGTCGCCTTCGACGATATAGCACGGGCTTTCGATTTGCGGACGGCCTTCACCACCTTCACCCGAAGGTGTGGCGGGGCTAGTGTCAGGCTCATGATTGATCACGCTCATGACCTGGCCTGTGTACATGACGCGACCGAACGGCTCCTCACCGCGGTCGCCGAACTGGACAACGCATCGCTCGCCGAGCCGTCACGGCTTCCGGGCTGGACTCGCGGGCATGTGCTCGCCCACCTCGCCCGCAACGCGGACGCGCTCGTGAACGTCCTCGAAGGCCGGCCCATGTACCCGAGCGCCGAGGCGCGGGACGCCGACATCGAACGTGACGCCCCGCGCCCCCTCGACGCCCAGCTCGCCGACCTGCGCGAGACGGCGGCCCGCTTCCAGGCGGCGGGCAACGCGCCGGCGGACTGGACGCGCACGGTGGAGCTGCGCAACGGCGTCACCGACTCCGCGTCCCGTGTGCCGTTCCGCAGGTGGGCCGAGGTCGGACTGCACCATGTGGATCTCGGCATCGGGTACGAGCTGGAGCATCTCCCGGCGGAGTTCACGGAGCGGGAGATCGACTTCCTCGCGGCACGCTTCTCCGGGCATCCCGAGGTGCCCGCGACCCGTGTCACGGACGGCACACGCGCGTGGAGCACGGGACGCGAGGCGGCCGAGCCCGAGGTGACGGTCAGCGGCGCTCCGGCGGACCTGCTGGGCTGGCTCGCCGGACGTCGTGCAGGGGCCGCGCTGGAGGCGACCGGCGGCGCACTGCCGACGCTGCCGCCGCTGTAGCGCGACAACGGTCCGCCGGGCACTCCCCCGCTATAGGCTGATCACCATGACGTACAGCGGAGAGGTCAAGGTCGGCGGACCGGCCGACGTGCACGAGCTGAAAGACCTGATGATCACGAAGATCGCGGTCGGCCCGATGGACAACAACGCCTATCTGCTGCGCTGCCGGGCCACCGACGAACAGCTCCTGATCGACGCCGCCAACGAGGCGCAGACGCTGCTCGGCATGATCGGTGACGACGGCATCGCCTCCGTGGTCACCACACACCGGCACGGCGACCACTGGCAGGCACTCGCCGAGGTCGTCGCCGGCACGGGCGCGCGGACATACGCCGGCCGCGAGGACGCTCCCGGCATCCCGGTGCCCACCGACGTTCTCGTGGACGACGGCGACGTCATCAGGGTGGGACGTGTCGAGCTCACCGCGCGGCATCTCGTGGGGCACACCCCGGGCTCGATCGCGCTGGTCTACGACGACCCGCACGGCCACCCGCACGTCTTCACCGGCGACTGCCTCTTCCCTGGAGGTCCTGGAAAGACCACGAATCCGGTGGACTTCACGAGTCTGATGGACGGTCTGGAGGAGAAGGTCTTCGGTCCGCTGCCCGACGAGACGTGGATCTACCCGGGCCACGGAAACGACACCACGCTCGGCAACGAGCGACCGCACCTGGCGGAGTGGAGATCCCGGGGCTGGTGAGGGTCGGCCCAGTCCCCCGTGGTCGCCTTCGCGGGCGCGTACGCACGCCGTTCACACGATCGCAACACCGGTTCCCACGATGCGGACACTTACGGTCATGACCTGGACAAACGTGGGGTTCGCTGCCAATCTCCCGCCATGTACCTCGCCCCTCGCACCCTGCGCCGTGCGCTGGCCGCCGCCACCGTAGCCCTGCTCGCCACCGCTGTCGGCTGTGCTCCGCAGCCCGAGGGCAACGCGTCGGCAAGCCCGTCCGGACCGGCCGGAAAGAGCTGCGCCAAGGGCAAGTTGGCCACCAAGACCTCCGGCAAGCTGACGATCGCGACGGACGAACCGGCGTACGAGCCCTGGTTCAAGGACGACAAGCCGGCGAACGGCAAGGGCTTCGAGTCGGCGGTCGCCTACGCCGTGGCCCGGCAGCTGGGTTACGGCAAGAGCGCGGTCGTATGGCAGAGCGTGCCGTTCAACAAGGCATTCGCGCCCGGTGTGAAGACCTTCGACTTCGACATCAACCAGGTGTCGGTCAGCACCGAGCGCAAGAAGGCCGTCGACTTCTCCTCCGGCTACTACGACGTGCGCCAGGCCGTCATCGCCCTGAAGGGCAGCAAGGCCGCCGACGCGAAGAGCATCGCGGACCTGAGGAACCTCAAACTGGGCGCCCAGGTGGGCACCACGAGCCTCGACTACGTCACCGACGTGGTGAAGCCGAAGCAGGAGGCCGCGGTGTACGCCAAGAACGACCAGGCGAAGTCCGCCCTGAAGAACGGCCAGGTCGACGCCATTGTCGTCGACCTGCCGACCGCGTTCTACATCACCGCGGCCGAGGTGACGAACGCGAAGATCGTCGGCCAGTTCGAGAACCAGGGTGCCGCACCTGAGCAGTTCGGCCTGGTGCTGGACAAGGGCAGCGCGCTGACCTCCTGTGTGAGCGGCGCCGTCGACGCGCTGCGCAAGGACGGCACCCTGGCGAAGCTGGAGAAGCAGTGGCTCTCCGACGCCGTCGACGCCCCGGTGCTCAAGTGACGGTCACCAAGGGCGAGTCGGCCCGGGAGGGAGCCGACGACGAGGGCGACATGACCGGCGCCGCCACCGACGGCGTCTCCGGTGACGGCTACGTACCCTCCGAACGGCGGCTGGAGCGCGAGCGCCACCAACGCGCGCGTGCCCGCCGCGCCACGGCCGTCGCGGCGCTCTCGACGCTGGTCACGGCCGTCGTGCTGTACCTGGTCGTGGTCGACGCGCCGGGCTGGCCGCGCACCAAGGAGACGTTCTTCAACGCGCACTACGCGCGCGAGGCGCTGCCGAAGGTCCTCGAAGGGCTGTGGCTGAACGTCCGCCTGCTCGCGGTCTGCGGCGTCGCCGTCCTCGTCCTGGGCATGCTGATCGCGATCGCGCGCACACTGCGCGGCCCGGTCTTCTTCCCCTTGCGGGTCCTGGCTGCGGCGTACACCGACTTCTTCCGCGGCCTTCCGCTGATCATCAACCTGATGATCGTCGTCCTGGGCGTGCCCGCCCTGCGGCTGCAGGGCGTGACGGTCGATCCGGTGCTGCTGGGCGGTACGGCGCTGACACTGACGTACTCGGCGTATGTGGCCGAGGTGTTCCGGGCCGGCATCGAGTCGATCCACCCCTCGCAGCACGCCGCGGCCCGCTCACTGGGCCTCACCAACCGGCAGGCCCTGCGCTACGTCGTCCTTCCGCAGGCGGTACGGCGCCAGGTGCCGCCGCTGCTCAACGACCTGGTGTCGCTGCAGAAGGACACGGGCCTGGTGTCGATCGGGGGTGCGGTGGACGCCGTGCGGGCGGCCGACATCATCGTGGGCCGCAGCATGAACTACACGCCGTACATCGTCGCGGGGCTGGTGTTCGTGGCGCTGACCATTCCGATGACTCGCTTCACGGACTGGGTGACGGCGCGGATGGACCGGCAGCGGGCCCAGGGAGGAGCGCTATGAGTGACGCGGACGCACCTGTCCTGCGGATGGAGTCCGTCCGCAAGACCTTCGGCTCTTCCGTCGTCCTGCGGGACGTCGGACTGGAGGTCGCACCGCACACGGTGACCGCGCTGATCGGTGCGTCCGGCTCGGGCAAGTCCACACTGCTGCGCTGCGCCAACCTCCTGGAGGAGATCGACGACGGTGCGATCTGGCTGGACGGCGAGGAGATCACCGACCCCCGTGCCGACCAGGACGCGGTGCGGCGTCGCATCGGTGCGGTCTTCCAGGCGTACAACCTGTTCCCGCACATGACCGTGCTGGACAACATCACGCTGGCGCCGCGCCGAGTGCACGGCGTCGCCCGCGCAGAGGCCGAGGAACGGGCCAGGGAGCTGCTGGAGCGCCTGGGACTGGCCTCCAAGGCCGATGCCTACCCCGACCGGCTCAGCGGCGGCCAGCAGCAGCGTGTGGCGATCGTACGGGCGCTCGCGGTACGGCCCCGGCTGTTGCTGCTGGACGAGATCACGGCTGCGCTCGACCCCGAACTCGTGGGCGAGGTGCTGGAGGTGGTCCGGGACCTGAAGGACGACGGCATGACCATGGTGCTGGCGACGCACGAGATGGGCTTCGCGCGGGACGTCGCCGACCAGGTTTGTTTTCTGGACGGTGGGGTCGTCCTGGAGCGCGGCACCGCGGAGCAGGTCTTCGGCGACCCGCAGCAGGAGCGCACGCGGCGCTTCCTGCGGCGGATCGTGGAGGCGGGCCGCCTGTGACGGCGCAGGCCCGCGCACGGCGCAGCCCTGTGCGCCCGCGCAGGCCTACGCGTCGGCCTGGGCGGCGCCCAGCAGAGCGGCCACGCGCTCCACGCCGAACACATAGCCCTGCACTCCGCACCCGGCGATCACACCGTCGGCGCGCAGCGAGACGTAGGAGTGGTGCCGGAACGATTCACGCTGGTGGATGTTGGAGATGTGTACCTCCAGCACGGGCATGCCGTCACAGGTGTTGAGTGCGTCCAGAATCGCGACCGACGTGTGGGAGTAGGCGCCGGGGTTGATGACGATCCCGCAGTGGTTCAGGCGCGCCTCGTGGATCCAGTCGACCAGTTCGCCCTCGTGGTTGGACTGCCGGAAGTCCACCGTACCGCCGTGCGCGGCCGCGGCCTTGGCGCACAGCGCCTCGACGTCGGCCAGCGTGTCCTTGCCGTAGATCTCGGGCTGGCGCTGGCCGAGCAGGTTCAGATTGGGCCCGTTGAGGATCATGATCGGGGCGTTGGCCAGGGTGCGGGGCACGGTTCCTCCGGTCCGTTCGGGGCGGTGCTCGACGACCGCTGCTCGCACCGGTCTATCACGGTGACCGGAGCGAAGGCCGGGCCACTGCGCCGCAGGTGACTTCGGCGCACGCCACGGTCGCTCGATCACCTCTGCGCGCCCCGTAACCGCCGATCACAAGGGGTAGTTGACGCGGCATGGAGCCCGTACGTGCCGTAAGTGCCCCTTCGTTGCCGAGACTCGCCGCCGCGTCGCTGGCCGGGACGGCCATCGAGTTCTACGACTTCTTCGTCTACGGGACGGCGGCGGCCCTGGTGCTGGGACCGCTGTTCTTCCCGACGTTCTCGCCCGTCGCGGGGACCCTGGCGGCCTTCGGAACGTTCGGGGTGGGATTCCTGGCCCGTCCGCTCGGCTCGGTGCTGTTCGGGCATCTCGGCGACCGGCGTGGGCGACGGCCGGTGCTCGTCGTCTCGTTGCTGCTCACGGGCGCCTCGACGGTCGCGGTGGGCTGCGTGCCGTCGTACGGCACTGCCGGAGTCGCCGCACCCGTGCTGCTGCTCATCCTGCGCTTCCTCCAGGGGCTGGGGCTCGGCGGGGAGTGGGGTGGAGCGGTGCTGCTGACCGCCGAGCACGCGCCGGCCGGGCGACGCGCGCTGTGGTCGAGCTTTCCTCAGGTGGGACCCGCGTTCGGCTTCGTACTCGCCAATGGTGTGATGCTCGCGCTGTCGGCGGCACTGCCGGACGCGGAGTTCGCGCGATGGGGGTGGCGGGTGCCGTTCTGGGCGGCCGGGGTGCTGGCCATGGCCGGGCTGTGGCTGCGCTCGTCGCTCGTGGAGAGCCCTCGGTTCCTGGAAATCGACGACCACGCACGCGTGCCGATCCTTGAGGTCGTACGGCATCACGGGCGGCTGGTGCTGCTGACGGCCGGCGCGCTGGCCGTCGGGTACGCGGTGTTCTACGCGGTGACGACCTGGTCGCTGGCGTATGCGACGGAGCGGCTCGGGGTGAGCCGAACGGTGATGCTGACCTGTGTCATGGCCGCGGTGGTCGTGGAGGGGGCACTCACGCCGGTGATGGCGCTGCTCGGCGACCGCTACGGGCGCCGGCCGATGTGTCTGACGGGGTGCTCGGCCTGCGCCCTGTGGATGCTCCCGATGGTGGCGCTGCTAAGTACCGGTGAGCCGTTGCTGATGTTCCTGGGCATTCTGGGCGCCCTGATCGCCTTCATCATCATGTTCGCGGTCATCGCCGCCTACCTGCCGGAACTGTATGAAGCGCGGGTGCGCTGCACGGGCGCAGCGGTGGGCTACAACCTCGGCGGGGTCCTCGGCGGCGCCCTCACCCCGATCGTGGCCACAGCACTGGCGGAGCAGGGCGGACGGGTGCCCTGGGCCGTGGGTGCCTATCTGACGGGCGTCGCGCTGCTCAGTCTGGTGTGCTTCGCGCTGCTTCCGGAGACGCGGCCGGTACCGGTGCCGGCGGTGGAGCCGGCGACCGGCTGACCGGGTTCCGGGCCGCTGCGCTATGGGTTGATCGCCAGCTCCAGGTAGGCCGCGAAGAGCACCAGGTGGACCCCTCCCTGCAGAGGTGTGGCCCGTCCCGGCACCACCGTCAGGGAGCTGACCACCACCGTCAGTGCGAGCAGCAGCATGTGTGTCGAGCCGAGGCCGAGGACGAGCGGTCCCGACAGCCAGACGGAGGCGAGGGCGACAGCCGGGATGGTCAGACCGATGCTGGCCATGGCCGAGCCGAGAGCGAGGTTGAGGCTGGTCTGCACCCGGTCGCGGCGTGCGGAGCGCAGTGCGGCAATGGTCTCCGGCAACAGGACGAGCAAGGCGATGATCACACCGACGACGGCGTGGTGCAGGCCGGCCGCCTCCACGCCCGACTCGATGGTGGGTGACACGCCCTTGGCCAGGCCGACCACGCCGATCAGGGCGAGACCGAGCAGACCGAGGCTGGTCCAGGCGGTACGCGCGGACGGAGGTCGGGCGTGGTCGTCGGCTGTGATGACCTCGCCCTGCCGGGTGATCGGCAGGAAGTAGTCGCGGTGACGCACGGTCTGGGTGGCCACGAACAGGCCGTAGAGGATCAGTGAGGACAGCGCGGCGAAGGTCAGCTGCACCGTGGAGAACTCGGGTCCGGGCTTGCTGGTGGTGAAGGTCGGCAGCACCAGGCTGAGCGTGGCGAGCGTCGCCACGGTCGCCAGGGCTGCGCCGGTTCCCTCGGGATTGAAGACAGCCGTGCCGTGCCGCAGCGAGGCGACGAGCAGGCAGATACCGACGATGCCGTTGCAGGTGATCATCACGGCGGCGAAGACGGTGTCTCTGGCCAGCGTGGAACTCTTGTCGCCACCGTCGGCCATGAGGGTGACGATCAGGGCCACCTCGATGATCGTGACGGCGATGGCGAGCACCAGGGAGCCGAAGGGCTCGCCGACGCGGTGAGCGATGACCTCCGCATGATGCACCGCGGCCAGGACCGAGCCGGCGAGGACCACGGTCACCAGGGCGACGACCGCGCCCGGGAGGTCACGGCCCCAGGTGAGCGCCAGGAGGACGACCGCGAGGACGGGCACCAGGATCGTCCATTGCCGGGTGAGCGACCGGAGCCGAGTGATCATGCGGTGATGGTCACAGAGACGTACAGGATTCGCATTCCGTTCTTTTCGGATATTTCTCGTCCTTTCCGCTGCGCAGACCGGCATCGGCGGGAGCGGTATCTGCTCCGCGCAGCCCGCTCCCCCTGGCCGTATCTCTCGCGGCCTTGGTCAGGGCGTCGACGCTGTGCTTCGGAGTGCCTTCCCCGCCGGCGTGCGCCGCCTCCACGGCCGCCTGCTTTCCGGAGGCCATCAGGCTGGTGATGGTGGTGACGACCAGGACCGCGCAGATCACGCCGAGCGAGACGGGGATGCTGATCTCGGGGACATGGACGCCGGACTCGTGCAGGGCGTGCAGCACCAGCTTGACGCCGATGAAGCCGAGGATGATCGACAGGCCGTACGAGAGGTGGACCAGCTTCTTCAGCAGGCCGCCGATGAGGAAGTACAGCTGCCGCAGACCCATGAGGGCGAAGGCGTTGGCGGTGAAGACGATGTACGGATCCTGGGTCAGCCCGAAGATCGCGGGTATGGAGTCCAGGGCGAACAGCACGTCCGTGGTGCCGATGGCGAGCATCACGACCAGCATCGGGGTCATGACCCGCTTGCCGTTCTGCTGGATCCACAGCTTGGTGCCGTGGTACCGGTCGGCCACGCCGAACTTGCGTTCCGCGGCCTTCAGCAGCTTGTTCTCCTCGTACTCGTCGTCCTCGTCGTCCGTGCGGGCCTCCTGGATGAGCTTCCAGGCGGTCCAGACGAGGAAGGCGCCGAAGAGGTAGAACACCCAGGAGAAGCTGCCGATGATCGCGGCTCCCGCGGCGATGAAGACGGCCCGCAGGACCAGGGCTATGAGCACGCCGACGAGCAGGACACGCTGCTGGTACCGGGCGGGTACCGCGAACTTGGCCATGATCAGGACGAAGACGAAGAGGTTGTCGACGCTGAGCGACTTCTCGGTGATGAATCCGGCGAAGAACTCGCCGGCAGGCTGTCCGCCGCCGAAGGCGAGGAGACCGAGGCCGAAGAGCCCGGCCAGCGCGATCCAGACGACGGTCCAGATACCGGCTTCCTTGATCGACACCTCGTGCGGCTTGCGCCCGATGAAGAAATCGACCGCGATCAGGGCGGCGAGACCCGCGATGGTCAGGACCCACAGGGTCATGGAGACTTCCACTGCACCTCCGGCATTACGTAACGGCAAACACGTCAGCGTCGTCGCTGCCGGAGGTCTCTTCCACCCGCGCCGGGCCGACGCCCCGGGACCGGAACCGATCCGTACTGACGGGTGCGCCGCAGTCAGGGAGTACTCCCCTCCGTACGGAAACAGTACCCCAATCACCAAGAGAAGGTAAAGGGGAAAGTAAAATAAAGGCCATCAGCGCTGGTCAGCGCCACTTTGCCTGTGCTTGGCCAGATTCCTGGCCACCTGGGCGAGGACCTGCTGGACGATCTGGCTGCCGGCCGGCACCAGCGAGGGTTCGTAGGTCCACGCATGCCCCACCCAGGGATCGGCGAGGTGGTCGTCGGGTACGGGGGTGAGTCGCATCAGCGAACGCCACAGCGGATCGAGCAGGGGGCCGTAGGCCGCCGCGTCCTCGCGGTCCGCCACCAGCAGGAGGTGCACACCGACGTCGGGCCCCTCGTCGGCGAGATAGCGCAGCCGCGTCACGGCCCGGTCGTCGAAACCGTGCGGGAAGTCATTGACGATGAGCAGCTGTCGTGCGGTGCCGACATCGGCCGGCAGCGATTCGGGCGCGCCGCCGCGCAGGGCCATCTGCACCAGGTCGACCCGCCGGGTGAGCTTCTCCAGCACCTCCGTCACCCCGGCCGCCCCGGTCGCGGGAGGCGCGGCGAGCACGCCGGTCCGCGTGAGCGGAGCGAACGCCGCTGTCCCTGCGCCGGCCGGGTCGATGACCTGTACGAAGAAGTCCCCCGCGGGATGCACGGCGAGCAGCCGCGCCGCGAGCGCCGTCGCCGCCTCCATGGCCAGGTGCCGTAGCTCGGCGGAGTCCGGGACGCCGTCGGGTGCCGCCGCCGGCCCGCTGTCGAGCCACAGGCCGCGTTCCAGCGGCAGTCTGACCAGCATGGGGATGCGCAGCGGGATGCTCTCGGGCAGATGCAGGTCGCCGAGGCGCAGGGCCATCGGCGGCTCGGTGGGCATGCGGTAGCCGTGCCAGACGGGGTTGTCCCAGCCTGCGTACGCGGGCGGCAGTGCGGGCTCGACCACTTCGGACTCGGCGGTGAGCTGGGCGAGATCGCGGTCGAGGACCGCGCGTGCCTGGTCCACCAGCTGCGTCCGGCGGGCGTGGGCAGCCTCACGCGCGATCGCTCCCGCGGTGCCGAGCCGGCCGCGGGGGTCGGTGAGGGCCTGGTCGAGTTCCTTCTCCAGGCGGGAGTCGGCGAAGTCGACGGCACTGCGGTACGCGGCGGTCGTGCGGGCCAGGTCCTCGAACATGCCCCAGACCTGGTTGTACAGCCGCTCCTCCATCGACCAGCCCACGGCGTCACCCGCGACCGGCGGCGCGGGCCGGCCGTCGGTGTGCGCAGCGGCCGGGGGCGGTGTGGCGTGCGGGCGGCGGCCGGGGTGCGTGTAGTCGACCCGGGCGCCGGTGTCGCGCGCGACGGCCCCGGCTGCCCGGGCGTCGGACGGGTTCCGCGCGCCGTCCTGGCGTGCCGACTCCGCCATAGCGGAGGCAGGAGCGTGCGAAGGCTCCGGCGCACGGGTGTCGTACGGCGCGGAAGCCGACGTGTCGCAAGCCGCGCCTCCAGAGGCGTCGTGCGGGACGGCCTGGGAGGTGTCCTGCGGCGCCGGTGCGGTGGAAGGGGCCGGCAGGGCGCGGGACGGACCGTGTGCCGCCGCCTCGTGAACGGCGGCTGCGAGCTCCCCGGGCTCCCGCAGCCCCTGGTCGGCAAAGAGTGCCGTGAGCCCTGCCGCGTAGCCCTGGCCCACCGCGCGTACCTTCCAGACGCCCTGTCTGCGGTACAGCTCCAGGGCGAGCACGGCCATCTCGCTGTCCAGGCCGGTGAGGGTGTAGCGGACGAGTTCGGTGCCGTCGAGGCCCTCGATCGCGGTGTGCGGGGCGGGGACGGCACCGAACCGCGGTGGCGCTCCGGCCCCTGGGGGCAGGGCGAGGAAGACGTCGACGCGATGGACGGCCTCGGGCAGGGCGCCCAGGTCGACGGCCAGCCGGTGTTCCGTGGCGGACCGTTGGGACACCTCGATGCCGGGCAGAGCGGGGGCGCCGGGATGGGCCACCCACTGGGCGCCGTGCACCGTGCCGTTCTCGTCGCCGAGCGTGGCGCCGGCCAGGACCGGTGCCCCGGCCGAGATCCGGATCGTCAGCCGGATGTCGGACAGCGGGTGGTTCTGCCCCCGCACCAGCTCGGCCGTCATCGCCGTCGCCCCCCGAGTCGTTCTGTCGTGCACCCTGCCGGTCCGGCGGGTCCTACAGGTGCGGCAGGATCGCCGGCATCAGGTCCTGGAACGTGCGGCCGTTGGCCGGGGTACCCAGGGCGGTCATCGTCCAGCCCGAGCCCGCGCGGTGCACCTTCGCCATGATCTGGGCGGTGTAGTCGCCGCCGCCGTCCAGGGTGTAGCGGGCGAGTTCCTGGCCGTTGGTCTCGTCGACGAGACGGCAGAACGCGTTCTGCACCTCCTGGAAGGTCTGGCCCGTGAAGGAGTTCACGGTGAAGACGATCTGGTCGATGTGGACCGGGACGCGCTGCAGGTCCACGAGGATCGCCTCGTCGTCGCCTCCCTGGCCGACGCCACCGACGAGATTGTCGCCGGTGTGCCGGACGGAGCCGTCGTCGCTGACCAGGTGGCGGAAGAAGACGACGTCGACCGGCTGCTTCTCGGCGAAGAGCACGGCCGAGGCGTCCAGGTCGATCTCGCGGGTGCGGGAGCCGAACAGGCCGCGTCGCTTCGCCGCCTGCCAGCCCAGTCCCATACGGACCGCGGTCAGGGTGCCCCCGTCCTTCTTCTCCAGGCTGATGGCCTGACCCTTGCTCAAGTTGACGGACACCGCTGAATCCCCTCTCGATGGTCCCCTGTTGCCGCGCAGTGCGCGGTTGTCCAAAACCCTACGCAGGGGCACCGACAGTGCCGCACCCCGGCCCGCGCTTTGTGTCGGTGTTGCAACACTTGGCGCATACGCCGAGGTCCGGCACGGTGGGGGGACTCAGGCGAGGCCGGCCTCCCGCATCTGACGCAGTTCCTTCTTCATCTCCGAGACCTCGTCACGCAGCCTGGCCGCGATCTCGAACTGCAGCTCCGCGGCGGCGGCGCGCATGCGCTCGGTCATCTCCTCGATCTGCTCGGCGAGTTCGGCCGCCGGGCGGTCCGTGGGCACCGTGGCCGCGGCCTTGCCCTTGGCGGCCTTGCCGGCCTTTGCGCCCTTGGCGGTCTTGTCTCCGAGTGACGGGACGGGTGCCTTGGCGCCCTTGCCGTCCTTGGACTTGCGGAAGCCGGAGCCGAGGAGCTGCTCGGTGTCGACCTCTTCGCGGGCGATCTGCGCGACGATGTCGTTGATCTTCTTGCGCAGCGGCTGGGGGTCGATGCCGTTGGCCTTGTTGTAGGCGACCTGCTTCTCCCGGCGGCGGTTGGTCTCCTCGATGGCCTTCTCCATCGCCGGGGTGATCTTGTCGGCGTACATGTGGACCTGGCCGGAGACATTGCGCGCCGCGCGGCCGATGGTCTGGATCAGCGAGGTGCCCGAGCGCAGGAAGCCCTCCTTGTCGGCGTCCAGGATCGCCACCAGGGACACCTCGGGCAGGTCGAGGCCCTCGCGCAGGAGGTTGATGCCGACCAGGACGTCGTACTCACCGGCGCGCAGCTCGCGCAGCAGCTCGACGCGGCGCAGGGTGTCGACGTCGCTGTGCAGATAGCGCACCTGGATGCCGAGCTCCAGGAAGTAGTCGGTGAGGTCCTCGGCCATCTTCTTGGTGAGGGTGGTGACGAGGACGCGCTCGTCCTTCTCGGTGCGCTTGCGGATCTCGTGCACCAGGTCGTCGATCTGGCCCTCGGTGGGCTTGACCACGACCTCCGGGTCGACCAGGCCGGTCGGGCGGATGATCTGCTCCACGACACCGTCCGAGCGGGACAGCTCGTAGGCGCCCGGGGTGGCCGACAGGTAGACGGTCTGGCCGATGCGCTCCTGGAACTCCTCCCACTTCAGGGGGCGGTTGTCCAGCGCGGAGGGCAGGCGGAAGCCGTGCTCCACGAGCGTGCGCTTACGGGAGGCGTCACCCTCGTACATGGCGCCGATCTGCGGGACGGTGACGTGCGACTCGTCGATGACGAGCAGGAAGTCGTCCGGGAAGTAGTCCAGCAGGGTGTTGGGCGGGGAGCCGGGCAGGCGGCCGTCGAAGTGCATCGAGTAGTTCTCCACGCCGGAGCAGGTGCCGATCTGGCGGAGCATCTCGATGTCGTACGTGGTGCGCATCCGCAGGCGCTGGGCCTCCAGGAGCTTGCCCTGCTTCTCCAGCTCGGCGAGGCGCTCTCCCAGCTCCTTCTCGATGTCGTTGACGGCCCGCTCCATGCGCTCGGGGCCGGCGACGTAGTGGGAGGCGGGGAAGACGTACAGCTGCTGGTCGTCGCTGATGATCTCGCCGGTGAGCGGGTGCAGCGTGGACAGCGCCTCGATCTCGTCGCCGAACATCTCGATGCGGACGGCCAGCTCCTCGTAGACCGGGAAGATCTCGATGGTGTCGCCGCGGACGCGGAAGGTGCCGCGGGTGAAGGCCATGTCGTTGCGCGTGTACTGGATGTCGACGAAGCGGCGCAGCAGCTCGTCGCGGTCGATCTCGTCGCCGACTCTCAGGGGGACCATACGGTCCACGTACTCCTGGGGAGTACCGAGGCCGTAGATGCAGGACACCGAGGCGACCACGATGACGTCGCGGCGGGTGAGCAGCGAGTTCGTCGCCGAGTGGCGCAGTCGCTCGACCTCCTCGTTGATCGAGGAGTCCTTCTCGATGTAGGTGTCCGACTGCGGGACATAGGCCTCGGGCTGGTAGTAGTCGTAGTACGAGACGAAGTACTCGACCGCGTTGTTCGGCAGCAGCTCGCGGAACTCGTTGGCCAGCTGGGCGGCCAGGGTCTTGTTCGGCGCCATCACGAGCGTGGGGCGCTGGAGCTTCTCGATCATCCACGCCGTGGTGGCGGACTTGCCGGTGCCGGTCGCGCCCAGCAGGACGACGTCCTTCTCACCGGCCTCGATGCGCTTGGCCAGGTCGGCGATGGCCGTCGGCTGGTCGCCGCTGGGCTGGTAGGGGCTGACGACCTCGAAGGGCGCCACCGTGCGTTCGATGTGGGAAACGGGCCGCATGTCATCCACCGTACGACCCCGCACTGACAACCGGTCCGGATCAGCGATTCTGCGGGGTCCGGGAGACGTGGTCCGCGAGGCGGCGCTCCTCGTGGAGGGCGGCACGGCGGTCCGGGTGGGAAGGGACGGCGGGGGCCGGGACACCCGGCTTGTGCTCGATGGGCCTGGGCACGGGCCGGCCCATGACCATCAGCGGGTCGAAGATCACCACGACGCCCGCGAGGAGCAGGAAGGCGAGCGGTCCGATCAGCATCGGTGCGAGCACGGACGGCTCCGGCGCGCCTCCGGCGGTGTGGGTCATGCCGTCGAGATGGACGCCCAGGGCCGCCATACCGGTGTAGTGCATGCCGCTCACCGCGAGACCCATGACGAGGCTCGCCCCCACACTCCACAGGAAGCCCCGGACGCGTCCGGCGGCCCACAGGGCGGCGGTGGCGGCCACGACCGCTATGACCACGGAGGCGGCGACGGTGAGCGTGTTGTAGGTGAAGTGCCCGTGGAAGCGCACGCCCGCCATGCCGAGGTAGTGCATCGAGGCGACGCCCAGGCCGGTGATCGTGCCGCCGGTGAACAGAGCGGTGCCGGTGGCGCCCCGGTAGCCGACGATGAAGATGCCGACCCCGACCATGACGACGGCGAGGCCGAGGCTCGCGTAAGTGATCGGCTTGTCGTAGTGGATCGGCGCCTCCTTGATGGCGAAGCCCATCATGGCGACGAAGTGCATGGTCCAGATACCGGAACCGATCGCGGCGGAGCCCAGGGCCAGCCAGGCGGGCCGCCAGGAGTGCGTGACCAGCAGGGACCGGGTGGTGCAGCGCAGGCCGAGGGCGCCGCCGAGGCAGGCCATCAGATAGGCCACCAACGGGGTGACGGCCCCGTAGCTGAATCCGTCGACCGTGCCTTGCATCCGCGGCTGCCCTTCCGCCCTCTTGCGTCCCGGAATCCCCGACTTGTTCCCCCGGCCCAGGACCGCGCCGGCGGTCAGGGTTGTCGCAGAGAGTATGACCCCCACCGGAATGGTCGAACGATTTTCCGGCAAAGAAACACGGCCTTGCCTCAGTTGTGGGGTACCGGTGAGCGGACCTGGACATCTCCATTCGGTCTGTGGCCATCGTGCGCCCGGGTACCGTTGGCCGTCTGCTGTCACTCTGGGTGCTGTCGGTACTCACTCGACGCGAGGAGTCTGCATGCACGCGCGTGTACTTGCCGCCGCGGCCGCCGCCGTCCTGGGGACGGCGACCCTGCCGAGCCCCGCCCCCGACGCCCCGGCCGGCCACATCGGCGTGCCCACGGTGATCGCCCACCGAGGTGCCTCCGCCTATGCTCCCGAGAACACGCTGGCCTCGATCGACAAGGCCGCGCAGCTGGGCTTCTCCTGGGTCGAGAACGACGTCCAGCGCACCAAGGACGGCGAGCTGGTCGTCATCCACGACGACAGCCTGCAGCGCACCACGAACGTCGAGCAGGTGTTTCCCGGCCGGGCCCCGTGGAAGGTGAAGGACTTCACCGCCGCCGAGATCGCCCGGCTGGACGCGGGCAGCTGGTACGCCCCGGCGTACGCGGGAATGCGCGTGCCGACGCTGAAGGACTACATGTGCCGGATCGAGCACAACCACGAGAAACTGCTCCTGGAGATCAAGAACCCGGATCTCTACCCGGGCATCGAGCAGCAGACGCTGAAGCTCCTCGGCAACGAGGGCTGGCTGGACCACAAGCACCTCGGGCGGCTGATCGTGCAGAGCTTCAGCGCCGACAGCATCCGGACCGTGCACGAGCTGAGGCCCGCGGTGACCACCGCCTACCTCGGATCGCCCACCGCGGCGCAACTGCGCCAGTACGCGCCCTACACGGATCTCATCAATCCCTCGTACGGCTCCCTCTCCCAGGCGTACGTCTCGGCCGTCCACGCCGTCGACGGACCGCACGACAAGCCGCTCGGCGTCTTCGCCTGGACGGTGAACGACGCGGCCACCGCACGCAGGGTCGCTGACTACGGCGTCGACGGGATCATCACCAACAAGCCCGACGTGGTGCGGGCGGCGCTGGCCCCGCACTGAACGGGACGGGCGTTGTCAGTGGCGGGCCGTACCGTGGGCGCATGGACAGCGATGGGCAGGACGAGCAGCGGGTCGTGTGGGCCGTGGTGGGCACGGACATCGGTCCGCTGATGCTGGCGGCGACCAGAGAAGGCCTGGTCAACGTGGTCTTCCACGCCACGGACGCGGTGCGCGACCGCGCGCTTGAGCGGCTGGCGGCCCGGCTGGGCGGCACTCCCGTGGAGGATCCTGACTCGCCGCTGCTGGCGGAGGCGATACGCCAGCTGCGGGCCTACTTCGCGGGCGAGCGGCACGGCTTCGACCTGCCGTTGGACTGGTCGCTGATCTCCGGCTTCAACCGGCAGGTGCTCCGCGAGCTGGCGTCCGGTGTGCCCTACGGCACGGTGGTCGGGTACGGCGATCTCGCCGGGCGGGTCGGACAGCCCGGCGGGGCGCAGGCGGTCGGTGCGGCGATGGGTGCCAATCCGCTGCCGGTGGTCGTGCCGTGCCACCGGGTCGTGGAGAGCGACGGCGGCATCGGGGGCTTCGGGGGCGGGCTGGAGACCAAGCGCAAGCTGCTCGCCCTTGAGGGCGTGCTGCCCGAGCCGCTGTTCTGACCGGGCCCGGCTAGTCGTCGTAGTGCCGGACCTCGAAGACGTTGCCATCGGGGTCCCGGAAGTAGAAGTTGCGCGGGGCCAGGCCACGGGCGCCGAAGGAGTCGCGGCCGACGGCGGTCATGGGTACGCCGTGCTCCTCCAGCCGGGCGCGCAGGGCGTCGAAGGCGTCGGCGGGCAGGGACAGGCAGATGTGGTTGACCGGGTGACCGGCGGCGTCGGCAGCGCCGGGCAGCATGTCCATGTGCTCGGCGGCGGTGAGCGGGACGAGGTCCAGGATGGTCTCCTCGTTGACGCGCACGGAGGGGAACACCGTCTTTCCTTCGGCGTACTCGGCGGCTCTCACGGGTTCCAGGCCGACGGCATCCTGGTAGAAGCCGGTCGCGGCGACCGGATCGGCCACCCACAGGACGACGTGGTCGAGACACCTGCTGTTCTTCCTCATGCGCCCCAGGCTGGTGGCGTCCCCCACAGGCCGCAAGCGTTTAGCGAGGGCCGGCACCCGCCAGAGATGGGGAAGGGACCGACGACAGGAGGCGGTGCACGTGGTGCTGGTGGTGTCGCAAGAGGTCCAGGAGGCGGTCGACGCACGGCGGCCGGTGGTGGCCCTGGAGTCCACGATCATCGCGCACGGCCTGCCCCGCCCGCGGAACCTGCAGGTGGCGTTGGAGCTGGAGGAGGCGGTGCGGCGGGAGGGCGCCGTACCGGCGACCGTCGCCGTGCTCGACGGCCGTCCCCGTATCGGCCTGGACAAGGAGCAGCTGGAGCGGGTCGCGAACGAGGACGGCATCCGCAAGCTGGGCCACCGCGATCTGCCGCTCGCCGTGGCGGCGGGTGCGAGCGGGGCGACCACGGTGTCGGCGACGGCACAGCTGGCCGCGCTTGCGGGCGTCCGGGTGTTCGCAACCGGGGGGCTGGGCGGTGTGCACCGGGAGTGGACGGTGACCCAGGACGAGTCTGCCGACCTGGGTCTGCTGGCACGCACCAGGATCACGGTGGTCTGCGCGGGCGTGAAGTCGATCCTGGACGTCCCGGCGACCCTGCAGCGGCTGGAGACGCTGGGCGTGGCCGTCGTGGGGTACGGCACGGACCGGTTTCCCGGCTTCTATCTGTCGGACTCGGGGCATCCGGTCGACTGGACGCTGGAGACTCCGGAGCAGGTCGCGGACGTCATGCGGGGCCAGGACGCGCTCGACGCGCCGGAGTCGGCGCTGATCGTCGCCAACCCGGTCCCCGTGGCCGAGCAGCTCGATCCGGAACTGCACGCGCGTGTGCTCGCCGACGCGCTGCGTGCCTGCGCGGAGCAGGGCGTCACCGGGCAGGCGGTCACCCCGTTCCTGCTGGACTACCTGGTCCGGCACACCGACGGCGCCTCCCTGAGCGCCAATCTGGCGGCCGTGCGCGGCAACGTACGGCTGGCGGCGCGGATCGCCACGGCGTGGACCCGGGGATGACCGCGGACGGGGCACTGCTGGTCGTCGGCGACGTGGTCACGGACGTGGTCGCCCGGCACCGGGGGCCGCTCGCGGCCGGCACCGACACGGCCGCCGCGATCCGTACGGTGCCGGGCGGCGCGGGCGCGAACGTGGCCTGCTGGGCCGCGTACACGGGGTGTGCGGCCGTACGGCTGCTCGGGCGGGTGGGCGCGGACGCGGCCGGGTGGCACGAGCGCGAGTTGGTCGCGGCCGGAGTGGAGCCCCGGCTGGTGGTCGATCCGACGGCGCCGACGGGGACGGTGATCTGCCTCGTCGACACGGGTGCGGCGGCGGAACGTACGTTCCTCACGGACAGCGGGGCGTCTCTGCGGCTCGAACCAGCCGACTGGTCGGACGCGTTGCTGGACGGCGTCGCCCGGCTGCACCTGTCGGGCTATCTGCTGTTCACGGAACCGAGCCGGGAGCTCGCGCGGACGGCGCTCAGGGCGGCACGTGCGCGTGGTGTGCCGGTCAGCCTGGATCCGGCTTCGGCGGGCTTCCTGGCGCGGTGGGGCGTGGATCGCTTCCTCGCGTTCGCGGAGGGCCTGGACGTGTTGCTGCCCAGCCGGGACGAGGCGTGTCTGCTGACGGGGCTCCCGGATCCGGCGGACGCGGCTGCCAAGCTGAGCCGACTCGTTCCGCTCGTGGTGGCCAAGGCGGGCGCGGCCGGCGCGCTGGTGGCCCGTTCCGGCAGCGCACCGGCCAGGGTCCCGGCGACACCGGCGGTCCCCCGGGACACGACGGGCGCCGGTGATGCCTTCACCGGCGCGTTCCTCGCCGCCCTGCTCGCGGGCGCGGCCCCGGAGGAAGCGGCGGCGCGGGGCTGCCGGGCGGGCGCACAGGCAGTGGAACGGGTCGGAGGCAGGCCACCGCGCGCGGAGGGTGACGGCCGGCCCTGAGCGGGAGGACGCGGCGGCCGGGCGGTCGGGGGCGCCGGCGCGGGCGGCCACGCGCCGGCGGCTGGAGGCCGGCGGCCGCGTGCG
>NZ_JBEOYR010000016.1:0-206211 GCF_040297165.1 Streptomyces sp. NPDC001851 | reverse complement strand
TAACTGGGCCCCCTGGGCGCGACGTGTCCGTCCCCCTCGGAGGCCGCCCGCGCCGTGCGGGGGGTGTACGGCTCCCCCCCGGCGCACCCTGGCGGGGGGCGGGGGGCGCCCCCCGCGCCCCGCGCACGCCCGGGCGGTCTTCAGACGATCAGTTGTCCAGGCCGATCGAGAACGCGGCCTCCAGGTCGTGCTGGGAGTAGGTGCGGAACGCGACGTGCGTGTCCGTGGCCTCGACACCGGGAATCTTGCTGATCCGCCCGGGGATGACATCGGCCAGATCCTCGTGCTGCCGCACCCGGACCATCGCGATCAGGTCATACGTACCGGTGACGGAGAAGACCTCGCTCACCGACTCCAGCGAAGCGATCTGTTCCGCGATCTCGGGGATCCGGTCCACGCTGGTCTTGATGAGGACGATCGCGGTGATCACGGCTGGTTCTCTCCCTCGGGTGCCGGAGCTGGGGCGGATCTCACTCTAGCCGTACGGCCGTAGCGCACCCATGCGTAGCCGAAGCCCAGACCGAAGCCGACCAGGTGGGCCAGGTAGGCCACCCCGGGGCCGTCGGAGGCCTGCCGTGCCGCCGCCCACTGCAGCGCCGCCCAGAACGGCAGCACGACCCAGGCCGGGAAGCGCAGCGGCAGGAAGAACAGGAAGGGGAGGAGACTGGTCACGCGGGCGCGTGGGAACAGGTAGAGGAACGCTCCGAGGACCGCCGAGATCGCCCCGGACGCGCCGACCAGCGACTGCTCGGAGGCGGCGTTGGCGGCCGCGTAGCCGAGCAGGGCCAGGTAGCCGCAGCCGACGTAGAAGAGGGTGAACTCGACCCGGCCCATCCGTTCCTCGGTCATCACGCCGAAGACGAAGAGGAAGAGCATGTTGCCGAGCAGGTGCACCCAGCTGCCGTGCAGGAACAGGGCCGTGGCGGGAGTCAGGGCCGCGCGTGCCGGGCCGGCGAACAGCTCGGCCGGCACCACGCCCCAGCGCCGGAAGTACGCCCGCTGCGCGGAGAGCAGCGCGTCCCCGGAGCCGTACCCCGGGGCGAGCCCCGAGGCCGGGCCCAGGGCGAAGAGCAGACAGCACAGCCCGATGAGGACGTATGTCATGGGTGCCGGCGCGTTCCGGACCGCTCTGAGGGCCCTGCCGGCCGCCGTGCTCCACTCGCTGATCATGAACACAGAGCATGACGTAACGGGATGCAAGCCGACAGACCGCCTCGCCGCCGCGAACGGACGGGCGGCGAGTCCCCGGCAGGCCGTAGGGTTACGGCCACACGCGTCGGCCGGCGGCGCGGCAGCGAGACGAGAAGGAAGCGGACAGCCACGATGACGGTTCCCCTGCCGACCGCGACGACCCGATGGCGCTGCACCCTGTGCGGCAACCTCACCCGCTTCGACGTCACCCGCTCCTCGAAGGTCGTCGAGTACGTCCACCTCGATCTGGCGGGCGAGCCGACGGTGGAGGAGCGTGAGGTGGTCAGTGAGACCATCGAGTCGGTGCGCTGCCGCTGGTGCAACGCGGTGGACCAGGTGGAACTCGTGGACAGGCCGGGTGCCGGCTCCTGAGCGGAGCGGCCCCGGGGAAGTAACAGACCTAGTGGGGTGTGACGGATGGTGGAGACCACAGGCGGGGGGCCGGGCGACGGCACCGCCGAGGTGCTTGACCGTCCGCTGCCCGACGGCGTGCGCCGCCGGGTCGTACAGATCGTCTCGGACGGCTTCGGCGGGCTGACCGTGGGGGAACTGCCCGCCCAGCTGCGGCAGTACGCCCGGTTCGCCCCCAATCGCCGGGCGAAGTTCGCCGGGAACGCGATGGCGGCGGCGCTGGAGACCGATCCGCTGTTCCGGCAGCGGATCGGGGAGAAGTTCAGAGAGGCGCAGCCGGAACTCGCCGGCGCCCTCGACTCCGGCTCGCCGCTCCCGGCCGCGGACCCGCTCGACGTGGCGGCCGCGGCCTATGTGCTGCGCCCGGCGGGCTGGGTGAAGCTGGTCACCGCGGCCGGCGAGGAGGTCCAGCGCGCGGACGCCGAGCGGGCGGACGAGGAGAGCCGGGCCGAGCTGGAGCGGCTGCGCGCCGAGCTGGCCCAGGCCCGCGACCACACCCGCGCCGAGACCGAACGGCTGCGCACGGAGCTGGAGTCGGCGAAGAGGGAAGCCGAATCGCTGCACCGCAAGCTCCGTGCCGCCCTCAGCGACGTGAAGCGCGGCGAGGCCGCCCTGCGCAAGGCCCGGGGTGAGATCGACGTCGTACGCGCGGAGGCGCACCGGCAGGTGTCGGCCGCCGAGAGCGAGTCCCGTCGGCTCAAGGCCCGCCTGGGTGAGGCGGAGGCAGCGCTGGAGGCCACCCGCCGGGCGGCCCGCGAGGGCCGCAGCGTGGAGGACATGCGGGTACGGCTGCTGCTGGACACCCTGCTGGACGCCACCCAGGGGCTGCGCCGTGAACTCGCCCTGCCTCCGGTGTCCGTGCGGCCCGCCGAGACGGTCGACGCGGTCGAACCGGGACGCATGACCCCGAAGGACATCGCGGCGCGCGCCCTGTCCGAGCACGACCCGGCCATCCTCGACCAGTTGCTCGCGCTGCCGCAGGCGCACCTGGTGGTCGACGGCTACAACGTCACCAAGACCGGCTATCCGCAGATGCCGCTGGAGAAGCAGCGGCTCAGACTGCTCGGCCAGCTGTCGGCACTCGCCGCCCAGACCGGCGCCGAGGTGACGTGTGTCTTCGACGGCGCCGAACTGGCCGCCCCGGTGCTGCTCGCGCCGCCGCGCGGGGTCAGGGTGCTGTTCTCCAAGCCGGGGATCACGGCCGACGAGCTGATCCGCCAGCTGGTGCGCGCGGAGCCGCCGGGCCGTCCGGTCATCGTCGCCTCCACCGACCGGGAGGTGGCCGACGGGGTCGCCAGGGCCGGTGCCCGACCGGTCGCCTCTGCGGTGCTTCTCAAGCGACTGTCCTGAAGGTCCAACGGGCATACTCAATGCCCGAATTGGCCGTATCGTCACGCAACGTAGTGTCAATCGCGCATCACTGCATGTGAGTTCTGTGCAAAGAATGCATTGCGTGATGGGATTTTCTGGTGAGAGGATTTGAACTGATCACAACTGGGTCACTAGGGTCTGGGCTCGAACCTCCGAACGGGTGATCATTCACTCACTCACAAGAAGGAGTTCGTCCTCCGTGGCGTCCCACCGTCGACCCAAACAGCAGAGTCGCGCCCGCGTGACCGTGCTGACCACCGCAGCCGCAGCAGCCGTCGTGCTGAGCGCGAACGCCGCCAACGCCGCGCCGAAGCTCAGCAAGGACCAGGTCAAGGCCAAGGTCGACAAGCTGTACGAAGAGGCCGAGCAGGCCACCGAGAAGTACAACGGGGCGAAGGAGAAGCAGCAGAAGCTGCAGAAGGAAATATCCACGATCCAGGACAACGTCGCCCGGGGCCAGCAGGACCTCAACAAGCTCCGCGACGGCCTGGGCTCGCTGGCCACCTCGCAGTACCGCACGGGCGGCATCGACCCCTCGGTCCAGCTCTTCCTGTCCTCCAACCCGGACGACTTCCTCGACAAGGCCTCCACCCTCGACCAGCTGAGCGCCCAGCAGGTCGACGCGCTGAAGAAGATCCAGGACAAACAGCGCGAACTCGCCCAGGAGCGCGCCGAGGCCACCGAGAAGCTCAAGGACCTCTCCTCCACGCGCACCGAGCTGGAGAACAAGAAGAAGGAAGTCCAGGGCAAGCTCGCCGACGCGCAGAAGCTCCTCAACACCCTGACGGCCAAGGAGAAGGCGGACCTGGCCGCCCAGCAGCAGCGCGCCGACCGCTCCTCCAGCGAGCGGGTGCACCTCGGCGACACCCCGCCGGCCTCCGGCCGTGCCGGGGCGGCCTTCTCCGCCGCCCAGAGCCAGATCGGCAAGCCCTACGTCTACGGTGCCACCGGCCCGTCCTCCTTCGACTGCTCGGGCCTGACCTCCTGGGCCTACGCCCAGGCCGGCGTCTCCATCCCGCGCACCTCCGAGGCCCAGGCGAACATCGGCCCCCACCTGTCCATGAGCCAGCTCCAGGTCGGCGACCTGGTCTTCTTCTACGGCGACCTGCACCACGTCGGCCTCTACGCCGGCAACGGCCAGGTGCTGCACGCCCCGCACACCGGTGCCGTGGTCCGCTACGAGGCGATGGCCGACATGCCGTTCCAGTTCGGCGTCCGGGTGAACTGAGGCAACTCCGGCACCCTTACCCGGTGACGTCCGAACGGGCGAATCCCCCGGACCGAGGCTGACCCCACGCCCCGCCCATGACCTGCGTCAGGGGCGGGGCGGTGCCGTTTTGCGCCGTCGCCGGCTTGGCTCGGCGCCCTTCCCTGCGGCTACTGTCTGCCGCGTTTCCCCGGCGCCGGGGCCTCCCCGTCCCCAGGCGCCGGGGGAGCGGTATCCGTCCGCCAGCAGAAGGACTGCCGTGGGGTCTCATCGCCGCCTTGCCTCGTCCGGATTCGACCGGGGTGCCGCCGCCCTGTGCGTGCTGTCGGCCGCGGCCGCCGCACTCGGCGCCGTACCGGCGCACGCCGCGCCGCGCGGCGACACCCGTGCCGAGGTGGACCGGCTCTACCAGGAGGCCGAGCAGGCGACCCAGGCCTACGACAAGGCGCAGGAGCAGGAGGGCGCGCTGCGCCGCGAGGTGCGCGAGGCCCAGGACCACGTCGCGCGGCTGCAGCAGCACATCAACGGCCTGCGCGAGCAGCTCGGTTCGCTGGCGGGCGCCCAGTACCGCGCGGGTGCCATCGACCCGGCCGTCGCGCTGCTCTTCTCCGACGACCCCGACGGCTATCTCGACCAGGCGTCCACCCTGGACCGCCTCGGCGCCCAGCAGGCCGTCCGGCTGCGGGAGCTGCGCACCGCGCTGCGGGACCTCACCCAGGAGCGCGCCGAGGCGGCCGGGAAGCTCGGCGCGCTGGAGAAGAGCCGCAGGACGGTGGCCGCGCACAAGCGGACCGTGGAGACCAAGCTCACCAAGGCCCGGCAGCTGCTCAACTCGATGCCCGCCGAGACCCGCGCCTCCTACGACCGGGTCTCGCGCTCCGACGGCCCCGACCGCCTCGACCTGCCCCTGCCCGACCTGACCGGTGTCGTCTTCCCCGACGCCCGCGCCGCCGCCGCGGTGGCCGCCGCCCGCTCCGCCGTCGGCCGCCCCTATGTGTGGGGCGCCAACGGCCCCGCCGGCTTCGACTGTTCCGGCCTGATGCAGTGGTCGTACGCGCAGGCCGGGGTCCAGCTGCCGCGCACCTCGCAGGAGCAGCGCTTCGCCGGCCGGCAGGTACCGCTGTCCGAGGCCCGCCCCGGGGACCTGGTGGTCTACCGCTCCGACGCCAGCCACGTCGGGATGTACGTCGGCAACGGCCAGGTCATCCACGCGCCCTATCCGGGAGCGGCGGTGCGCTACGACCCGGTCGGGATGATGCCCATCTCGTCGGTGACCCGGCCCTGACCGCGCCGCTCGCCGTTACGATCGGGAAATGGCTGGTCGCAGACGGGGGTGGAGCATCGGGGCGGTGGGCCTCGGGCTGCTGCTGCCCCTGGCCGGGTGCGGTGGTACGGGGACCGACGCGGCCCGTACCGAGGTGCAGCACCTGCTCGACCGGCGCTCCGCCGCCCTCCTCGGCCACGACGAGACGGCCTACGACGCGACGGGCGTCCGGAGCGAGTACACCCGGCTGCGGGCCCTCCCGCTGGCCTCCTGGAACTACCAGGTCACCGCTGTGCGCCGCACCTCCTCCGGCGCCACCGCCGACGCCGACCTGAACTACCGCGTCGCCGGGTACGACAGGGCCCCGGTGGACGTCCGCCGCACGCTCACCCTCGGCCGCACCGCCGACGGCAAGTGGTACGTCACCTCCGACGGTCCCGCCAAGGGCGCCGGGCAGCAACTGTGGGACCAGGGGCCGGTGACCGCCGTGCGGGGCGCGCACAGCCTGGTGCTGGGCACCGGCCCGGCGGCCGCCGGGCTGAGGGGGTACGCGACCCTCGCCGACCGTGCGGTCCCGGCGGTCTCCCGGGCCTGGGGCACCGACTGGAGCCGCCATGTAGTCGTCCTCGTCCCGCGGTCCCTGAAGGACATGGGGGGACTGCTCGGCTCGCCCGCCGCCAACTACCGGGGCATCGCGGCCGTCACCACCGGTGAGGCGGGCGGGGCCGGCCGGGCGCCCGCGGACCGGGTGGTCGTCAATCCCGAGGCGTACGCCGTCCTCGGTGACGTCGGCAAGCAGGTGGTGCTCACCCACGAGACCACCCATGTGGCCACCCGCGCGCAGACCACCGCCGCCACCCCGCTGTGGCTCTCCGAGGGCTACGCGGACTGGATCGGCTACCTCGGCACCGGCCGCACCCCCACCGAGGCCGCCCCGGAACTGACCCGCGCCGTCCAGAACGGCCACGCCCCGAGGGCACTCCCCTCCGACAAGGACTTCGGCTTCACCAGCGACCCGGCCGAACTGGCGCAGGCCTACGAGAGCGGCTGGCTGGCCTGCCGGATGATCGCCGCCCACTGGGGCGCGTCCCGGCTCGGCGCCTTCTACCGCGCCGTGGGCGCCCACCACAAGCGGGCGGGCGCGGTCGAGGACGCACTGAGGACGGTGCTCGGCACCACCGCGGCTGCGTTCACCGAGCGGTGGCGGGAGTACCTCGGGTCGCAGCTCGGCTGAGCCTTCGCGGGCCGGGGGGAGCACCGGCACCGCCGCGGATCACGCTGCCTGCGCCCTGGGCGGCCCCGGGCAGCCCGGTGTCCGTCCGGCGCCGGCGCCCACCGCGCGGTGCCCGGCCGTGGCGGCACGGCCGCGGCGGGACCTCGGCCCGGTGGCCCGCGCCGGCCGGGTCAGGGGCTGACCGGGGTCCGCCGGGGCCGGACCGGCCGGGGCGGCAGGGGCGCGGCGGGGGCCGGGGGGACCGTGGAGCGCCACAGCCGGCGGGCCGCCGAGAGCGAGGCCGCGACCAGCAGGCCGTTGCGCACCACCATCAGCAGGACGCCGTACCGGTCGCTCATCACCACGTGCGAGAAGCCGATCGGGAACTCCAGGACCGTCACGAAGGACGCGGCCACCACCATCAGCGCGGGCGTCCCCATCCGGCTCGCCCGGTACGACACACAGACCGCGGCCAGGCCGATCAGCCACACCAGGTACTGCGGGCTGATCACCCGGCTGGTGACCGTGAACAGCAGGACGGCGGTGAACGCCGCGTCCGCGAGCGTGTGCGGCACCGTCAGCTCCGCGCGCAGCCGCCACAGCAGCAGCCAGCCGAACGCGGCCCCGGACAGCGCCAGCGCCGCCGCGCTCACCTGGTCCACATGCGGGCCGAGGAACTCGACCGAGCCGTAGTTCAGCAGCACCTCGCCCGGCCAGCCGAAGTGCCGGGCCACATGGAAGACCAGGCCGCCCAGCGACTCCACCTCGGTACCCCGCTCCCGCTGGAAGGCCAGGAAGGCGAAGGCACCCGGCATGGACACCGAGAACAGCGCCGCCAGCCCGGTTCCCGTCACCGCCGCCGACGCCCATGCCCGCCGCCGCACGGCCCCGGCCAGCAGCAGCACCGGCCACACCTTCAGCAGCGCCCCGAACGCGGCCAGCGCGCCCATCACCCGCGGCCGCCGGACCCCGGCGGCCAGCGCCGCCACGGCCACCGCGGTCACCATCACGTCGTAGCGTGCGTACACCGTCGGGCCGAGCAGCGGCGCGCCCGCCACCCACACCCAGGCGCCGCGCAGCGACCGGCGGGGGCGCCGGCCCGGACCCAGCAGCAGCGCGAGCACCACCACGTCGGCGAGGAACGCCAGCAGGAAGAAGGCGTGCGCGTAGGACAGGAAGGGCAGGACGGCGGGGGAGAGGACCGGCAGGGCGGCGGCCGGCGGGTACTGCCAGGTCACGTCGTCCAGCGGAAACGTTCCTTGACGCAGTACCTCGTACCAGCCCCGGTAGATCACCGACACGTCCCCGGTGACGTCCGGACCCGGGAAGGCGAACACCTGGAAGACGAACAGCAGCAGCGTCGCACGGGTGGCGCCCCAGGTCGCGAGCAGCCATGCCAGGGACCGCGCGGTGCCGTTCTTCTCCACGTGCTCCCCTGCCGTTCGATCGCCGCTTCGATTGACGCGTCGCGGACCATGATGTCCTGCCCGGCTCCGCGCCTGCCACAGACTCGGCCGCGCCCGGCTCATTGGGTAGGGTCGGCAGCGATGCGCAAGACCCTCATCGTCACCAACGACTTCCCGCCCCGGCCGGGCGGCATCCAGGCCTTCCTGCACAACATGGCCCTCCGCCTGGACCCCGGCCGGCTGGTCGTCTACGCCTCCACCTGGAAGCGGGGCCGGGAGGGTGCGGCGGCGACGGCCGCCTTCGACGCCGAGCAGCCCTTCACCGTCGTACGCGACCGTACGACCATGCTGCTGCCGACCCCGCAGGCGACCGGCCGGGCCGTGCGGCTGCTGCGCGAGCACGGCTGCACCTCGGTGTGGTTCGGCGCGGCGGCCCCGCTCGGCCTCATGGCCCCGGCCCTGCGCAGGGCCGGCGCCGAGCGGCTGGTGGCCACCACCCACGGCCACGAGGCCGGCTGGGCCCAGCTGCCCGCCGCCCGGCAGCTGCTGCGCCGGATCGGCGACTCCACGGACACGCTCACCCATCTCGGCGAGTACACCCGCTCCCGCATCGCCGCCGCGCTCACCCCGCAGGCCGCGAGCCGCATGGTCCAGCTGCCGCCCGGCGTCGACGAGAAGACCTTCCACCCCGACTCCGGCGGCGACGAGATCCGCGCCCGCCTGGGCCTCACCGACCGCCCGGTCGTGGTCTGCGTCTCCCGCCTGGTCCCGCGCAAGGGCCAGGACACCCTCATCCAGGCCATGCCCCGCATCCTCGCCGCCGAGCCGGACACCGTCCTGCTGATCGTCGGCGGCGGGCCGTACGAGCGGGACCTGCGCCGCATGGCCGCCGAGTACGGCCTGTCCGGCTCCGTCCGCTTCACCGGTTCCGTCCCCTGGTCCGAACTCCCCGCCCACTACGGTGCCGGCGACGTCTTCGCCATGCCCTGCCGAACCCGCCGGGGCGGCCTGGACGTGGAGGGCCTGGGCATCGTCTACCTGGAGGCCTCGGCGACGGGCCTGCCGGTGGTGGCGGGCGACTCGGGCGGCGCTCCGGACGCCGTACTCGACGGGGAGACGGGCTGGGTGGTCAAGGGCGGCTCCCCCGAGGAGGCGGCCGACCGGATTGTGGCCCTGCTGGCCGACCCCGAGCTGCGCCGGAGGATGGGCGAGCGAGGCCGCCAGTGGGTCGAGGAGAGGTGGCGCTGGGACCTGCTCGCGGAGACGTTGAAAACACTGCTGTAGTGCAGCGCCCCGTAAGGGGCGCGGGGAACTGCGCGAGCAACCACGAAACACCCGCAGTCGCCGACGACGAGTCCCCACCCCTTCATACGGCGACTCTTGGCGGAACCCCATAATCCGCCGATGCTGCGGCACATGACAGCGAACCTGATGAGACGTCAGCTGACAAGGCGTCAGATACTCGGTATGGCCGCGCTCCAGACCGCGGCCACCCTCGGCTTCACCCGCATAGGACTCCAGTCGGCCCGAGCCGCCGAGCCCGACGCAGTCGAAAGCGCCCCGGCGATCGTCGTGGGCTCCGGCTACGGCGGCGCCGTGGCCGCCCTCCGCCTCGGCCAGGCCGGCATCCGCACCCTCGTCCTGGAAATGGGCCGCCTCTGGAACACCCCCGCCCCCGACGGCAGGATCTTCTGCTCCACCTCCGCCCCCGACCAGCGCTCCATGTGGTTCCGCACCCGCACCGAGGCCCCGCTCGCCACCTTCCTCTGGCTGGACGTGGTCAACAAGGACATCAGCCCCTACCCCGGCGCCCTGGACCGCGTGCACTACGACCACATGTCCGTCTACGTCGGCCGCGGCGTCGGCGGCGGCTCCCTCGTCAACGGCGGGATGGCGGTCACGCCCGTGAAGTCGTACTTCGCCGAGCAGTTCCCGACCGTGGACGCCGACGAGATGTACGGCACCTACTACCCGCGCGCCCGCGCCATGCTCGGTGTCAACACCATCGACCCGGCGTGGTTCGAGTCCACCGAGTGGTACCGGTTCACCCGCACCTCCCGGAAGGCCGCCGGCAACGCGGGCCTGAAGACCACCTTCGTGCCGAACGTCTACGACTTCGGCTACATGCAGCAGGAGGCCGCCGGTACGGCCACGAGGTCCGCCCTCGCCGGCGAGGTCATCTACGGCAACAACCACGGCAAGCGCAGTCTCGACAAGACCTACCTGGCCGCCGCCCTCGGCACCGGCAACGTCACCCTGCACACCCTGGAGAGGGTGACGTCGGTCAGCCGGGCGGGCGACGGGTCGTACGTGCTGACCGCCGACCGGATCGACACCACCGGCGCGGTCGTCGGCACCAGGCAGTACACCTGCACGTATCTCTTCCTCGGCGGCGGCAGCCTCGGCACCACCGAACTCCTCGTCCGGGCCCGGGACACCGGCACCCTGCCCGACCTGAACTCCGCCGTGGGCGCGGGCTGGGGCACCAACGGCAACACCATGGTCGGCCGGGCCAACCACGTCTGGGACACCGTCGGCGCCGACGAGGCCACCATGCCGGTGATGGGCATCGACGACTGGGCCAACACCGACAACCCGGTCTTCGCCGAGATCGCCCCGCTGCCCATGGGGTTCGAGCACTGGATCAGCCTCTACCTGGCGATCACCAAGAACCCGGAACGGGCGTCCTTCACCTACGACTCCGCCTCCGGCGCGGTCAGGCTCGGCTGGACCCCGGCCCAGAGCGCGGTGTCGGTGAGCATGGCCAGGAAGCTGTTCGACCGGATCAACCTGGCCAACGCGACCATCTACCGGTACGACCTGTTCGGCTCGGCGAGCAAGGTCTTCGCGGACGACTTCACGTACCACCCCCTCGGCGGCTGCGTCCTCGGCAAGGCGACCGACGACTACGGCCGGGTGAAGGGGTATCCGCGCCTGTACGTCACCGACGGCTCGCTCGTGCCCGGCAACATCGGCGTGAACCCCTTCGTCACCATCACCGCGCTCGCCGAACGCACGATGGCGCGGGTCCTCGCCGAGGACACCGCGCCATGAGGCAACCGCCGGACTACTTCTGGTAGAGGGCCTCGATCTCGTCCGCGTAGTCCTTCGCCACCACGTTCCGCTTGAGCTTCAGCGACGGGGTGAGGTGGCCCGACTCCTCCGTGAACTGGGAGGACAGAATGCGGAACTTCCGCACCGATTCCGCCTTCGACACCGCGGCGTTGCCGTCGTCGACCGCCGCCTGGATCGCCGCCTGCAGATCCGGGTCGTCCCGCAGCGACGCCGCGGTGGAGCCCGCCGGCTTGCCGTGCTCGGCGGCCCAACGGCCCAGGAACTCCTCGTCGATGGTGACCAGCGCGGCCACGAACGGCCGCCCGTCGCCCACCACCATGCACTCCGCGACCAGCGCGTGCGCCCGGATCCGGTCCTCGATCACGGCCGGGGCCACGTTCTTGCCGCCCGCCGTGACGATGATCTCCTTCTTGCGGCCGGTGATCCTGAGGTAGCCGTCCTCGTCCAGGGTGCCGATGTCACCGGTGTGGAACCAGCCGTCGGCCAGCGCCTCCGCGGTCGCGCCCGGGTTGTTCCAGTACTCCTTGAACAGGTGCTCGCCGTGCAGCAGCACCTCGCCGTCGTCCGCTATCCGCACCACCGAGCCCGGCAGCGGCTGGCCGACCGTGCCGATCTTCTGCCGGTCCCACGGGTTGAACGCGGTCGCCGCGCAGGACTCGGTCAGGCCGTAGCCCTCCAGCACGGTGAAGCCGATGCCCCGGAAGAAGTGGCCGAGCCGCTCGCCCAGCGGGGCACCGCCGGAGATGGCGTACTCGCCCTGGCCGCCGAGGACCGCGCGCAGCTTGCTGTAGACCAGCTTGTCGAAGACCTTGTGCTTGACCTTCAGGCCGAACGCCGGGCCCGACGGGCTGTCCAGCGCCTTGCTGTAGGCGATCGCGGTGTCCGCCGCCTTGTCGAAGATCGCGCCCTTGCCGTCCGCCTGAGCCTTGGCGCGCGCCGAGTTGTACACCTTCTCGAAGACCCGCGGGACACCCAGGATCAGCGTCGGCCGGTACGCGGCCAGCTCGTCCGTGAGGTTCTTGATGTCCGGGACGCAGCCCAGCTTGATCGGCGCCATCATCGGCGCGATCTGCACGAGCCGCCCGAAGACATGCGCGAGCGGGAGGAAGAGAAGGACGGAACACTCGCCGGTACGGAACAGGGGGCGCAGCCGCTCCACGATGTTGCCGCACTCGGCGAAGAAGCTGCGGTGGGTGAGCACACAGCCCTTGGGGCGGCCGGTGGTACCGCTCGTGTAGACGATGGTCGCCGGGTCGTCGGCCCGGGCGAGCGAGCCGCGCTCCTCGACCGTCTCGTCCGACACGTCCTGCCCGAGCCGGCCCAGCTCCTCCACACCGCCGGCCTCGATCTGCCAGACGTGCTTGAGCGCGGGCAGCGACTCGCGCACCGACTCCACGGCCGCCGCGTGGTTGTCCAGCTCCACGATGCACGCGGTCGCACCCGAGTCGGACAGGATCCACTGCACCTGCTCCGGCGAGCTGGTCTCGTACACCGGCACGGTGATCGCGCCCGCGCTCCAGATCGCGAAGTCGAGGAGAGTCCACTCGTAGCGGGTGCGGGACATCAGGCCCACCCGGTCGCCCGGCTGCACCCCGGCGGCGATGAGGCCCTTGGCGGCGGTGTGCACCTCGGTCAGGAACTCCCGGGCCGTCACGTCCTGCCAGGCGCCGCCGGTCTTGCGGGCGATGACGGCGACGTCCGGATGCTGCGCGGCGTTTCTGCGGACGATGTCGGTCAGATTGCCGTCCGCAGGGACCTCGTACAAAGCCGGAAGGCTGAACTCGCGCAAGACTGCTGCTCCTCATAGGGCGCCGACGCCACGACACTGTGTGATGCGACGGTGCGGTCCAAGGCTCGGGCAAGTGCTCGGGAACTCAGCTGTTGAAATCCAGAGCACGACTGGACTGCCCGGACGTTACCCGTCGGTATGGCGTTCCCGACAGGGGGTTCCGGCGAGATGTTCGCTGCGTCACACATGTTGGCGTTCCTTCGCGCACAGTAGTCCACGGCCGAACCGACCGGCGAGTAACCGCAGGCGGGACCGACACTGTTCACGCACATCCCACAGGCCTACGCTTGATCACCATGGTCCCCACACCCTCCGGCAACCGAAGGACGCGCGTGCACGTGGTCAGTGACGTGCACGGCAACGCCCGTGACCTGGCCCGGGCCGGCGAGGGTGCCGACGCCCTGATCTGCCTGGGCGACCTCGTGCTCTTCCTCGACTACGCCGACCACTCGCGCGGCATCTTCCCCGACCTGTTCGGCAAGGAGAACGCCGACCGGATCGTCGAGCTGCGCACCGCCCGCCGCTTCGAGGAGGCCCGCGAGTTCGGCACCCGGCTGTGGGCCGGCATCGGCACCGACCGCGCCACGGCCATCGAGCGGGCGGTGCGCAAGCAGTACGCCGAGATGTTCGCGGCCTTCCCCACCCCGACGTACGCCACCTACGGCAACGTCGACATGCCGCCACTGTGGCGGGAGTACGCCCGGCCCGGAACCACCGTCCTCGACGGCCAGCGGGTCGAGATCGGCGGCCGGACGTTCGGCTTCGTCGGCGGCGGCCTGCGGACGCCCATGCGGACGCCGTACGAGATCAGCGACGAGGAGTACGCCGCGAAGATCGAGGCGGTCGGCGAGGTCGACGTGCTGTGCACCCACATCCCACCGGAGGTGCCCGAGCTGGTCTACGACACCGTCGCCCGCCGCTTCGAACGCGGCAGCCGCGCCCTGCTGGCCGCGATCCGCCGCACACGACCCCGCTACTCGCTCTTCGGGCACGTCCATCAGCCGCTCGTGCGCCGGATGCGGATCGGCGCGACGGAGTGCGTGAACGTGGGCCACTTCGCCGGGACGGGCCGCCCCTGGGCGCTCGAATGGTGATCGACGAGCCACCGGGGGGCGTCCGCAGGCCAAGGCGGGCGATCGGCGGGACCTGGGGTGAAGGCGGCAGGTCGGCGGCGCGGTAGCCTTCACGCTGCACACACGTGCGCACGAACGACCTCTGTACCGGCCCGCATCTGGAGGAGCCACGGCGATGGCGGAACACACCAGCTCGTGCATCACTATCGAGGCGGCACCGGCCGACGTCATGGGGGTGATCGCCGACTTCGCACGCTACCCGGAATGGACGGGCGAGGTGAAGGAGGCGGAGGTCCTCAAGACGGACGAGCGGGGCCGCGCCGAGCAGGTACGCCTCGTCATGGACGCGGGGGCCATCAAGGACGACCAGACGCTGGCCTACACCTGGACCGGCGACAACGAGGTCTCCTGGACCCTGGTCAAGTCCCAGATGCTGCGCTCCCTGGACGGCTCGTACGTCCTCAGGCCGAGCGGCCCCGGCGCCACCGAGGTCACCTACCTCCTGACGGTCGACGTCAAGATTCCCATGCTGGGCATGATCAAGCGCAAGGCGGAGAAGGTCATCATCGACCGCGCCCTGGCGGGTCTGAAGAAGAGGGTGGAGTCGGGGGAGAAGTAGTCACCCCGTTTCGGCCTCGCGCACGACGGTACCGTTCAGCCTCATGCGCACCATCCTGATCACGGGCCCGGGCGGCAGCGGTCGTACCACGGTCGCCGCCGCCACCGCGCTCGCCGCCGCCCGCGAGGGCACCCGCACCCTCCTCCTCAGCGCCGACCGCACCGACACCCTGGGCGCGGCACTGGGCTCCGTGACAGGACCGGTCCCCGCCGAGGCCGCCGGGCACCTCACCACCTGGCGCCCGGACGCCGCCGAACGTTTCCGCCAGGACCTCACCGCCTTCCAGACCCGCGCCGCGAACGTCCTCGACCTGCTCGGCGCCGCCCGGCTGGACGCCGAGGAGGTCACCCCGCTGCCCGGCGCCGAGGAGCTGTCCTTCCTGCGCGCCCTCAGGGACGCCGCCCTCTCCGAGCGCTACGACCTCCTCGTCGTCGACCTCCCGCCCCTCCCGCAGGCCCTCGCCCTGCTCGCACTCGCCGAGGAACTGCGCCGCTACCTGCGCCGCCTGCTCCCGCCCGAGCGGCAGGCGGCCCGCGCCCTGCGCCCGGTCCTGGGCCGGCTGGCCGGTGTGCCCATGCCCGCCGACTGGCTCTACGAGACCGCGGCCCGCTGGGACGTCGAACTGGCCGCCGTCGAGGCCGTCCTCACCGACCGGAACACCGCCGTACGCCTGGTCGCCGAACCCGGCCCGGCCGGCGCCGACGCCGTACGCGCCGCCCGCCTGGGCCTCGCCCTGCGCGCCCTGCGCACCGAGGCCCTGATCGCCAACCGCGTCCTCCCCGAGGTCACCGGCGACAGCTGGTTCTCCTCCCTCCTCGCCCAGCAGCGCAAGACGCTCGCCGACTGGCAGGAGGAGGAGCCGTACGACGTCCACCCCGTCCCCCACCTCGGCCGCGACCCGCGCGGCACCGACGACCTCACCGCCCTCGCCGTGCCCGCCGTCAACCCGTCGCCCGCCCCGGCCGAGTGGCCCGTCGCCGACCGGATCGCCGAGGACGGCGTGCTGGTCTGGCACATCCCGCTGCCCGGCGCGATACGGGAAGAGGTGGATCTGGTCCGGCGCGGCGACGAACTCGTGATCTCCGTCGGACCGTTCCGGCGGATCGTCCCGCTGCCCTCCGCCCTGCGCCGCTGCACCGTCGCCGGCGCCGCCCTGCGCGAGGGCGAACTGCGCATCCGCTTCGCCCCGGACCCGGACCTGTGGCCCGCGGGCGGACGGTGAACCGGGCACGCCCGTTCGGGTAACGTCGTAAAGGCGAACCGTAGTCAGGAGTCCGCCATGAGCGAAGAGCGTCCCGCAGCCGACTGGTCCGAGGAACAGGAACAGGAACACGGGAAACAGGGCCGGGCGACCGACGCCGACGCCTGGGCCACGGCCTGCGAAGAGGACCTCGCCGCCGAGAAGGCCCGCCGCCGCACGGAGTACGGCCCGCAGCCGGGCTCGGCCGCGGAGGAACTGAAGAAACTCGTGGACACGGTGGCCGACAAGCTGTCCGGCCTCTCGTCACCGCTCCTCGGCAGCCTCGCCGGACCGGCGGCCCAGCAGATGGTGCGCCAGGCCGTCCAGCAGGCCAAGGCCGCCGTCGAGCCCGTCATAGAGCGCAACCCGGACGTCTTCGACCACCTGGCCGCGGCCGGTGGCGAACTGCTCGCCGCCTACCGCTCCGCCGTCCAGGCCCAGGAGCGCCGCTGGACCGCCCGCACGGCCGACGACCTCACCCGCGAGGAGCCGGACGGCCGGCGCGACCGGGGCGAGGGCACCGGCCCGGGGGAGCGCATCGACCTGGACTGAAGCCCTCCCACGGCAGGGCCTCGGGTACGGTTGGCCGTAGCGGGGCTCGACCGAAACTGAGGGATTCATGGGACTCACCATCGGCGTCGACATCGGCGGCACCAAGATCGCGGCCGGCGTGGTCGACGAGGAAGGCAACATCCTCTCGACCTTCAAGGTGCCGACCCCCACCACGCCCGAGGCCATCGTGGACGCCATCGCCTCGGCGGTGGAGGGTGCGCGCGCCGGGCACGACATCGTCGGCGTGGGCATCGGTGCGGCCGGTTACGTGAACCGGCAGCGCTCCACGGTGTACTTCGCGCCGAACATCGACTGGCGCCAGGAGCCGCTGAAGGAGAAGGTCGAGGCCCGCGTGGGCCTCCCGGTCGTGGTCGAGAACGACGCCAACGCCGCCGCCTGGGGCGAGTACAGGTTCGGCGCCGGCAAGGGCCACCGCAACGTCATCTGCATCACGCTCGGCACCGGCCTCGGCGGCGGCATCATCATCGGCAACAAGCTGCGCCGCGGCCACTTCGGCGTGGCCGCGGAGTTCGGGCACATCCGGATGGTCCCGGACGGTCTGCTGTGCGGCTGCGGCTCACAGGGCTGCTGGGAGCAGTACGCCTCCGGCCGCGCCCTGGTCCGCTACGCCAAGCAGCGCGCCAACGCCACCCCCGAGCACGCCGAGATCCTGCTCGGCCTCGGCGACGGCACCCCCGACGGCATCGAGGGCAAGCACATCTCCATGGCCGCCCGCCAGGGCGACCCGGTCGCCGTCGACTCCTACCGCGAGCTGGCCCGCTGGGCCGGCGCCGGTCTCGCCGACCTCGCCTCCCTCTTCGACCCCTCCGCCTTCATCGTCGGCGGCGGCCTCTCCGACGAGGGCGAGCTGGTCCTCGACCCGATCCGCAAGTCCTACAAGCGCTGGCTGGTCGGCGGCAACTGGCGCCCGGTGGCCGACGTGATCGCGGCCCAGCTCGGCAACAAGGCGGGCCTGGTGGGCGCGGCGGACCTGGCCCGGGAGCCCGACCCGATCATGTGAGAAGCGTTCACTGGAAAAGGGGCGCGGGGAACTGCGCGACACGCCACCACGAGCCGGCAGTCGCACACGACCCCCGCGCCCCGAGCCATGAGGCGCCCAAACCCCCGGCCCGTCGTAGATTGACGGCATGGCTACCCCCCTGCTCCCCAACTCCCGCACAGAGCCCGACGGTTCACCCGTCATCCGCGTCCTGAGCTACAACATCCGCTCGATGCGCGACGACACCCGCGCCCTCGCGAGAGTGATCAGCGCCTGCGCCCCGGACCTCGTCCTGATCCAGGAAGCCCCCCTCTTCTTCCGCTGGCGCAAGAAGCTCGCCCGCCTCGCCGCGGCCACCGGCCAGGTGATCCTCACCGGCGGGGCCACCGCGGCCGGACCGGCGATCCTCTGCTCGCTCCGGGCCACCGTGGAGCGGACGGAGGACGTCCTGCTGCCCCTCACCCCCGGACTGCACCGGCGCGGCCTCGCCACGGCGGTGATCCGCCTCGGCGCCGCCCGGCTCGGCGTGATCAGCTGTCATCTGAGCCTGGACGACACGGAGCGGTACGAGCAGGCCGCGCTGCTCCTGGAGCGGTTCGCCGCCCTGGGCGTGGAGCACGCCGTCGTCGGCGGTGACCTCAACGAAGGCCCCGACGGCCCCGCCTTCCGGCTGGTCTCCGCGAGCCTGCGGGACTGCCGGGCCGTGGCCCCCTGGGGCGGCGAGGAGACCTGGCTGCACAGCGACCCGCCCGAGCGCATCGACGCCGTCTTCGTCACGAAGGGCATCGAGGTGCTCGGCTGCGGGGTCCCGCTGGACCAGCCGGGCGTCACCGAGGCCGATCTGAAAGCGGCCACGGACCACCTCCCGGTGCTGGCGGCCGTGCGCGTACCGGTGGCCTGAGCCCCGCTTCCACACCGCCGGCCCCGGAGCCCCTAGACCACCGCGCCCCGCCCGGGGTCGTCGTCCTCCTCGTCGTCCGTGCGCATGCGCATCACCAGCGTGGCGAAGCCGCCGAGGAAACCGCCGATGCCGAGGGTCGTCAGCCACCAGGTCATCTGCCAGCCGAACAGCACCGCCAGCAGAAGCAGGACGGGCCCGCCGACGACACCCAGCCAGGCGAACTTCGCCGTGGTGTCGGCGGCCGGCAGCGGCGGCGGCTCCGGCGGGACGAAGTGGCCCTCGTCGTCCTCGTCGAAGTCGTCGTCGGAGGGCTCCGGAAGCGTGTGGTCGCGCGGGCCGACGCCGGGCGCGAAGGAGACCGAGCTGCCCAGCGGCCGGACCGGCGCCTTGCCGGTGTCGCCCCCGGCGTCCTTCTCCGGCTCCGGCAGCGCCAGGTCCTCCACCGCCTTGAAGGGCCTGGCGCCCGGCGGATCCGGCGGCTCCTCGCCGTACCCGGCGACGATGGCGCGCCAGGCGGCGTCCTCGTCGAAAGGCACCTTCTGCTCGTCCGGCTCAGGGCCCTCGCGGTCCTCGCGGCCCCACTCGTGCTCAGCCAACTGTGGCCGTCCCTTCCTCGCCGAGACTGGGTGCGAGCCGGCCGATGAAGGCGAGGCTCTCCTCGAAGACCCGGTCCGCATCCTCGTCCAACGTCGCCACGTGGTAGCTGTGTTCCAGCACGATCTCCGTCACGTCCGTGGACGACACCCGGCTCAGCACCCGGGCCGAGTCGGCCGCCGGGACGACATGGTCCTGGGCGCTGCGCAGCAGCAGCAACGGCTGGGTGACCTGGGGCAGCTCGCCGTCCAGCCGGCGCAGGAACACCCGCAGCGAGTGTGCCGCGTGCAGCGGCACCCGGTCGTATCCCAGCTCGGCCGCGCCCTGCTTCGCGATGTCGCTGGCGATGCCCTTCGTCGTCCGCACGAGATGCCGGGCCACCGGAAGGGCGTACGCCGACAGGCCGTGCACCCTGTTCGCCGGGTTGACGAGGACGACGCCCTGGACCCGCTCGCCGTGGTGGGCCGCGAGCCTGAGCGCCAGGGCGCCGCCCATGGACAGGCCCGCGACGAACACCCGGGAGCACCGCTCGGCGAGGACGCGCAACGCGCGGTCCACCTCGGCGTACCAGTCCTGCCAGCCGGTGACCTGCATGTCCTCCCAGCGGGTGCCATGGCCGGGCAGCAGCGGCAGCGACACGGTCAGGCCGTGCGCCGCGTGGTGCTCCGCCCAGGGGCGCAGCGACTGGGGCGAGCCGGTGAAACCATGGCAGAGGAGGACCCCCACCTCCCCGCCCTCGTGGCGGTACGGCTCGGCTCCGGGGAGGACCGGCACCTTCGACGCTCCTGTGGGTGAAAGGGCCCCCGCCGGTGGAAGGCAGAGGCGTGGGACAACGCGCGGATGTGGTTCACCGTACGCGACCGCACTGACACCGACCAGGGTCGTCGGGTCCATTGACGGTCCTCCGGGTTAAGGTCTGTTCGACGCAAACAGGAGGCATACGGGTGTTGTACGGGACGATGAAGGTCGCCATCGGAGGGCCGCTGAAGGTCGCCTTCAGGCCCTGGGTGGAGGGCCTGGAGAACGTACCGGCCGAGGGCCCCGCCATTCTGGCGAGCAATCACCTGTCGTTCTCGGACTCGTTCTTCCTGCCCGCGGTCCTCGACCGCAAGATCACCTTCATCGCGAAGGCCGAGTACTTCACCACCCCGGGCGTCAAGGGCAGGCTGACGGCGGCCTTCTTCAAGGGCGTCGGACAGCTCCCGGTGGACCGCTCCGGGGCGCGCGGTGCCGGCGAGGCCGCGATCAAGAGCGGCATCGAGGTGCTGGAACGCGGCGAGCTGTTCGGCATCTACCCCGAGGGCACCCGCTCGCCCGACGGCCGCCTCTACCGCGGCAAGCCCGGCGGCCTCGCGCGCGTGGCGCTCGCCACCGGCGCCCCGGTCATCCCGGTGGCGATGATCGACACCGAGAAGATCCAGCCGCCCGGCAAGGTGATGCCGAAGCTGATGCGGCCCGGCATCCGCATCGGCAAGCCGCTGGACTTCAGCCGCTACCACGGCATGGAACACGACCGCTTCGTCCTGCGCGCCCTGACCGACGAGGTCATGTACGAGATCATGAAGCTCTCCGGCCAGGAGTACGTCGACATGTACGCGACGGCGGCCAAGCGGCAGATCGCGGAGGCGGCGAAGGCGGCCAAGGAAGCGGAGAAGGTCAGGGAGGCCGAGAAGAAGGAAGGCGAGAAGAAGGCAGGCGAGAAGAAGGCAGAGGGGTAAGCGGGGAGCCGGGGGAGTCGGGGGACGGGGGGACATGCCCAAGCGCGAGCGCGTCATGAGGATGTCGGTCGAGCTGCCGCTGTGGCGCGCGCTCACCGGCTACCGCGTACTGACCATGCTGTACGCCATCGGCCTGTGCGCCACCGCGTACTCCCGCTTCGCCCGCCCCTGGGTCGCCGTCGCCTACTTCGCCGTCCTGTTCGGGTGGACCCTCGCCACCCTGCCGAAGGTGCGGAACGCGGCGAGCTGCACCAAGCGCTTCCTGGCCGCCGACCTGACCGTCGCCCTGACCGGCATCCTGCTCACCCCGCTCGCCGACAACCACGAGCGGATCGCCGGCGGCGGCCCCACCCTGCCGTCGATATGGACCGCGGGCTCGGTGCTGGCCTTCGCCATCAAGGGCGGCTGGCGCTGGGCGGCCGTCGCCTCCACGGCCGTGGCCGTCGTCAACCTGGTCGAGCGGGGCAGCCCCGCCCGGGACACCGTGCACAACGTGATCCTGGTCTGGGTGGCCTCGATCGCCATCGGCTACGTCGTGGAGGTGGCCCGCGCCTCCGAGCGCACCCTGGCCCGCGCGCTGGAGATCGAGGCCGCGACCCGGGAGCGGGAGCGGCTGGCCCGGGACATCCACGACGGCGTGCTGCAGGTGCTGGCGATGGTGCAGCGGCGCGGCGCGGTGATCGGCGGAGAGGCGGCCGAGCTGGGGCGGCTCGCGGGGGAGCAGGAGGTGGCGCTGCGCACGCTGGTCTCCGGCGGTCTGCTGCCGGTCTCCCGGGTGTCGGAGGACGCCTCCGCGGGAGCCGTCGTGCGCGCGGTGGAGGAGCCCGACGACGACGGTCCGCTCGACCTGCGCGCCCTGCTGGCGCCATACGCGGGTGCCCGGGTGAGCCTCGCCGAGCCCGGTGCGCCGGTCGAGCTGCCCCGGCCGGCCGCGCGGGAGCTGGCCGCCGCGGTCGGCGCCGCCCTGGACAACGTCCGCAGGCACGCCGGGGCGGGGGCCCGGGCCTGGATCCTGGTCGAGGACGAGCCCGACGAGATCGTCGTGACCGTACGGGACGACGGCCCCGGCATCCCCGCGGGCCGGCTCGCCCAGGCCGAGGGCGAGGGCCGGCTCGGCGTGGCCCAGTCGATCCGCGGGCGGCTGCGCGACCTGGGCGGCAGCGCCGAACTCGTCTCCGTCCCCGGACAGGGCACGGAAGTGGAACTGAAAGTACCGAAGGGCGCCGGACGGGCGCGGCGGAAGAAGGCGGAGCGACGATGAGCGAGCAGCAGGACCCGATCAAGGTCATGGTGGTGGACGACCACCCCATGTGGCGCGACGCGGTCGCCCGGGACCTGGCCGAGTCCGGCTTCGAGGTGGTCGCCACCGCGGGCGACGGCGAGCAGGCGGTCCGCCGCGCCAGGGCCGCCGCCCCCGACGTCCTCGTGCTGGACCTCAACCTGCCCGCCAAGCCCGGCGTCCAGGTGTGCAAGGAACTGGTCGCCCACAACCCGGCGTTGCGCGTCCTGGTCCTCTCGGCGAGCGGTGAGCACGCCGACGTGCTGGAGGCCGTGAAGTCCGGCGCGACCGGCTATCTGCTGAAGTCGGCCTCCACCGAGGAACTGCTGGACGCCGTGCGCCGTACCGCCGTCGGCGACCCGGTGTTCACGCCGGGCCTCGCCGGACTGGTCCTCGGCGAGTACCGCCGGCTGGCCGCCGAGCCGGTGCCCGCCCCCGACACCGACGAGCCCGGCGCGCCCCGGCTGACGGACCGGGAGACGGAGGTGCTGCGGCTGGTCGCCAAGGGCCTGAGCTACAAGCAGATCGCCGAACGCCTCGTCATCTCCCACCGCACGGTCCAGAACCATGTGCAGAACACCCTCGGCAAGCTCCAGTTGCACAACAGGGTGGAGCTGGTCCGGTACGCCATAGAGCGCGGCCTGGACGACGAGTAGCGCACCGGAATCACTCTTCCCGCCCCTCCCGGTGTGACACGGATCACCACTAGCGTGACTCTCTGTCAGGAAACCGTGACGAAGGGACATTTCCATGCGGGTCGGAGTACTGACCGGAGGCGGCGACTGCCCCGGGCTCAACGCCGTCATCCGGGCCATCGTCCGCAAGGGCGTGCAGGAGTACGGCTATGACTTCGTCGGCTTCCGGGACGGCTGGCGGGGGCCCTTGGAGGGCGACAGCGTGCGCCTCGACATCCCCGCGGTGCGCGGCATCCTGCCCCGCGGCGGCACCGTCCTCGGCTCCTCGCGCACCAACCCCCTCAAGGCGGAGAACGGCATCCGCCGCATCAAGGAGAACCTGGCCAAGCAGGAGATCGACGCCCTGATCACGATCGGCGGCGAGGACACCCTGGGGGTCGCCGCGCGCCTGTCCGACGAGTACGGCGTGCCGTGCGTCGGCGTGCCCAAGACGATCGACAACGACCTGTCCGCCACCGACTACACCTTCGGCTTCGACACCGCGGTCGGCATCGCCACGGAGGCCATCGACCGCCTGCACACCACCGCCGAGTCCCACATGCGCGTACTGGTCTGCGAGGTGATGGGCCGTCATGCCGGCTGGATCGCCCTCCACTCGGGCCTCGCCGGCGGAGCCAACGTCATCCTCATCCCCGAGCAGCGTTTCGACCTCGACCAGGTGTGCGCCTGGATCACCTCCCGGTTCAAGGCGTCGTACGCACCGATCGTGGTCGTCGCGGAGGGCGCGATGCCGAAGGACGGGGACGCGGTCCTCAAGGACGAGTCGCTCGACTCCTTCGGGCACGTCCGCCTGTCCGGCATCGGTGAATGGCTGGCGAAGGAGATCGAGAAGCGCACCGGCAAGGAGGCCCGCACCACCGTCCTCGGCCACATCCAGCGCGGCGGCACGCCCAGCGCCTTCGACCGCTGGCTGGCCACCCGCTTCGGCCTGCACGCCATCGACTGCGTCCACGACGGCGACTTCGGCACCATGGTCGCGCTGCGCGCCACCGACATCGTCCGCGTCCCCCTCGCCGAGGCCACGGCCAGGCTGAAGACGGTGGACCCGAAGCTGTACGAGGAGGTCGGGGTGTTCTTCGGCTGACGGCGGCCCCGGGACGGCTACACGGTCGTACGGCGCAGCTGACCGACCAGTTCCCGTACGACCGTCGCCCCGTTCAGCGTCAGGACCGACTCCGGGTGGAACTGCACGCCCGCGAACCCCGGGCCGCGCAGCGCGTGCACCTCACCGTTGGCCGCCCGGCTCACCTCCACGCCGTGCGCGGCCAGCTCACGGGCCGCCTCCTCGTCGCAGCGGGCGGCGAAGCTGTTGTAGAAGCCGACCGTCTCCGGCCGTCCGAACAGGTCGATCGTGGTCTGCGCCCCCTGGTACGGCACCTCCTTGCGGACGATGTCCAGCCCCAGCTCGGCCGCGATCAGCTCGTGGCCGAGGCAGACCCCGAGGACGCCGTGCCGGTGGTCCCGGATCACCGTGGCGGCCAGCTCGCGCAGGAAGCGCATCTTCGGGTCGGCCGCATCGGAGGGGTCG
This sequence comes from Streptomyces sp. NPDC001851, assembly GCF_040297165.1. Lineage (NCBI taxonomy): Bacteria > Bacillati > Actinomycetota > Actinomycetes > Kitasatosporales > Streptomycetaceae > Streptomyces > Streptomyces sp. NPDC001851. The sequence continues at coordinate 182,085 of NZ_JBEOYR010000016.1, read as the reverse complement.
CCGGGGCCCGGCCCGAGCACCACCGGTCCCGCGTGCGCGAGCACCGCCGCCCGCAGCCCCGGCTCGTCGTACCGGCGGACGGTGACGTCCAGCCCGCTCGACCGCAGCACATGCGCGAGCATCGCCGTGAAGGTGTCCTCGCCGTCGACGACCAGGGCGTGCCCGGTCAGCTCCCGCGCCGGCTCCTGCATCCGCAGCCAGAAGGGCGCGAGCGCGGCCCGGCGCCCGTCCAGCGCCGCCCGCACCCGCGGGTCGTCGGCCAGCCGGGGCCGCTCCCGCTCCGCGTGCGGCCGGGACGGCCGTACCCCGAGGGCCGCCAGCACGCCCGCCGCCTTCGCGTGCGTCTCCGCGACCTCGCCCGCCGGGTCCGAGCCGCGCACCAGCGTGGCGCCGACCGGCACCCGCAGACGCCCCTCGGCGGAGATGTCGGCGGTGCGGATCAGAATGGGGGAGTCCAGGGTCTGCGCACCCCCGGAGTCCCGGCCGAGCAGGGCCAGCGCGCCCGCGTAGTAGCCGCGCCCGCCGACCTCGTGCCGTTCGATGACCCGGCACGCGTTCTGCACCGGCGACCCGGTCACCGTCGCCGCGAACATGGTCTCCCTCAGCACCTCCCGTACGTCCAGGGAGGACTTCCCGCGTAGTTCGTACTCGGTGTGCGCGAGATGGGCCATCTCCTTCAGCCGCGGCCCGACGACCGCCCCGCCCCTGTCGCCGACGGTGCACATCATCTTGAGCTCCTCGTCGACGACCATCGACAGCTCCTCGATCTCCTTGCCGTCGGCGAGGAAGGACAGCAGGTGCTCCGGCGTCGGTCCCTCGGCGGGGTACCGGTACGTCCCGCTGATCGGGTTCATGACGACCGTCCCGCCGGACATCCGGACGTGCACCTCGGGGCTGGCCCCGACCAGCGTCCGGTCCCCGGTGTGCACGACGAAGGTCCAGTAGGCGCCGCGCTCGCCCTCCAGCAGCCGCCGGAACAGCGCGAGCGCGTCGGCCCGGCCGAAGCCCGGGATCCCGCCCTCGTACGTGCGCCGGATCACGAAGTTCGCCCCCTCGCCCCGGCCGATCTCCTGGTCCAGCACCCGGGCGACGATCTCGCCGTACGCCTCGTCGCCGAGGTCGAAACCACCGCCCTCGACGCGCACCTCGTGCGCCGGGAGCTGGGACAGCGCCACGTCGAGCGGGATCTCGTACGACTCCTCGGGGGTCAGCACCAGCAGCGGGGTGCCGTCGTCGCGGACGTCGAAGCCGCGCTCGCGGATCTGCCGGAACGGGACCAGCGCGAGGCCCTCGGCGGGCAGGTCGGCGAGCCGGTCGCGGCTGGTCACCGGGCCGAGGAGCACCTCGACCGGGTGCGCGTCGCGGCCGGGGGTGCGGCGGCGGAGCAGGGCGAAGGGGCGGTCGTCGTGCAGGAGCTGTGCCAGGTCCATGGTTCCTCTTCCGTCGATGTCGGTGAGGAACGACCCCGGACACACCGAAGGCCGCCCCTCGGGCGGCCTTCGCGAAGTCGTGGGTACGCGCGATCAGCGGGCCGCCGGAGAAGCGGTCCACCACCAGTTCTGGATCGAAAGCGCGAACACGTCAGGCACCCTACCGCACCCCTGCCGCGTCCACGAGGCAGTCGCTCCGTCTCACCCTTCGAGCCGGAGGAGGGGGCACGCGAGACGACCCCGTAATGTTTACGAGGTGACCGTGAACGCTAAGACCAGCCCGAGCGCTGGCAACACCTGGCGAAACCTGCCCGCGGCGCAGCAGCCCGAGTACCCCGACCCCGAGGCTCTGCGCGCAGTGATCGCGGACCTCGAGTCGTATCCGCCGCTCGTCTTCGCGGGCGAGTGCGACCAGCTGCGCGCCCGGATGGCGGCCGTCGCCAAGGGAGAGGCGTTCCTCCTCCAGGGCGGCGACTGCGCCGAGGCCTTCGACGCGGTGTCCGCCGACCACATCCGCAACAAGCTCAAGACGCTGCTCCAGATGGGCGCGGTCCTCACCTACGCGGCCTCCGTGCCCGTGGTGAAGGTCGGCCGTATCGCCGGGCAGTACTCCAAGCCCCGCTCCAAGCCGACCGAGACCCGCGACGGCGTGACGCTGCCGACCTACCGCGGCGACTCCGTCAACGGCTTCGACTTCACCGAGGCCGCCCGCGTCCCGGACCCCGAGCGCCTGAAGCGGATGTACCACGCCTCCGCCTCCACGCTGAACCTGGTGCGCGCCTTCACCACCGGCGGTTACGCCGACCTGCGCCAGGTGCACGCCTGGAACCAGGACTTCGTGAAGACCTCGCCGTCGGGCCAGCGCTACGAGCAGCTCGCGCGGGAGATCGACAACGCGCTGAACTTCATGCGGGCCTGCGGCACCGACCCGGAGGAGTTCAAGACGGTCGAGTTCTTCTCCTCGCACGAGGCGCTGCTGCTGGACTACGAGTCCGCCCTGACCCGGGTCGACTCGCGCACCGGCAAGCTGTACGACGTCTCCGCGCACATGGTGTGGATCGGTGAGCGCACCCGGCAGCTGGACGGCGCGCACATCGAGTTCGCCTCGCGGATCCGCAACCCGATCGGCATCAAGCTCGGCCCGGCGACGACGGCCGAGGAGGCGCTGCAGTACATCGACCGCCTCGACCCCGAGCGGGAGCCGGGCCGGCTGACCTTCATCGTCCGGATGGGCGCCGACAAGATCCGCGACAAGCTCCCCGAGCTGGTGGAGAAGGTCACGGCGTCCGGCGCGACGGTGGCCTGGGTGACCGACCCGATGCACGGCAACACGTTCGAGGCGGCCTCCGGGCACAAGACCCGCCGCTTCGACGACGTGCTCGACGAGGTCAAGGGCTTCTTCGAGGTCCACAAGGCGCTCGGCACCCACCCGGGCGGCATCCATGTGGAGCTGACCGGCGACGACGTCACCGAGTGCGTGGGCGGCGGCGACGAGATCTTCGTCGACGACCTGCACCAGCGCTACGAGACGGCCTGCGACCCGCGGCTGAACCGCAGCCAGTCGCTGGACCTGGCGTTCCTGGTCGCGGAGATGTACCGGGACCAGTAGGGCCCGGGGGCGATCTGGGGCGCGGATCACATCGGATCCGCGCCCTTCTCCACTTTTCCGGGCCCGGCGCGGCGGGTAAGGTTAGGTTTGCCTCACCGATAAACGGGATGGCAGTCACAGAGCGATCCCGCCCCGGGAGGTGAATCCGCGTGTACGTCTGCAGCTGCTTCGGTATCACCGAGGCCCAGGTCAAGCAGCACGCGGAGGACGGTGCCTGCACCCCCCGCCAGATAGCCTCCGCCTGCAAGGCGGGCACCGACTGCGGCTCCTGCGTCCGCCGGATCCAGGCCCTGCTGGGCCGGAGTGCCTGCCCGCGGCGTGAGCTGGCCGACCAGGGCAAGCCGGCCCTCTCCGAGCTCCCGGAAGCCGCCTAGCGCCGGGGTGCTAGCTCTCCGGCTGTTCGATCAGCTGGGAGAGGTAGAGCGCCTCGCCGAGCTTCTCCAGCAGTTCCAGCTGGGTGTCGAGGTAGTCGATGTGGTGCTCCTCGTCGGCGAGGATGTCCTCGAAGATGGTGGCGGACGTGATGTCCCCCTTCTCGCGCATCACCTTGATTCCCCGCCGGAGCCGGTCGATCGCCTCGACCTCGATCTGCCGGTCGGCCTCGAACATCTCCCGCACCGTCTGCCCGACGCGGACGTGGAAGAGCCGCTGGTAGTTGGGCAGCCCCTCCAGGAACAGGATCCGGTCGGTGAGCACCTCCGCGTGCTTCATCTCGTCGAACGACTCGCGCCGCGTGTACTTGGCGAGCTTGTACCAGCCGGCGTTCTCCTGCATCTTCGCGTGCAGGAAGTACTGGTTGATCGCGGTCAGCTCACCGGTGAGCTGCTCGTTGAGGAACTCGATGACCTCGGGGTCGCCCTGCATCGCAGCGGCTCCTTCCACACGGGTTACGGGAGAGGGTGCGGCGGCATGATCGCACCGGCGACGAAGATCGTCCAGTAAGTGCGTACTTAGTAAGTACGTCCTGAGTTGATGCTGCTTGTCCGATTCTCGGAGGGGTGGTCAAGGGCACTGCCCGAGGTCTGTCAGGATGGATACATGGGTCATCCGGTGGAGCGCGAGTCGGGAGCAGCGGCAGGGTCCGAGCTTCCGCCGGGTCAGCGGCTCCAGCGCGGCTGGCCGGTCACGCACTACGGGCCCGTCCCGAAGTTCCGGCCCGAGCGCTGGGAGTTCCGGGTCTTCGGCGCCACCGCCGACGGCGACAAGCACGTCTGGAACCACGAGGAGTTCACGGCCCTGCCGTACACCACCGTGGTGGCCGATCTGCACTGCGTGACGAAGTTCAGCATGACCGGCGCGGAGTGGGGCGGCATCCCCGCCCGCATCCTCCTGGAGCTGGCCCCGCCGGCGCCCGACGTCACCCACGTGATGGTCTGGGCGGAGTACGGCTTCAGCTCGAACCTGCGCCTGTCGGACTTCACGTCTGACCGCACCATCTTCGCCACCCACAAGGACGGCGAGCTGCTCACCGCCGAGCACGGCTTCCCGGTCCGGCTGATCGTGCCCCACCTGTACGCCTGGAAGGGCCCCAAGTGGGTCCGCGGCGTGGAGTACATGACCGCCGACCGCCGCGGCTTCTGGGAGGAACGGGGCTACCACAACATCGGCGATCCCTGGAAGGAACAGCGCTACTCCTACCAGGAGCAACCGGGCGAGGGCCCGGAACTCTGACCGCTCTCAGCCGTCCCTGAGCTTCTTCAGCCGCTCCACGTCCGCCGCGTGGCCCTCCCTGCCGCCCGGTGTCTCGATGATCAGCGGCACGCCCGCGGTCGCCGGGTGGGTCATCAGGGCGCGGAAGGGGTCCTCGCCGATGTGGCCGGCGCCGATGTTCTCGTGCCGGTCCTTGTGCGCGCCGACCACGTCCTTGGAGTCGTTCGCGTGGATCAGCTTCAGCCGGCCCTCGCCCACGGTGCCGACCAGCAGGTCGAGCGTCTGGTGCATGCCGCTCGGGCCGGTCAGGTCGTGGCCCGCCGCGAAGATGTGGCAGGTGTCCAGGCACACGCCCAGCTTCGGATGGGCGTCCAGCGCCTCGAAGTACGGGCCGAAGTCCCAGGTGCGGGAGCACAGTGAGGCGCCCTGTCCGGCGGTCGACTCCAGCAGCAGGAACGGATCGTCGTCGTGGGTCAGCTCGTCCAGCAGCGGCAGCATGTGCTCGCGCACCTGCTTCAGCGCCACGTCCCGGGCCCGCCCGCCGGTCGCGCTCCCGGTGTGCACGACCACACCGAGCGCGCCGATCTCCCGCCCGCGCCGCAGCGAGTGCCGGAGCGACTCCACCGACCGCTCCACGGTCGCCTCGGTGTGCGAGCCGAAGTTGATCAGGTACGGGGCGTGCACATACGCCGGCACCGACCGCTCGGCGCACTCCTGGCGGAACGCCTCGTCCTGCCGCGGGTTCCCGGCGGGCGTGGCCCAGCCGCGCGGATTGGCCACGAACACCTGCACGGTCTCCGCCCGCAGCTCACGGGCGTACGACAGCCCCACGGAGTGCAGGCCGCCGGCCACGGGGACATGACCGCCGACGGGGTTGCGCGGAAGGGGCGAGGGGAGGGGAGCGGGCTGAACGGGACTCACCCGTTCAGGGTGTCATGCCCGCCCCGGCCGCCGGACCACGGTCCCCGGTGACCCCCGTCACCGGATGGTGATGGTGATGGTCGACCCCTTGGGAGCCGTGTCGCCGCCCGCCACGGACTGCTTCTTCACGGTGTCGCCGAACAGGCCGAGCAGCCCGCGGTCCTCGTCCACCTTGAAGCCGGCGCCCTCCAGCGCCTTGTGGGCGTCGTCCACGCTGTCGCCGGTCACGTCCGGCACCTCGACCATCTGCGGGCCCTTGGACAGCGTCAGCGTCACCGTGTCGCCCTCGGCGGCCTGGCCGCCGTCAGCCGGGCTCTGCCGGGCCACCTTGCCCTTGTCGACGTCGGAGTTGACCTGCTCCGGGGCGATCACCACCTTCAGCCCGGCGTCCGTCAGCTCCTGCTTGGCCTCGTCCACGTCGTCACCGGTGACGTCCGGCACATCGATCGGGCTGCCCTTGCTGACGGTCAGCGCGATCGCCGAGCCGGCGTGCCGCTTGATGCCCGCCTTCGGGGTCGTGGCGATCACGGAGCCCTTGGCGACGTCCTCGCTGAACTCCCGGGTGACCATGCCCGGCTCCAGCCCGTCCGCCTTCAGCCGCGCCCGCGCATCGGCCAGCGGACGGCCCGCGACATCCGGCACGTTCACCGTCTCGGGGCCCAGCGAGACGGTCAGCGTCACCGCGTCGTGGTCGCGGATCCGGGCGCCGGGCGCAGGGTCGGTGCCTATGACCGTGCCCCGCGGGACGGTGTCGTCGTACGCGCGCTTGACCTGCCCGACCTCCAGCCCGGCCGCGTCCAGCCGGTCCCGCGCCTGCGCCTCCGTCTTCGACAGCAGCGGCGGGACCTTCGTGAACTGGCCGGAGTTGATGTACCAGACCCCGGCGCCCACGCCGAACACCACCAGGACGGCGGCCACGATCGTCAGCACCAGACGCCTCGGCCGCCGGGGCGGCGCCGGGGGCGCCTGCAGCCGGCTGGTGCGCAGGACCGCGGGTTCGTCCTCGTTCTCGTTCACGGGCAGCGGACGCGGCAGGGTCAGCGAGCGCGGGATCACGCTCGTGCGGTCCTCGGCGTTGTCGTGCTCGCCGGTGAGCGCCTGCGGCGGGACCGCGTCCAGCTGCCCGTCGGTCAGCCCCTGGCGCGCCTCGCGCAGCTGGGCGAGCAGCGCCACGGCGTCGTACGGCCGGATGTCCGGGGTACGCGCGGTCGCCGACGCCACCAGCTCGTCCAGCTCGTACGGCAGGCCCGGCACCAGCGCCGAGGGCGGCGGCACGTCGTCGTGGATGTGCTTGTAGAGGATCTGCGCGGGGGAGTCCCCGGAGTGCGGCTTCCCACCGGTCAGCATCTCGTAGAGCACGACACCGCAGGCGTAGACGTCGACCCGGGGATCGGCGGTGCCCTGTTCTATCTGCTCGGGCGCGAGATACGACACGGTCCCGAGGACCGCGCCGGTCGTGCTGGTCACCGTGTCCACGGACCGCACCAGCCCGAAGTCGGCGACCTTGACCCGGCCGTCGTCTCCTATCAGCACGTTCTCGGGCTTCATGTCCCGGTGCACGAACCCGGCCCGGTGCGCGGCACCGAGCGCGGCCAGCACCGGCTCCAGGATGTCCAGCGCGGCCCGCGGCTGCAGCGCACCCCGCTCGCGCAGCACGTCCCGCAGGGTGCACCCGGCGACGTACTCCATCGCCAGGTACACGTACGACCCGTCGGTCCCCTGGTCGAAGACCTGCACCACGTTCGGGTGCGCCAGCCGCGCGACGGACTTCGCCTCCCGGATGAACCGCTCCACGAACGATCCGTCCGACGCGAGCGTCGGGTGCATCACCTTCAGCGCGAGAACACGGTCCAGACGGGTGTCCAGGGCCCGGTACACCGTGGCCATCCCGCCGGCCGCGATCCGTGCGTCGACGCGATAACGGCCGTCGAGCACCTGCCCGACGAGGGGGTCCTGAAGGGTCGTATCCACGAGAGGGGAGTCTACGAGGGCCGGCCGGCAGTGCCGCACGCTGTGCTGTTCCGGGGACGGAATGCAGCACAGCTGTGACTCCGCCGCGATCAGAAGGCCGGACGTTCGGGATCCAGGTGGGCGCGCCCCTCCGCCGGCGAGGAGGCCTCCGCGAAGTGCCTGCGCGGAATCCGCCCGGCCAGCCGGGCCAGCCGGCCGCCCTCCACCGCGTGCCGCATCGCGGCGGCCATCAGCTCCGGCTCCTGCGCCCGGGTCACCGCCGAGGCCAGCATCACCCCGGCACAGCCCAGCTCCATGGCCAGCGCGGCATCCGACGCCGTCCCGGCCCCCGCGTCCAGGATCACCGGCACCCGCGCGTGCTCCACGATCAGCTGGAAGTTGTGGGGGTTGCGGATGCCGAGCCCGGACCCGATCGGCGAGCCCAGCGGCATCACCGCGGCACACCCGACGTCCTCCAGCTTCCGCGCCAGCACCGGATCGTCATTCGTGTACGGCAGCACCGTGAACCCGTCGTCGACCAGCGTCTCCGCCGCCTCCAGCAGCTCCACCGGGTCCGGCAGCAGCGTCCGCTCGTCGGCGATGACCTCCAGCTTGATCAGATCCGTGCCCAGCGCCTCCCGCGCCAGCCGCGCGGTCAGCACGGCCTCGCCCGCGGTGAAACAGCCCGCGGTGTTCGGCAGCACCCGGATGCCGAGCTTCTGGAGCACCGAGAGGACCGAGCCGTGCACGGACGGGTCCACCCGCCGCATCGCGACCGTCGTCAGCTCCGTACCGGAGGCGACCAGCGCGCGTTCCAGCACCTCCAGGCTGGGCGCACCGCCCGTGCCCATGATCAGCCGCGACGAGAACGCCGTGTCCCCGAGGACCAGGAGATCGTCGGCCATGGCTCAGCCTCCCTGGACCGCGGTGAGGACTTCGACGCGGTCTCCCTCGGCCAGTGCCGTGGTCGCCCACCGCGTGCGCGGGACGACGGTCTCGTTGACGGCGGCGGCCACCCCGGAGGGCGCCGCGACCAGCGACCGTACGACGGTGTCGAGAGCGGTACCCGGGGCGATCTCCCGGCGCTTCCCGTTGACGGAGATGGAAAGGGTGACGGAGATGCTCATGCGGGCTGCTCCATGGGGACGGCAGCGGCACCGAAGCGCCGCGGGGTGAACGGACGGGCGGCTTCCGGCAGTTGGCCGCCGGTCAGCAGCTGGGCCAGCGCATCGCCGGTGACCGGCGTGAGCAGCACCCCGTTGCGGTAGTGCCCGGTGGCCAGCAGCAGCCCGTCGAGCCCGGACGGGCCGAGCAGCGGCGCGTTGTCGGGTGAGCCGGGGCGCAGCCCGGCCCGGGTCTCGGTGAGCGGCAGTTCGGTGATGCCCGGCACCAGCTCATGGGCGTCGCGCAGCAGCTCGTAGACCCCGCCCGCGGTCACCGTCGTGTCCCAGCCCAGCTCCTCGCTGGTGGCGCCGACGACCAGTTCGCCGTTCTCGCGGGGCACGAGGTAGACATGGCCGCCGCGCACCACGGCCCGCACGGTGCGGCTCAGGAAGGGCGCGTACCGGGGCGGCACGGTCAGCCGCAGCACCTGGCCCTTCACCGGCCGCACCGGCGGCAGCAGCGCCTCGGGCACGCCCGCGAGCCGCCCGCTCATGCTGCCGGCCGCGAGGACGACCTGGCCGGCGCGCAGTGCGGCACCGTCCGCCGTGGTGACCCCGGCGGCCCGGTCCCGTACGACGTCCAGCCGCTCGGCCCGCGTCCGGTGGAACACCACCCCGGCCCGCTCGCACGCGGTGACCAGGGCCGCCGCCAGCCGGCGCGGGTCGATCTGGTGGTCGCCGTCCACCCGCAGCCCGCCGCGCACCCCGGGTGCCAGCATCGGCTCCAGACGCCGGCACTCCCGCCCGGACAGCCACTCGGACTCCAGGCCGCAGCGCCGCTGCAGGGCGTGCAGTTCCCGCAGATGCGCGCGGTCGTCGGCGTCGAGTGCGACCTGGAGGGTGCCGCAGCGGCGGTAACCGAGGTCGTGGCCGGTCAGCTCGGTCAGCTCGGCCGCGAAGTCCGGGTAGCGGCGCGCCGATTCCAGGTTCAGGGCGAGCAACCGCTCCTCGCCGTAGTGCAGTTCGGTGACCGCGGCCAGCATCCCCGCCGCGACCCGCGCGGCCCCGCCGCCGGGCTCGGGGTCCACCACGGCCGTGGCGAGCCCGCGCTGCGCCGCGCGCCAGGCCGTGACCAGGCCGATGATGCCGCCCCCGATGACGAGGACGTCGGACGTATCGGACGTACGTGACGACATGGGCGTCCAGCCCCTCCCTTCGCCGGCATGACCCGGATCAGGTTCGTACGGTCGGAGGCCGCCAGCCTCCCTCTCAGCCCGGTGCGTCCGGGCTCCCGCGAGTGCTTGTACGGTGGCCACCCTAGCCCGCCCCGCTCGTCATCCGTAAGGGAGCCCCTGCCCATGTCCCGGTCGCTCGACGGACTGATATTCGCCCCCGTGGCGGACCAAGCCCCAGGTCAGGTGGGCACCCGGACCCGGTTCGCCTACCACGAGGAGGACGGCGGGATCTGGGCCGAGTACGCGGGCGGCGACGTGGTCCGCGGCCATCTGGTCGGCACCCGGGAGGGCGACCGGCTGGACTTCCGCTACGTCCAGCTGAGGACCGACGGGTCGACCGCCTCCGGGCACTGTGTGTCCACGGTCGTCGAGCTGCCGGACGGGCGGGTGCGGCTGGAGGAGACCTGGGAGTGGGAGTCCCGGGCGGGCTCCGGCACGAGTGTTGTGGAACAGGTCACCGAGCACGCCCGCTGACTGACGTTCCGTCACTGTCTATGGTGATCGGGTGAGCGAGCAGACAGCACAAGAGGGCACGTCACAGGGGCGGCGCGTGGTCGTCGTCGGCGCCGGCATGGCCGGGGTGCAGACCGCGGTCGCCCTGCGCGAACAGGGCTTCAAGGGCACCGTCACCCTGATCGGCGCCGAACCCCACCAGCCGTACGACCGGCCGCCGCTGTCCAAGGCCGTACTGCTCGGCAAGGCCGAGGACTCCGCCTTCGACGTGGACTTCGAGTCGCTCGGGGTCGAGCTGCGGCTCGGCTGCGAGGTACTGGGCGTGCGCCCCGCCGCGCACCAGCTGGACACCGAGCAGGGCACGGTGCCGTACGACGTCCTGGTCCTCGCCACCGGCGCCGAACCGATCACCCTGCCCGGCACCGAGGGCGTGCCCGGCGTGCATCTGCTGCGCACCCTGGACGACGCCGAACGGCTGCGGCCGGTGCTCGCCCGGCAGCACGAGATCGTGGTGGTCGGCGCCGGCTGGATCGGCGCCGAGTTCGCCACGGCCGCCCGCGAGGCCGGCTGCGCGGTGACCGTCGTGGAGGCCGCCGCCCGCCCGCTCGCCGGCGCCCTGCCCGCCGAGGTCGCCGCCCCGATGGCCGCCTGGTACGCCGACGCCGGGGCCGACCTTCGCACGCACGCGCGCGTGGAGCGCGTCGAGCCCGGCGCGGTCGTGCTCGCGGACGGTACCCGGCTGCCCGCGGGCGCCGTCGTCGTCGGTATCGGCGCCCGCCCCGCCACCGCCTGGCTGGCCGGCTCCGGCATCGAGCTGGGCCCGCACGGCGACGTCCTCGCCGACGACCGGCTGCGCACCTCCGCCGAGGACGTGTACGCCGTCGGCGACTGCGCCTCCTTCCCCTCCGCCCGCTACGGCGAACGGCTGCTCGTCCACCACTGGGACAACGCCCTGCAGGGCCCCCGCACGGTCGCCGCCAACATCCTCGGCGAGACCCCGGCGGTCTACGACCCGGTGCCGTACTTCTGGTCCGAGCAGTTCGGCCGCTTCGTGCAGTACGCCGGCCACCACGCCGCCGCCGACCGGCTGGTGTGGCGGGGCGACCCGAGGGGTCCGGCCTGGTCGGTGTGCTGGCTGCGCGGCGACCGCCTGGTGGCCCTGCTGGCGGTGGGCCGACCGCGTGATCTGGCGCAGGGGCGGCGCCTGATCGAGTCCGGCCGGAGCATGGACCCGCAGGCTCTGGCGGACCCGGCCCGCCCGCTGAAGGACGCCACGGCCGGCTAGTGTCCCGAAGGGGCGCGGGGAACCGCGCCACCAGCCACGACGCACCCGCAGCGGAACGACGGCGCATCCCCGGTACTACCCTGTTGCCGTGACCGAGATTGACGCAAAGATCGATGCTCTCGTCCCCGCCTGGCTCACCCTCCCCGACATCGCCGAACAGCTCGGCGTCGAGGTGACGCGCGTGCGGCAGCTGGTCAAGGAGGGCCAGCTCATCGCCGTACGCCGAGGTGAGAACCGCGCGCTGCACGTCCCCGCCGCCTTCATCGACGGGGACAAGGTCGTCAAGGGCCTGTCCGGCACCCTGACGCTCCTGCGGGACGACGGCTTCACGGACGAAGAGATGATCGAATGGCTCTTCACCCCTGACCCGACCCTGCCCGGCACCCCCGCGCAGGCCCTGAGCGAGAATCGCGGCACGGAGGTGAAGCGCCGGGCCCAGGCGCTCGCCGTCTGAGCCGACCCGCAGCACGCGCGGGGGCGGGCGGGCCGGTGTGCCCGCACGCCCCCGCGCCGGCCGCCCGCACACCCTTCAGGGGGGACCACGTATGTCCGACACCGCACGCGCCGCGCTCGCCGACGCCCGTCTGTACCTCTGCACGGACGCGCGCACGCGCCAGGGCGACCTGCCCGAGTTCCTGGACGCGGTCCTGGCCGGCGGTGTCGACATCGTCCAGCTGCGCGACAAGGGCCTGGAGGCCGCCGAGGAACTGCGGCACCTGGAGGTCTTCGCGGACGCCTGCGCCCGGCACGGCAAGCTCCTCGCGGTGAACGACCGCGCGGACGTCGCCCACGCCGCCCGCGCCGATGTGCTGCACCTCGGACAGGGCGACCTGCCGGTCCCCGCGGCCCGCGCCATCCTCGGCGAGGAGGTGCTCGTCGGCCGCTCCACGCACGCCGAGTCCGAGGCCGCCGCGGCCGCCGTGCAGGACGGCGTGGACTACTTCTGCACCGGCCCGTGCTGGCCCACCCCCACCAAGCCCGGCCGCCACGCCCCGGGCCTCGACCTGGTCCGGTACACCGCCGGCCTGGGGACCGACCGCCCCTGGTTCGCGATCGGCGGCATCGACCTGCCCCGCCTCGACCAGGTGCTGGACGCGGGCGCCCGCAGAGTGGTCGTGGTCCGCGCGATCACCGAGGCCGACGACCCGGGAGCGGCCGCCGCGGAGTTCGCGAAGCGGCTGCGGCAGGCCTAGCGGCGCCTGCCGCGCCGTCCTGTCCACGCTGTTGTCCAAGGAGTGGACAGAGAAGCGGCAATTCGGGCAAATTTCCGGCATTCGGTTGGGGGACCGCCCACCCCTGGCTAACCTGCCCGTATGGCCCTCGGAACCGCATCCACCAGGACTGATCGCGCACGCACCGTGCGCGAGATCCTCGCCACCGGCAAGACGACGTACTCGTTCGAGTTCTCGGCGCCGAAGACCCCGAAGGGCGAGCGGAACCTGTGGAGCGCGCTCCGGCGGGTCGAGGCGGTCGCGCCCGACTTCGTCTCCGTGACCTACGGCGCCGGCGGCTCCACCCGCGCCGGCACGGTCAAGGAGACCGAGCAGATCGTCGCCGACACCACGCTCACCCCGGTCGCCCACCTCACCGCGGTCGACCACTCCATCGCCGAACTGCGCAACATCATCGGCCAGTACGCGGACGCCGGGATCCGCAACATGCTGGCCGTGCGCGGCGACCCGCCCGGCGACCCCATGGGCGAGTGGGTCCCGCACCCGCGGGGCCTGACCTATGCCGCCGAACTCGTCCGGCTCATCAAGGAGTCGGGCGACTTCTGCGTGGGCGTCGCCGCGTTCCCGGAGATGCACCCCCGCTCCACGGAGTGGGACACCGACGTCGCCCACTTCGTGGACAAGTGCCGTGCGGGCGCCGACTACGCCATCACACAGATGTTCTTCCAGCCGGAGTCGTATCTCAGGCTGCGCGACCGTGTGGCGGCCGCGGGCTGTGACACCCCGGTGATCCCGGAGGTCCTGCCGGTCACCAGCGTGAAGATGCTGGAACGGTTGCCCAGACTCAGCAACGCCGTCTTCCCGGACGCCCTGAAAGAGCGGATCCTCGCAGCGAAGGACGATCCGGCGGCGGTACGCTCCATCGGTATCGACTTCGCCACGGAGTTCTGCGCTCGGCTGCTCGCCGAGGGGGTGCCCGGACTGCACTTCATCACGCTCAACAACTCCACGGCGACGCTGGAAATCTACGAGAACCTGGGCCTGCACCACCCCCCGCAGGCCTAGACCGGCCGCACCGCGATACGACACACTGCGTAGCGGTCACTGGGAGAGGGGCGTACATGGGCTGGACGGTCCTCTACATCGCGTTCGGCATCGTCGCACTGTGGTTGCTGGGCGAGGTGCTGCTGCAGTACAAGGCACGCCTGCGCTGGCGGCTGCTCGCGTTCACCGGCTTCCTCGGGGTCGTGGTCGGCGTGCTGATGCCGTCCGTGATCGTGATCGGCGTCGGCGCCATCGCCTTCGCGGTCGGCCAGACCTATGTCACGCTCTCGTTCCGCCGGGGCTTCGCCGCGGGCTGGGCGGTCAAGCGCCCGGACGCCGAGACCGCCGGCGCCAGCAAGCGCCGCCGCGGCAAGGCGGTCCGGCACGACCCGCAGCCGGAGGCCCCCGGCCTGGAGCCCGGCGGCCCGGACGACGACCGGGACCTGGGCGAGGCCGTCTACCAGCAGGGTCACGACGACGACTACGACCGCGACGACGTCTTCACCCCGGCCCCCCGGCCCGGGGACCCCACCGCCGCCGAGACCACCGCCGTCTACGAGCCGCAGCCCCTGCCCGAGGAGACCGGCTCCTACGGCGTCTACGGCGACACCGCCTACGCGGGCGCCGCCCAGGCCCAGACCCAGGGCGCGGAGCAGCAGAGCTACGCCTACGACTACTCGGGCTACGGCCAGCAGGGCTACGGCTACGACTCCGGTGGCCAGCAGGCCTACGCCAACTACTCCGACCCGTACATCGGCAGCCAGCCCTACGGCGGCGCCTCGTACGACACCGGCGCCTCGGGGCAGTACGGCCAGCAGGGCTACGCCCAGGACCCGTACGCCGGCGGCGGTTACGGCGAGACCCCGGCGGGCGGGGTGTGGGTACCGCAGCAGCGCACCGACGAGACCTACGGCGGCGAACTCCCGCAGGAGCAGCCCTACCCGTACCAGGGGCAGGGGCACGGCCACGCCCAGCAGCCGCAGCCGGGCGCCGGGTACGACGAGCAGTACCGTTTCTGAGGCCTGAGCCCGCTCGCCCCGGGCCCGCTCACTGGGAGCCGCGGAACCCCGGCCCCTCCACGATCAGACCCGCCACCAGCGCGCCGGACATGCCCGCGTGCGGCAGTCCACCGCCGGGGTGCGACCAGCCGCCGGCGGTGAAGAGGCCGGCCAGCCTCGTGCTGTTGCCCGGGTGCAGCAGGCGCCCGGCACCGGCCGCGAGTGCCGGGGCCGGCACCGCGCCGCCCGCCGCGCCCGTGGCCTCCTCGACGGCGGCAGGGGTGCGCACCTCCTTCCACAGGATGCGGTCCCGCAGCCCGGGTACGGCCCGCTCGGCCACCTCGATCACGGCCTCGGCGTGCTGGTCGAAGACGGCACGCCCGGTCCGGCTCTCCTCCCGGGCCAGGGCGGGGACCACCGAGGACAGCACGACCGACTCATGGCCGGCGTCCGGCACCAGCGCCGGGTCGCCGGGCCGCAGCACGGTGACGGTCGGGCGCGCCGCCGTCCCCTCGAAGCCGCCGAACAGCCGCTCCAGCTCGCTGTCCCGGTCCTCCGCGTGCACCACGGTCCGGTGGGCCGCACCGTGCGGCCGCTCGCCGCGCAACGCCAGCAGCACCGTGAGCCGGCTCGGCGTCCCGCGCTGCGGCGCGACCTCGCCGTCACCGCGGAGGGCCGTGCCGGTCACGAACCGGCCGAGGGCGTCCGGGGCGACACCGGCCACCACGAAGTCCGCCTCGGCCACCGTGCCGTCCGCCAACTCCACGCCCGCCGCACGGCCTTCCTTCTCCAGGATCCGGACGACTTCCGCGCCGAAGACGAACTCGACCCGCCGCTGCACGCACCGCTCGTACACCGCGCGCGCCAGCTCCCGGATGCCGCCGCGCACATACCAGGTGCCGAAGGCGTGCTCCATGTAGGGCAGCACGGCCGCGCTCGCCGGAGCGGTCCGCGGATCGAGGCCGTGGGCGAGTGCGGAACCCTCCAGCAGAGCCGCCAGGCGCTCGTCGCCCAGCTCCAGGGAGCCGATCTCGGACAGCGTGCGCGCGTACCGGGTGCGCAGCAGGCGCCGGTGCGGGACGGCCGGATACGGCTCCTTCTCGGCCAGCACCTGCCAGTTGGGCCACAGCGGCTCCTCCAGCAGCGGTCTGCGCGTGCGGTCCCAGGCCTCCCTGGCCCGCACCAGGAAGCCACCCCAGCGCTCGCCCGCCCCCGCACCCAGCGCCTCGTCCAGGGCCGCCACCACCCCCGCGCGCGAGGCGTTCGGCAGGGACACCTCGGTGCCGTCCGCGAAGACATGCCGCGCGGACGGATCGACCTGGACCAGCTCGACGCAGTCCTCCAGCGGCTCCTTGCCGGTCTTGACGAACAGATCGCGGTACACGGCGGGCAGCGTCAGCAGTCCCGGGCCGGTGTCGAAGGCGAACCCGTCCCGCTCGAACCGGCGCACCGCGCCGCCGTATGTCTCCGTACGCTCGTACACCGCCACCCGGTGGCCCGCGACGGCCAGCCGGGCAGCGGCCGCCATCGCGCCCATCCCGGCGCCGATCACCGCAATCCGTGCCATGCCTGCGACTTTATCGACCGCCACTGACAATCCGGTCCCCGGGCGTGGGGTCGCGTGCGGGCTCCTGAGTATCCGTACTCAGTTCGCGAGATGAGTACGTGCGCGGATGGGCCGCGGCCCGTTCGAACGGGAGAGTGGAGGCACGGCACAGGAGCGAGGTCCGGCACCGCCGACACGGGGCGGCGGAACGGCGCCCGCCACCTGGCCGCTCCTTCCGCCGATCCGTCGGCGGAAGCGAGTCGGGGGACCCGGGGGACGACCACCCACGGGGGACCATCGGGGGAAGACCGTACGGGGGAGTACGGGGGAGTACGGGGAATATGAAGGCGCCGGTCCGGCAGCGGACCGGCGCCTTCCTCGTACGCTCAGCCCTTGCCGCTCACGCGTCCCTGGAGCAGCCGGGACAGGGCCGCGTGAACGTCGTCGAGCGAGCGCTCCGGCTGGAACGACTTCCAGTCCAGCGCGGCCACCAGGACCATGCCGACCAGCGCGGCCGCCGTCAGCTGGACATCGATCTCGTCGCTGAACTCGCCGCCCGCCACGCCCTCGCGCAGCACGCCCTCGACGACCGCGACGGCCTCCTGCCGGACCACCATCAGCGTGGACTGCCAGGCCCGGTTGGTGCGCCACAGCTCGGCCACGTACAGCTGGGTGAAGGCCGGGTAGCGGTCGATGAAGACCAGACCCGCGCGGACCATCGCGTCCAGCGCGTCGACCTTGCCGCCGCCCTCGGCCGCGGTCTGCTCGGCCGCCTCCTTCAGGGAGGCGGTGAGCAGGCCCACACCGTGCCGCAGCAGCTCCTCGAAGAGGACCGACTTGCTCGCGAAGTTGTAGTAGACCGTGCCTTTCGCGACCCCGGCCCGCTCCGCGATCTCGTCCACCGTGGTGGCGGAGAAGCCCTGCTCGGCGATGAGCGTGACGGCCGCCTCGTAGAGCTTCTGCCGGGTGGCCTCGCGGCGCGTGCTGCCGCCTGACCTGGCGCTGCTGCTTTCCATGGCCTTGATTCTCACAGGTACGCGCGCATGCGGTGGCCGCTTGCCGATCACAGGCTCAGCTCGGGGTGCAGCCGGTCCAGCGTCCACACCTGGCGCCGCCGGGCCGCGAGGGCGGTCAGCGCGAGCGCGCCCGCGGTGAACGCGGCGAGCACACCGCACGCCTGCCACACCGGGCCGAGCCCGCCGCCCGTGATCAGCCGGCGCAGCGCCGCCACGATGTAGCTCATCGGCAGGAACGGGTGGATCGCGTTGAAGAAACCCGGGCTGGTCTGCACCGGGTAGGTGCCGCCCGCCGAGGTCAGCTGGAGCATCAGCAGCGCGAGGACCAGGATCCGGCCGGCCGCGCCGAAGCGGGCGTTCAGCCACTGCACGATCGCCGCGAAGCACGCGGTGACCAGGCACAGGAAGCCGATCGTGCCGGCCGCGCGCAGCATCTGCAGACCGATCGCCCAGTGCAGTACGGCCATCAGCGCGACCACCTGGAGCACGCCCACCGCGACCACCGGCAGCCAGCCCGCGAGCGCGATCCGCCAGGCCGGTGAACCGGCCGCCAGGGCGCGCCGGTTGAGCGGCGGGATCAGCATGTAGGCGACCATCGCGCCCACCCACAGCGACAGCGGGATGAAGTACGGGGCGAAACCGGTGCCGTAGTTCGGTGCCTTGTGCAGGTCGTGGGAGGCCAGCTGGACCGGGTCGGCCATCACGCCGGTGTGCTGGTCGCGGTCCTTCTTGCCGTAGTCCGGGATCTTCCCGGCGCCGTCGTGCAGTCCGCCGGCGAGCCTGTCCGAGCCGTCGGACAGCTTGTACAGGCCACCGTTCAGGGTCTGGGCGCCCGAGGCGGCCGTGCCGATGCCCTTGTCCAGCGTGGTCGCGCCGGTCTGGGCGGTGCCGAGTCCGGTGTGCAGCTTCCTGGCGCCGGCGGCGACCTTCTGCGCGCCGTCGTTCAGCTTGTTGATCTTGTTGACGGCGTCGTCGACGTCCTCGTACAGGTGCGGTGCGCGCCTTTCGAGTGCCGTGGCCTGCTTCTGCAGGGTGCCGAGGTTGTCCCGCATGGTCTTGAGGTCGCCGTTCTGGTCGGCGATCAGCGTGTTGAGGTCGTCGGCCACGGTGGCCACCTCGGCGGTGGCCCTCCTGGCCCGCTTGAGGTCGGCGCAGTTCGGGTCGGGGAGCGTGGCGGTCTCGCAGCGCGCCTTGTAGATCGCGTCCAGGATGCCGGCGTTCGCGTGGGCGAGCTTCGCGGCGTCCGGGGCGTGCTCCACCAGCTCGTCGAGGTTGTCCTTGACGGCCCTGGCCGAGTCGGAGACCAGGCGGGCGGTGTCCCCGATGGTCTTCCCGTTGTCCTTCAGGAACGGGCCGGCCGTGCCGTAGACGCCGTTGACCTTGTCGGCGAGCGTCTTCGTGCCGTCGGCGACCCGCCGGGAACCGTCCTGGAGGTCACCGGCCCCCGTGTTCAGCTGCTGCAGGCCCGTGACCAGCTTGCCGCTGCCGCTGCTGGCGTCCCGCAGGCCGTCGGCGAGGTCCTTGGAGCCCTTCTCCGCCTTCCCGATGCCGGTGTTCAGCTTGTCGGCGCCCTCGGCGGCCGTGACGGTCTTGTCGTGGATGTCGGAGAAGGAGACGAAGATCTTGTCCAGGAAGGTGCGCGAGGTCTTGGTGGAGGCGGCCGTGCGGACCTCGTTGAAGACGGTGCGTGAGATCTGGCCGACGATGTAGTTGTTCGCGTCGTTGGTGCGCACCTGGAGGGCGCCGGTCTGCGGGGAGGCGCCGGAACTGGAGGCGATCCGCCGGCTGAGGTCGGACGGCAGGGTCAGCGACAGGTAGTACGTGCCGTCCTCGACGCCCCTGCGGGCCTCCTCGTCGCTCACCCGGTGCCACGCGAAGGTCCGGCTGTCGCGCAGCCCGTCGACGATGTCCGCACCGGCACTGATCCTCTTCCCGCCCGCTGTGGCGCCCTTGTCGTCGTTCACCAGCGCCACCGGAATGCGGTCCAGACGGCCGTACGGGTCCCAGAAGGACCACAGGTACAGGGCGCCGTAGAGCAGGGGCAGCACGAGCAGCGCGACGAGGGCGGCGCGCGGCAGCCTCCCGCGCCCGAAGCGCCTCAGCTCCAGCGCGGCCAGCCTAGGCGAGCGCATCGACGTCCTCCTTCGGGTCGTTGTTCCCGCCGCTCATGTGGGCGTCCGCTCCGGCGTCCGTCCCGCCGCTCCGGCCGGCCTCCGCCCGGCCGTGCCTCTCGCCGCTCCGGCCGGCCTCCGCCTCGGTGTCCGCGGGCCCGGTCGGTACGACGACGCAGTCACCGGGGGCGGTGCGGCAGACGACCGCCACCGTCGTCCCCGCGCGCGTGAGGGACCGCAGCAGGTCCCACAGCTCGGCGCGTTCGGTGTCCGAGAGCTTCATGTCGATGTCGTCGACGCCGAGCAGTCCGGGCCGGCCGAGCAGCGCGAGCGCGATGGACAGGCGCAGTTCCTGCGGCCGTTCCAGGTCACGCACGGCCGTCCGGGAGCCCTTGGGCAGCGTGTCGAGGTCGAGCCGGGCGGTGGCCAGGGCGGCGTCGACGCGCAGCCGTGCCTCGTGCGTGCGCTGGGCGCGGGGGTGCAGCAGGTCGCGCAGGGAGTCCCCGAAGCGGCTCTGCAGCAGGGCCCGTTCGCGCAGGTGCTCGGCGACGGTCAGGGCCGGCTCCAGGTCCGTCACCCCGGTCACGTTGGCGACCGCGCTGACACGGCGCAGCCGGGCCATGTGCCGGGGGAGTTTGAATCCGCCGACGGTGGCCACTCCCTCGGTGGGCTTCATCCGTCCCGTGAGTGCGAGCAGCAGACAGGTACGGCCGGAGCCGGACGGTCCCTCGATCGCGATGAGTGAGCCGGGGGCCGCGTCGAGGGTGATGCCGCGGAAGGCCCACCCCCGCGGCCCCTTGAGCCCGAGGCCCTCGGCCCTGACGTGCACGCCGTCCACAAGTCCCCCTGCGGATTCAGGTTTTTGAACTGACTGGTCAGTTCAAAAATACGCCGAACCTGTGATCGAGGCAAAGCCCCAGGTCAGAACGGATTGTCAGTGCCATACCTCACGATGGGCACATACGGCATTCGTGCCGTCACCCAGACGACAGGAGGTTCGTCATGGCCAATCCCTCCGCAGCCGCCGCCCGCCGGCGCCGCGCCACCGGCCCTGCCCCCTCACTGACCGGCCCGGCGAGCGACGTGCACCCCGTGCTCCGCCGGGCCACGGCCCCGCCCGCCGCCCTCGACCTGCTCGCCCAGGCCCGCGCCGGACTGGAGGAGGCCACCGTCCTGGAAGCGCCGAACGAGCGCTATGCGACGGCCCACCTCGCCGCCCTGCGCACCGCCGCCGCCGTGCTCGCCGCCCGGGGCCGCCCCGAGACCTCCCCGCGCCGTCGCGCCCGGATCCGCAGCGCCTGGGAAGTGCTCCCCGAGATCGTCCCCGAACTGACCGAGTGGAGCGCGCTGTTCGCCTCCGGCGCCGCCCGCCGTGCCCGTGCCGAGGCCGGCATCCGGGGAGCGGCGAGCCGACGGGACGCCGACGACCTGATACGGGACGTGGGGGTGTTCCTGCGCATCGTCGAGCGCATGCTCGTCCTCCAGCCGGTCCTGCCGCAGCCCCGCCAGGATTCCGGTGGATCCGACCGCCCGGGAACACGCGGCGGCCTGCCGGACGCGGGCTGACCACCGGACGGGAGCACGCGTGACCACGAGCGCCGTTCGAGACCCGCCCGGGCGTACCCGTCCGAGGTGACCAGGCAGGGCACCGGAGGCCATAGGGTGGAGTCATCCGAAGCCGTCCAGCCCTGCCGAGGAGTCAACTGCCGTGTCGGACCCGATGCGACCCCGCGCTTCCCTCCGTACCGCCGTGGTCTGGGAGGTCCTCCAGGACGCCCTCGACCGGCGGGTCAAGGCCACGGGACGGGAGTCGCTGGACGTCCTCGACACCGGCGGCGGCAGCGGCAACTTCGCCGTGCCCGTCGCCCGGCTCGGCCACCGTGTCACCGTGGTCGACCCCAGCCCGAACGCCCTGTTCGCGCTGGAGCGCCGGGCCGCCGAGGCCGGCGTCGTCGACCGGGTCCGGGGCGTCCAGGGCGATGCGCACGGGCTGTTCGACGTGGTCGAGCGCGGTGCCTACGACGCCGTGCTGTGCCATGGCGTCCTGGAGTACGTCGACGACCCGGCCGAGGGTGTGCGCAACGCGGTCGCCGCGCTGCGCTCCGAGGGCGTTCTCAGCCTGCTCGCCGCGGGCCTCGGCGGTGCCGTGCTCGCCCGCGCCCTCGCCGGCCACTTCACCGAGGCCCGGCAGGCGCTGACGGACCCCGACGGCCGCTGGGGCGCCGGTGACCCGATGCCCCGCCGGTTCACCGCCGAGCAGCTCACCGCGCTGGTCGAGGGCGCCGGCCTGAAGGTCGGTGCCGTGCACGGCGTGCGGGTCTTCGCCGACCTCGTCCCCGGCGTCCTGGTGGACACCGAGCCCGGCGCCCTCGACGCGCTCCTGAAGCTGGAGGCCGCCGCGGCCGAGCAGCCCGCGTTCCACTCCGTCGCCACCCAGCTGCATGTGCTCGGCGAGACGCGGGGTGCCGCCGAGGCCTGAGCGACTGAGGTGACCCGCCGCTGATCAGGGCCTCGGCAGCGGATGGAGTACGCCACAAGACGCCCGATCGTGGGGTTTGCGCCGTATGATCGAGGTACACCACCCGGCATGACGGGTCGGTCGCCGGGGAATGGAAGCCTCAGCGAGCCGGGACGGCCATGACGGTTCCGGTTGGCCAATTGGCGTAGAGGGGCGGGTTTCACGGGGGCGATTCCCTGCCTATCCTGAAGGGACCCCCCGGGTCGCCCCGGCGACTGCACGATGAGGAGGACTCCGTGCCGCTCTCGGAGCACGAGCAGCGCATGCTCGAGCAGATGGAGCGAGCGCTGTACGCCGAAGATCCCAAGTTCGCGTCGGCGCTTGAGGGAAGCGGGCTGCGTTCGTACACCCGGCGGCGGGTCTACCAGGCGGTCGCAGGCTTCCTCGTGGGTATCGCGCTCCTCATGGCCGGAATGGTCGCGCAGCTGATCTGGGTCAGCGTGGTGGGTTTCCTCGTCATGCTGGGCTGTGCCGTACTCGCCGTCACGGGCTGGCGCAAGGCCCCGAAGCCCGGCGAGCAGCCCGCGGGCGCCGTCGGCCGTCAGGTGCGGCCGAAGCGCTCCATGATGGATCGGATCGAAGAGCGCTGGCAGCGCCGCCGGGACGAACAGGGCCGGTAACCGTCCGGCGGTCTCCGCGGGGCCGCCGACAGACACCGCCGACAGACGACGTCGAGGGGCGACCACCACCGGTGGTCGCCCCTCACCTTGTCTCAGCCCTGCCTTGACCTTTGTCTCAGCCGTTCCCTGCCTTGACCTTTGTCTCAGCCCCGCTGCTGCGACGGCCGGCGCAGGCCGGGCCTCGCAGCCGCCCGTGCCCGGAGCGCCGACCAGCGGGCAGCCACCGCCCAGAGCACCCGCACCGACGAGCGGGGCAGGAACAGCGCCCGCAGCCGGGTGCCGGTGCCCACCGCGCCGCGCAGTCCCTCGATCACCCGGTGCACGTCCTCGGCCATGCCCGCCGCGGGGCGCGGCCGGGGCGCGTACAGCACCTGCTCCACCGCGTCCGCGATCCGGTGCACCGCGGCACCGGCCGCCGGGTCCAGCTGTCCGAGCCCGACGATCCGGTCGGCCGCCCCGCGCGGGGTCAGCGACTCGTCCGGCGGGATGCCGTGATCCCAGGCGCTGTCCGTCAGCTCCTGCCAGGCGGCCAGGGTGTGCGCCGCCGCGCCCTGTTCGGTCCGGGCGTGCCCGCCCAGCCGCACCGACCGCACCCGCAGCCGCCACAGCAGAGGCGCGAACGGCACCGCCAGCACCACCAGCGCGGCCAGGCCGATCAGCAGATACCACCCCGGTCCCGGGCCGCCGTCGCCGCTGCTCGGGGCCGCCGCGGCGGACGCGGTGTCGCACCCCTGGAGCTTGACCAGCTGGGGCGTGCAGCTCTCACTCGCCGAGGGCGCCGCCGAGGGCGCCGTGGACGAGTGGTGCGAGGGCAGGTCCTGGTCCGGCAGCGAGGTGCCGGGCGTGTCCGGCCGGGTGTACGACGGCGTCGTACCGCGGGTCGGGGTCGGCTCGAAGCGGGTCCAGCCGACGCCCTCGAAGTACAGCTCGGGCCAGGCGTGCGCGTCCTTCTGGCTCACCGTGATGCTGCCGTCCGCCTGCGGGGTGCCCGGGGCGAAGCCCACCGCGACCCGGGCCGGGATGCCCAGGGTGCGGGCCATCGCCGCCATGGCGAAGGAGAAGTGGACGCAGAAGCCCTCCTTCCTCTTCAGGAAGTTCGCGATGGCGCCCGGGCCGCGGCCGACCTGCACCTGGGTGTCGTACTGGAAGCCGCCGGTGACGGAGAAGTAGTCCTGGAGCTTGACCGCTTCCTCGTAGTGGCTCCGCGCGCCCGCCGTGATCTGCCTGGCGGTCCTGGCGACGACTTTCGGCAGCGCGGACGGCACCTGGGTGTACTCGCGCTTCAGGGCCGCGGGCGGCTCCGGCGCGGAGGACAGCTGCTCCGCGGTCGGCTGTACATCCAGGCTGGTCACCTGGTAGGCCGCGCCGCGCGTGGTCTGGCCGGGGTCGCCGACGACGGCCATGCCGACGGGCTCGTAGCGCCAGCGTCCGCCGATCTTCACCCCGCTCGGCGGGTACGGCATCGGCAGCCAGTCCTGGGCGTACCAGTCCGCCGCCGTGACCGTGGTCGTCACCGTGCTGCGCCTGACGTCCGCGCCGAGGCCGATGGGTGTGGGGAACCGGTCCGGTACCCCGACGATGTGCCGCTGGGCCGGCTTCCAGGTGGTGCCGTCGAAGTCGTCCAGCGAGGCGATCCGCAGATACAGGTCCGAGGCGTCGTCGCCGCTGGTCTTCAGGGACAGCACCTGACGGTCGTTGTCCGTGTTCAGGTTGTCCCGCAGGGCCACCAGCAGGTTGACCGCGCCGCCCCCGGTTCCCAGGCCGCTGCCCACCCCGACGCCGGTGCCCGCCGTGTCGAGCAGGCCGCCCTGCATCGCGGGCAGGGCCAGCGGGACCATCAGGGCCACGCCCAGCGCGACCGCGCCGATCCGCCGTCCCGTGCGCACCGGGGCCAGCGCGCCGGCCTCGGGGGAGCCCGGAGAAGCGGGCCCGCCGCCGAAGACCCGGCCCCACTGGGCCAGCCGGTCCCGGCCCTCCGCGAGCAGCAGCATCAGATAGCCGGCCGCCGCCACCAGGAACCACAGCCAGTCGGCCGCGCCATGGGACAGCCCGGCGGCCACCGAGTACAGCGCGAGCAGCGGCAGCCCGGCCGGGGCCGCGCTGCGGAAGGTCACCGCGAGCGTGTCCACCAGCAGGCCGATCAGCAGGGCGCCGCCGATCAGCATCAGCTTGATGCCGTCGGTGAGGGGCGCCGGTATCGCGTACTCGCTGACGTCGTTGGAGCCCTGCTGGAGCAGGTCGGCGAAGTGCCGGAAGGCGTCCGGGCCGGGGACCAGTCCGATGATCGCGTGCTGCCGTGCGAAGACCAGGGTCAGCAGCACCAGCGTGGCCAGCGCCTGCGCCGCCACGGTCAGCGGCCGGCCCAGCGGCACCCGGCGGGCCGCCGCGCCCACGCCGGTCTGCACGGCCACCAGCGGCACCAGCTGCAGCAGCCAGGTCGGCTCGGCCACCAGGGGCAGCAGCGCGCAGGAGGCCATCAGCGTGGCCGCGGCCGCGCACAGCGCCAGTCGAGCCCGCCCGCTCATCGCGATGCCTCCCCGCTCACGGCGGTCAGCCCGGAACGACCGCTGATGCCCTTGCCTGCCGCGTTCACGGCGTTCAGCCCGGAACGACCGCTCATCCCCTTGCCTCCCCGCACAAGGCGGTCAGTCCGGAACGGCCGCTCATGCGCTCGCCTCCCCGCTCACGGCGGCCAGACCGGAACGCTCCCGGTCCGCCTGCTGCCACAGTCCGTTCAGCGGGGCGCCGCGCGGCACGCTCAGTGCCGTCCAGCCCGCCTCGCGCAGCAGGCGCAGCCGTTCGTCGTGCCGCTCGCCCGGCCCGGGCACGTCGGTCGACTCGCGCACCCAGGTGTCCGGGTCCAGCACGAAGGCGACGGCACCGCCGCTGCGCCGGCTCATCTTGGCGACCGTCGCGGCCTGCTCCTCGTCCAGATCGCCCAGGAAGGCGACCAGCAGGCCCTCGTTGCCGCCGCGCAGCACGTCGTAGGCGCGGGACAGGCCCGTGCCGTCGGAGTGGTCGATCACCGCGAGGGTGTCCATCATCAGCCCGGCCGCCTCCGCGGTCTCCTGTCCGGTGCCCGCGAACCCGTCGGCCCCCTCGCCGGGCACCACGCTGCCGCCGTCGGTCAGCAGCCGTACCGAGAAGCCGCGTTCGAGCATGTGCGCCAGCACCGAGGCGGCACCGGAGACGGCCCACTCGAAGGCCGAGTCGGGGCCCGCGCCCTCGTAGGCGCCGCCCCGGGTGTCCAGCAGCACGGTGCAGCGCGAGCGCCGGGGCTGCTCCTCGCGGCGCACCATCAGCTCGCCGTAGCGCGCGGTGGACCGCCAGTGCACCCGGCGCAGATCGTCGCCGTAGCGGTAGCCGCGCGGGATCACGTCGTCCTCGCCGGCCAGGGCCAGGGAGCGCTGCCGCCCGTCGCCGTACCCCTGGGCCTCGCCGCTGAAGCGGACCGGGGCGAGCGGTTCCACGCGCGGGACGACCGTGAGGGTGTCGAACGTCGAGAAGGACCGGGTCAGTTCGCACATCCCGAAGGGGTCCGTCAGGCGCAGTTGCAGCGGGCCCAGCGGATAGCGGCCGCGCAGATCGGAACGGACCCGGTAGGACACCTCGCGGCGGCCGCCCGGCTCCACCCGGTCCAGCACGAACCGGGGACGCGGACCCAGGACGTAGGGCACCCGGTCCTGGAGCATCAGCAGGCCGGTGGGCAGCCGGGAGACGTTGTCCATCCGCAGGTGCACCCGGGCCTCGCTGCCCGCCGGCACGCGCGCGGGGGCGAGCCGGCGGGTGCCGGCCACCCGGTAGCGCGTGCGGTACACCACGGTCGCGCAGATCAGCGGCAGCGCGGCCAGCAGCAGGCCGACCCGCAGCAGATCGCTCTGGCCGAGGACATAGGCGCAGATCGAGGCGGCGATGCCGGCCGCCAGGAAGGAACGGCCACGGGTCGTCAGGCCCGCCAGGGCCGTACGGACGCCGCCCGACTCCCCGCGGTCGGCCTCCGCCTGCCCGCTCCCCCCGGCGCTCATCACAGACTCCGCGGAGGCTGCTGGGGATAGGCCGGGACGTTCCGCCCGAGGCCGCCGAAGCCCGGTGCCTGCTGTCCCGGTGCCGCGGGCACGGCGGTGCGCTGCAGGATCTCCTGCACGACCTGCTCGGCCGTGCGGCGGTTCAGCTGGGCCTGGGCGGTGGGCAGCAGGCGGTGTGCGAGCACGGCGACGGCGAGCGCCTGGACGTCGTCCGGCAGTGCGTACTCCCGGCCGGCGAGGGCCGCGGACGCCTTCGCCGCGCGCAGCAGGTGCAGCGTCGCGCGCGGGGAGGCGCCGAGTCTGAGGTCGGGGTGGGTGCGGGTGGCGGCGACCAGCTCCACCGCGTACCGCCGGACCGGCTCGGAGACGTGCACGGAGCGCACCGCCTCGATCAGCTTCACGATCTCGTGGGCGTGCGCCACCGGCTGCAGGTCCTCCAGCGGGCTCACCCCGCCGTGGATGTCGAGCATCTGCAACTCGGCCTCCACACTGGGATAGCCGACGGAGACGCGGGCCATGAAGCGGTCGCGCTGGGCCTCGGGCAGCGGGTAGGTGCCCTCCATCTCGACCGGGTTCTGCGTGGCCACCACCATGAAGGGGCTGGGCAGTTCGTACGTCTGCCCGTCGATGGTGACCTGCCGCTCCTCCATGGACTCCAGCAGCGCCGACTGGGTCTTGGGCGAGGCGCGGTTGATCTCGTCGCCGATCACGATCTGCGCGAAGATGGCGCCCGGCTTGAACTCGAAGTCCCGGCGCTGCTGGTCCCAGATCGACACCCCGGTGATGTCCGAGGGCAGCAGGTCGGGCGTGAACTGGATACGCCGCACCGAGCAGTCGATGGACCGCGCCAGCGCCTTGGCCAGCATCGTCTTGCCGACCCCGGGGACGTCCTCGATCAGCAGGTGGCCCTCGGCGAGCAGCACGGTCAGCGCGAGCCGTACGACCTCGGGCTTGCCCTCGATCACGCCCTCCACCGAACCGCGCACCCGCTCCACCGTGGCGGTCAGATCTTCCCCCACCCTCGAATACGCTCGGGCGGGGGCGCCCCCATGGCTCGCTGGATCGTCATAGGTCGACACCCGGCCCTCCTCGGCCCGTACTTTCCCGGGCCGACGCTGCTTGCGAAACCGGCCCACCCCGAAACACGGACACCACGCCGGAATAGTTCCGCGTGATGTCACACCCCGCATTCTTGCCGCCGTTACCGATTCGTGTCACTCGCCTGTGGACAACTGCCCGCACGATGTCGGTCTTACGGCTTTTTCGACCGCATTTTCGATACGGGGGCGGCGGGGTGTCTCCGGGGCGGCCGGCCGGTGTGCCCGGTCAGGCCGGGTCCACCTCGCGCAGCGCACCGGTGCGCACGTCGAACACAAAACCGCGTACGTCGTCGGTGTGCAGCAGGAACGGCGAGGTGCGCACCCGCTGCATGGACTGGCGCACGTCCTGGTCGACGTCCCGGAACGCCTCGACCGCCCACGCCGGACGCTGGCCGACCTCCATCTCCAGGTCGTGCCGGAAGTCCTCGGTGATGGCCTCCATGCCGCAGCCGGTGTGGTGGATGAGCACGACGCTGCGGGTGCCGAGCGCGCGCTGGCTGATGGTCAGGGACCGGATCACGTCGTCGGTGACGACACCGCCCGCGTTGCGGATGGTGTGACAGTCGCCGAGCTTGAGGCCGAGTGCCTTGTGGAGGTCGAGGCGGGCGTCCATGCAGGCCACCACGGCGACCTTGAGAACGGGACGGGCGTCCATGCCCGGGTCGGCGAACTCGGCGGCGTACCGCTGGTTGGCCTCCACCAGGCGATCCGTCACGGTGCCGCCGTTCGTTATGGCGCCTTCGGATCCAGTGGGAACTGCTGCGGAAGTCGTCATACCTATGACGTTACTGGTCACGCCCGGTCCCGGCCCGCTGTGAGTCGGGACAAAGAACGTCATCGCGGCTTGTTGTGAGCCAACCCACAGGTGGGGCAAACCTGGCCCGGACGGGTGAACACCGTCGAATTGCGGCTCCCGCCGGGATGCGCTAGGCGACGCGCAGGCCGGTTGATTGACCGCGCGACACGGTGGACTAAAGTGGCGCGAAGCGGGAGACGTGGCTCTCCCTGCTGGTGAAACCCCCGGAGACCCCGGCTCACACCGGGCCGTCTCCCCACGTGCGCGGCGCGTACGTACGGCTCGGCCTCCTCCCGCTCCCGGTCCGGCTGACGCTTCCGGCGCCGGCAGGCCTCCCCTTCACGAGCTGGCGGGGACCCGGCGGTGCGTGCGACCGCGTCGGAAGATGAGAGGCCCCCTTGAGCCAACGTCGACACGTCCCGGTGATGCTCCAGCGGTGCCTGGACCTGCTGGCGCCCGCCCTGGAGCGCCCGGGAGCGGTGGTCGTCGACTGCACCCTCGGCCTCGGCGGGCACAGCGAGGCGCTGCTGACCCGGTTTCCCGAGGCGCGGCTGATCGGCCTCGACCGGGACAAGGAGGCGCTGCGGCTGTCCGGCGAGCGGCTGGCGCCCTTCGGCGAGCGCGCCACCCTGGTGCACGCCGTCTACGACGAACTGCCCGACGTCCTGCAAAGGCTCCGCATCGCGCGCGTGCAGGGCGTCCTGTTCGACCTCGGGGTCTCCTCCATGCAGCTGGACGAGGCCGACCGCGGCTTCGCCTACGCCCAGGACGCGCCGCTGGACATGCGGATGGACCAGTCGGCCGGCATCAGCGCCGCCGAGGTCCTCAACACCTATCCGGCGGGCGAACTGGTGCGCATCCTGCGCGCGTACGGCGAGGAGAAGCAGGCCAAGCGGATCGTGGCCGCGATCGTGCGCGAGCGCGAGAAGGAGCCGTTCAGCAACAGCGCGCGGCTGGTCGAGCTGATCCGGGACGCTCTCCCGCAGGCCGCCAAGCGCACCGGCGGCAACCCCGCCAAGCGCACCTTCCAGGCGCTGCGGATCGAGGTCAACGGGGAACTGTCCGTCCTGGAGCGGGCGATCCCGGCGGCGGTGAAGGCCCTGGACGTCGGCGGGCGCGTCGCCGTGCTGTCGTACCACTCGCTGGAGGACCGCCTGGTCAAGCAGGTGTTCGCGGCCGGCGCCGCGACCACCGCGCCGCCCGGGCTGCCGGTCGTGCCCGAGCGCTACCAGCCGCGGCTCAAGCTGCTCACCCGGGGTGCCGAACTTCCCACCGAGGAAGAGGTCGCCGAGAACCGCCGGGCCGCACCGGCCAGGCTGCGCGGCGCGGAGCGCATCAGGGAGGACGTCGAGTGAGCGAGACGGGTCGGTTGGATTCCCGAACTGACCGGGGGAGCCGTGAGTAGGACACCCGCGCTGAGGGGGCGGGCCGCGCGGCTCGCCCGGCTCCTCCCGGCCGGCCGCGCCCGGGCCGCCCGCACCCCGTTCGTCCTTCTCGTCGTCCTGCTGCTCGGCGGCGGCCTCATCGGGCTGCTGGTGCTGAACTCCGCGCTCAGCGAGGGCTCGTTCAAACTGGACGCCCTGCAGAAGGAGACGAGGAGCCTCACCGACGAGGAACAGGCCCTCCAGCGGGACATCGACGCCTACTCGGACCCCGCCGCACTCCAGCGCCGGGCCCGCGAACTCGGCATGGTCCCCGGCGGCGACCCGGCCTTCCTGAACCCCGACGGCACCGTCAAGGGCGTACCGGACGTCGCGAGCCCCGGGCCCGCCGCCCTCACCGCACCGGCCGCCCCCGAGGCCCTCACCCCGGCCGCCGCGTTCTCCGCACCCCCGTCCCCGCTCGCCCCCGCCCCATCGGTGCCGGAACGGCCCCAGCCCGTCCCGGCGCTCTCCGCCCCCGCAGCGGCCGCACCCGCGCCGCCCGCCATCCCCCAGCCCATTGCGACCCCGACCCCCGGCAGGTGACGGAAGTGTCCGACAGGGAAGCGCCGCGCCGTCGTGTGCCCGGGCCGGCCAAGCCGCCGCGGGCGAGGAGTGCCGTGCGGCGGCAGCCCGGGCCCGGCGCGCGTCCGGCCCGGCGGCCGAGCGGCGCACGGCCGCCGGCCCAGCGCCCGCTCCGGCTCGGCAGCGCGCGGCCCCGGCTGCGCATGGTCAGCCTCGCCCTGACCCTGGTGCTGCTCGCCTTCGTCGTACGGCTGCTCCAGGTGCAGGCCTTCGACGCCAGCGCGTACGCCGCGCGGGCCGAGCAGAACCGGTATGTCGTGCACAGGCTGGCCGCCGACCGCGGCGGGATCACCGACCGCAACGGCGTGGCCCTCGCCATCAGCGAGGACGCGTACGACATCACGGCCGACCCCACGATGTTCAGCAGGAAGCAGCTGAAGGTCGACGACGGGCCGGAGCAGGCCGCCGCGCTGCTCTCGCCGATCCTCGGGCAGAGCCAGGCAGAGATCGTGAACAAGCTGCGGCCCAAGGACAGCGGCTCCCGGTACGCCCGGCTCGCCACCCGGCAGACCCCGCAGGTCTGGAAGCAGATCAAGGACCTGAAGAGCGCCCTCGCCAAGAAGGCGGAGACGGACAACAACACCGCCAACGTGCTGGCCGGCGTCTTCGCCGACCCCAGCAGCCAGCGGGTGTACCCCAACGGCGACCTCGCCGCCGGGCTGCTGGGCTGGGTCAACTCCGACGGCCAGGGCGGCGGCGGCATCGAGCAGGAGATGAACAAGCAGCTGGCGGGCAAGGACGGCAAGATCCGCTATGCCCAGTCCGGCGGGCGCGAGGTGCCCACGGCCGGGTCCAACGAGACACCCGCCGTGCCCGGCTCCGACGTCGAGCTGACCATCGACCGCGACATCCAGTGGGCCGCGCAGAGCGCCATCACCGAGCAGGTGAGGAAGTCCGGCGCGGACCGGGGGTACGTCGTCGTCCAGGACACCCGCACCGGTCAGATCCTGGCCATGGCCAACGCACCCGGCTTCGACCCGAACAACCTGTCCAAGGCGGACGCGGAGGCCATGGGCAACGCGGCCCTCCAGGACGCCTACGAGCCCGGTTCCACCGCCAAGGTGATGTCCATGGCGGCCGTGCTGGAGGAGAACGCCGCCACCCCGCTCACCCACGTCGTCGTACCCAACCGGCTGCACCGCGGCGACCGGCTCTTCTCGGACGACGTCGACCACGACACCTGGTACCTCACCCTCAACGGCGTCCTCGCCAAGTCCAGCAACATCGGCACCATCCTGGCCACCGGCCAGCTCGGCAGAACGCAGCCCGAGGCGAACAAGGTCCTCTACTCCTACCTGCGCAAGTTCGGCATCGGCAGCTACACCGGACTCGGCTTCCCCGGCGAGACCCCCGGCATCCTCTCGCCGTACCGCAAGTGGTCCACTTCGCAGCAGTACACGATTCCTTTCGGCCAGGGCTTCTCCCTCAACGCCCTGCAGGCCGCCTCCGTGTACTCGACCATCGCCAACGGCGGGGTCCGGATCCAGCCGACCCTGGTGCGCGGCACCAAGGGTCCCGACGGTCGCTTCACCCCCGCGCCCAAGCCCAAGGAGACCAGGGTCGTCAGCCAGAAGACCGCCACCTCCCTCGCCCAGATGCTGGAGTCCGTCGTGGACGACGAGCAGGGCACCGGCATCAGGGCCCGCATCCCCGGCTACCGGGTGGCGGGCAAGACCGGCACCGCCAACCGTGTGGATCCGGCCACCGGCAGGTACCACGGATACACCTCGTCGTTCGCCGGATTCGCGCCCGCGGACAAACCCCGGATCACCGTCTACTGCGCCATCCAGAACGCCACCTCCGGCAGCTACTACGGCGGCCAGATCTGCGGTCCCATCTACAAGCAGGTGATGGAGTTCGCGCTGAAGACCCTGCAGGTGCCGCCGACCGGGGCGCAGCCCGCCAACCTGCCCGTCGACTACAAGCCCTGATCAGCACCTCGGAAACACCAGGAACCAGCCCGTGACAACGATCACCCCGGAACCCGGGAACCAAGGCGCCCCGCGCCCCTCACTTCGCTCCGGAGCGGGTGCGCCGGGTACGCTCACCGCCGTGCCACACGCTGATCAGTCCCAAACCACCCAGAAGGGCGCTTCCGTGACATATCCGGGACCGCCGCGACCGGTCGAGGTCTCCGCCACACCCCTCGCGGAACTGGCCGATCAGCTGGGTGCCGCCGTCCCGGACGCCGCCGCCGAGATCACGGGGATCACCCACGACTCGCGCGCCGTCCGCCCCGGCGACCTGTACGCCGCCCTCCCGGGTGCCCGTATGCACGGTGCCGACTTCGTCACCCAGGCCGCCGGCCTCGGCGCGGCCGCCGTGCTCACCGACCCGACGGGCGCCGAGCGCGCCGCCGCGACCGGACTGCCGGTCCTCGTCGTGGACGACCCGCGCGCGCGGATGGGCCGGCTCGCGGCCACGATCTACGGCCACCCCGGGCGCGACCTGCTCCAGATCGGCATCACCGGCACCTCGGGCAAGACCACCACGGCCTATCTGGTCGAGGGCGGTCTGCGGACCGCGAAGTCCACCGGTCTCGTCGGCACGGTCGAGATGCGCATCGGCGACGAGCGCATCAAGTCCGAGCGCACCACCCCCGAGGCCACCGACCTGCAGGCACTCTTCGCCGTCATGCGCGAACGCGGCGTCGAGGCGGTCGCCATGGAGGTCTCCAGCCACGCCCTGGTCCTCGGCCGGGTCGACGGCTGCGTCTTCGACATCGCCGTGTTCACCAACCTCAGCCCGGAACACATGGAGTTCCACTCCGACATGGAGGACTACTTCCGGGCCAAGGCGCAGCTGTTCACGCCGCAGCGCAGCAGACTCGGCGTGGTCAACGCCGACGACGAGTACGGCCGCCGGCTCGCCGGGGAGGCGACCGTCCCGGTCGTCACCTTCTCCGCCGAGGGCCACCCCGACGCCGACTGGCGCGCCGAGCACGTCCAGGTCGGCCCCATGGACTCGACGTTCACGGTCGTCGGCCCCCACGGTGAGCGCGTCCACGCCAGGTCGCCGATCGCCGGTCCCTTCAACGTGGCCAACACCCTCGCCGCGATCGTCGCCCTCGCCGTGGCCGGCCTCGACCCGCAGGCCGCCGCCGACGGCATCGCCGCCGTACCGGGCGTCCCCGGCCGCCTGGAGCGCGTGGACGCCGGGCAGCCCTACCTCGCGGTCGTGGACTACGCCCACAAGACCGACGCGGTCGAGTCGGTGCTCAAGGCCCTGCGCAAGGTCACCAAGGGCCGGCTGCACGTGGTCCTCGGCTGCGGCGGCGACCGCGACCGGACCAAGCGCGCCCCGATGGGCGCCGCCGCGGCCCGGCTCGCCGACACCGCCGTACTGACCTCCGACAACCCCCGCTCCGAGGACCCCCTCGCGATCCTCGCGACCATGCTCCAGGGCGCGGCCTCCGTGCCCGCGCACGAGCGCGGCGAGGTAGTCCTCTTCGAGGACCGGGCCGCCGCGATCGCCGCCGCCGTGGGGCGCGCCCAGGCCGGCGACACCGTGCTGGTCGCGGGCAAGGGCCACGAGCAGGGCCAGGACATCGCCGGCGTGGTCCGTCCCTTCGACGACCGCCAGGTGCTCCGCGAAGCCATCCAGAAAACCCAGGGATGAAAATCCAGAAGACCCAGGGGATGAACTTGTGATCGCCCTCTCCCTCGCCGAGATCGCAGCAGTCGTCGGCGGGCAGACGCACGACATACCGGATCCGTCCACGCAGGTCACGGGCCCGGTCGTCCGGGACTCCCGAGAGGTGGAGCCCGGCAGCCTGTTCGCCGCCTTCGTCGGCGAGCGCGTGGACGGCCACGACTTCGCGGCGCGGGTCGTCGAGGCGGGCGCGGTCGCCGTACTGGCGTCACGCCCGGTCGGCGTGCCCGCGATCGTCGTCGAGGACGTCCAGACGGCCCTCGGCGCCCTCGCCCGGCACGTGGTCGAGCGGCTCGGCGCGACCCTCGTCGCCCTGACCGGCTCGGCGGGCAAGACCAGCACCAAGGACCTGATCGCGCAGGTGCTCCAGCGCAAGGCGCCGACCGTGTTCACGCCGCAGTCGCTCAACAACGAGATCGGGCTGCCGCTGACCGCCCTCACCGCCACCGAGGAGACCCAGTTCCTCGTGCTGGAGATGGGCGCCCGCGGTATCGGGCACATCCGCTACCTCACCGGCCTCACCCCGCCGAAGATCGGCCTGGTGCTCAACGTCGGCACCGCCCACATCGGCGAGTTCGGCGGCCGCGAGCAGATCGCCCAGGCGAAGGGCGAGCTCGTCGAAAGCCTTCCACCGGAGGAGGACGGCGGCGCCGCCATCCTCAACGCCGACGACCCGCTGGTCAGGGCCATGGCCTCGCGTACCAAGGCGAAGGTGGTCCTTTTCGGAGAGTCGGCCGAAGCGGACGTACGCGCCGAGAACGTACGACTCACGGACAGCGGACAGCCCTCCTTCAGGCTTCTCACACCCTCCGGTGCATGCGATGTGACCATGCGCCTGTACGGTGAGCACCACGTGTCGAACGCGCTCGCCGCGGCCGCCGTCGCCCATGAGCTGGGCATGTCCGCGGAAGAGATCGCCACCGCGCTCTCCGAGGCGGGCACCCTCTCCCGCTGGCGCATGGAGGTCACCGAGCGCCCGGACGGCGTGACCATCGTCAACGACGCCTACAACGCCAACCCCGAGTCCATGCGGGCCGCCCTCAGGGCGCTCGCGGCCATGGGCAAGGGGCGCCGCACGTGGGCGGTGCTCGGCCAGATGGCCGAGCTGGGGGACGAGGCGCTCGCCGAGCACGACGCCGTCGGACGGCTCGCCGTCCGGCTCAACGTCAGCAAGCTCGTCGCCGTCGGGGGGATCGAAGCCTCCTGGCTGCAACTGGGCGCATATAACGAGGGTTCGTGGGGTGAGGAGTCGGTGCACGTGTCCGACGCACAGGCGGCGATCGACCTGTTGCGCAGCGAGTTGCGCCCGGGGGACGTCGTACTCGTGAAGGCGTCCCGTTCGGTGGGTCTGGAGAGCGTTGCCCAGGCGCTCGTCGAGACCGGTGCCGAGGGTGAGGTTGCCGCCCGATGATGAAGCAGATCCTGTTCTCAGGAGTCATTGGCCTCTTCCTGACGCTGATCGGCACCCCGCTGCTGATCAAGCTCCTCGCCCGCAAGGGCTACGGCCAGTACATCCGTGACGACGGCCCGCGCGAGCACGCCAGCAAGCGCGGTACGCCGACCATGGGCGGCATCGCCTTCATCCTGGCGACGATCGCCGCGTACTTCCTGAGCAAGCTCATCACCGGTTACCCGCCCACCTACTCCGGGATCCTGGTCCTCGGCCTGATGTTCGGCATGGGCCTGGTCGGCTTCCTCGACGACTACATCAAGATCGTCAAGCGGCGTTCGCTGGGTCTGCGGGCCAAGGCGAAGATGGCCGGCCAGCTGATCGTCGGCATCTCCTTCGCCGTGCTGTCGCTGATGTTCGCCGACGCCCGCGGCAACACCCCGGCCTCCGACAAGCTGTCGTTCATCACCGACTTCGGCTGGAAGATCGGCCCGGTCCTGTTCGTGATCTGGGCGCTGTTCATGATCCTCGCGATGTCGAACGGCGTGAACCTCACCGACGGCCTGGACGGTCTGGCCACCGGCGCCTCCGTGCTCGTCTTCGGCGCCTACACCTTCATCGGCACCTGGCAGTTCCAGGAGTCCTGCGCCAACGCGCAGACCCTGACCAACCCGGCCGCCTGCTACGAGGTGCGCGACCCGCTCGACCTCGCGGTGATCGCCTCCGCGCTGATGGGCGCCTGCCTGGGCTTCCTGTGGTGGAACACCTCGCCGGCGAAGATCTTCATGGGCGACACCGGCTCGCTCGCCCTCGGCGGTGTCCTCACCGGTCTGGCCATCCTCTCCCGCACGGAGCTGCTGCTGGCCATCATGGGCGGCCTGTTCGTCCTCATCACCATGTCGGTCGTCATCCAGGTCGGCTCCTTCCGGCTCACCGGAAAGCGCGTCTTCCGGATGGCGCCACTGCAGCACCACTTCGAACTCAAGGGCTGGTCCGAGGTCCTGGTCGTGGTCCGGTTCTGGATCATCCAGGGCATCTGTGTGATCGTCGGACTGGGCCTCTTCTACGCAGGATGGGCAGCGGACAAGTGACCTCCACCTCGGAGCTCTCCGACTTCCAGGGCAAGCACGTCACCGTCGCCGGGCTCGGTGTCTCCGGCGTCCCGGCGGCCAAGGTGCTGCACGCGCGCGGGGCGGTCGTCACGGTCGTCAACGACGGCGACGACGCACGCGCGCGTGAACAGGCCGCGGAGCTTGAGGCGCTCGGCATCAGCGTGCGCCTGGGCGATGGCGCGACCCTGCCGGAGGGCACCGAGCTGATCGTCACCGCGCCCGGCTGGAAGCCCGACAAGCCGCTGTTCCTGGCGGCCGCGGAGGCGGGCGTGCCCGTCTGGGGAGACGTCGAGCTGGCCTGGCGCCTCAGGGGCCCCGACGCGGCGCCCTGGCTGGCCGTCACGGGCACCAACGGCAAGACCACGACCGTGCAGATGCTGGCCTCGATCCTGAAGGCCGCGGGCCTGCGCACGGCCGCCGTCGGCAACATCGGGGTCTCCCTGCTGGACGCGGTCCTCGGCGAGGAGGCGTATGACGTCCTCGCCGTAGAGCTCTCCAGCTACCAGCTCCACTGGGCGCCCTCCCTGCGGGCGCATTCGGCCGCGGTCCTCAACCTCGCGCCGGACCACCTGGACTGGCACGGCTCCATGGAGGCCTACGCCCGCGACAAGGGCCGTGTCTACGAGGGCA
Source organism: Streptomyces sp. NPDC001851 (assembly GCF_040297165.1). Classification (NCBI taxonomy): domain Bacteria; kingdom Bacillati; phylum Actinomycetota; class Actinomycetes; order Kitasatosporales; family Streptomycetaceae; genus Streptomyces; species Streptomyces sp. NPDC001851. The sequence goes on along the minus strand of NZ_JBEOYR010000016.1, from coordinate 144,714 downwards.
ATCGCGTCGCCTGCGTCTACAACGTCGAGGACAAGGCCACCGAGGACCTGGTGCGCGAGGCCGACGTGGAGGAGGGCTGCCGGGCCATCGGGTTCACCCTCGGCGCCCCCGCGCCCTCCCAACTCGGCGTCGTCGACGGCATCCTGGTCGACCGCGCCTTCGTGGAGAACCGGCAGAAGAACGCGCAGGAGCTGGCCGAGGTCTCCGACGTCAACCCGCCGGCCCCGCACAACATCGCCAACGCCCTTGCCGCGGCGGCCCTCGCGCGCGCCTTCGGGGTGCCCGCCAAGGCCGTACGCGAGGGCCTCAGGGCCTTCCAGCCGGACGCCCACCGCATCGCACACGTCGCCGACATCGACTCGGTGGCGTACGTCGACGACTCCAAGGCGACCAACACGCATGCCACCGAAGCATCGTTGGCGTCATATGAGTCGATTGTATGGATTGCGGGTGGTCTGGCGAAGGGCGCGACCTTCGACGAGCTCGTCGCCAAGTCGGCGAAGCGACTTCGCGGTGCCGTCCTGATCGGCGCCGATCGCGCCCTGATCCGCGAGGCCCTCGCGCGACACGCGCCGGAAGTACCCGTCGTGGACCTCGACCGGACCGACACTGGGGCGATGCTCCAGGCGGTGACGGAAGCGAAGCGGCTCGCGCAGCCCGGTGACACGGTGCTGCTGGCCCCGGCCTGTGCCTCCATGGACATGTTCACCAACTACAACCAGCGCGGTGACGCGTTCGCGGCGGCGGTCCGCGAACTCGAAGCGGGCGCCTGACGGCGGGTCTCGGCCACACAGGGTGCTTCGGGGCCTTGAGGAACGGGAGACTCGGATGTGGCTGAGGTCGGGAGGAGCCGGTGATGTCCGGTAGCCGTACAGGTCGTCCTCCGGTCCAGGGGGCCGTCAAGCGGCCCCCCGCGCAGCGCCTTCCGCGGGAGAACCCCGTCCAACGGGCCTGTACCCGCGCACGGAAGGCCTGGGACCGCCCGCTGACCGCCTACTACCTGATCCTCGGCGGCAGTGTGCTGATCATCGTGCTGGGCCTGGTGATGGTCTACTCGGCCTCCCAGATCACCGCGCTGCAGATGTCGCTGCCGGGGTCGTACTTCTTCCGCAAGCAGCTGCTGGCCGCCGTGCTGGGCGGGATACTGCTGTTCGCGGCCTCCCGCATGCCGGTGAAACTGCACCGGGCGCTGGCCTACCCCATCCTGGCCGGTGCCGTCTTCATGATGGCCCTGGTGCAGGTGCCGGGGATAGGGATGGCGGTCAACGGCAACCAGAACTGGATCTCCCTGGGCGGTTCCTTCCAGATCCAGCCCAGTGAGTTCGGCAAGCTGGCCCTGGTGCTGTGGGGCGCGGACCTGATCGCGCGCAAGCAGGAGCGGAAGCTGCTGACCCAGTGGAAGCACATGCTGGTGCCGCTGGTACCGGTCGCCTTCCTGCTGCTCGGGCTGATCATGCTCGGCGGCGACATGGGCACCGCGATCATCCTCACGGCGATCCTGTTCGGCCTGCTGTGGCTCGCCGGGGCGCCGACGCGGCTGTTCGCCGTGGTGCTGCAGATCGCCGCCCTGATCGGTTTCGTCCTCATCAAGACCAGCGCCAACCGGATGGCCCGGCTCTCCTGCATCGGGGCGACCGAGCCCAAGGCGGGCGCCGCCGACTGCTGGCAGGCCGTGCACGGCATCTACGCCCTCGCCTCCGGCGGACTCTTCGGTTCCGGGCTCGGCGCAAGTGTGGAAAAATGGGGCCAACTCCCGGAAGCCCACACCGACTTCATCTTCGCGGTCACCGGTGAGGAACTGGGCCTGGCGGGGACGCTGTCGGTGCTCGCCCTGTTCGCGGCTCTAGGCTATGCGGGTATCCGCGTGGCCGGACGCACGGAGGACCCCTTCGTGAGGTATGCCGCGGGAGGCGTGACCACCTGGATCACCGCCCAGGCGGTGATCAACATCGGTGCGGTGCTCGGTCTGCTGCCGATCGCCGGCGTCCCCCTCCCGCTGTTTTCCTACGGAGGGTCCGCCCTGCTGCCGACCATGTTCGCCATCGGGCTGCTGATCGCCTTCGCGCGCGACGAGCCCGCTGCGCGGGCGGCGCTTGCGATGCGGCAACCCCGCTTTGGTAGAAAGCGGGCGGGAGGCCCCGGCTCCGGCCGGAAGCCTCGGAGATGGAACACGATGCGACGGCGTGCCTCAGCGGCGCGTCCGTCCGGAGAGCGGTGAATTTCGGTGCATGTCGTACTCGCCGGCGGGGGCACCGCGGGCCACATCGAGCCCGCGCTCGCCCTCGCGGACGCCCTGCGCAGGCAGGACCCGACCGTGGGGATCACGGCCCTGGGCACGGAACGCGGACTGGAGACCCGGCTCGTCCCGGAGCGCGGCTACGAGCTGGCGCTGATCCCCGCGGTGCCGCTGCCCCGCAAGCCAACCCCCGAGCTGATCACCGTTCCGGGCCGGCTGCGCGGCACGATCAAGGCCGCCGAGCAGATCCTGGAACGCACCAAGGCGGACGTCGTGGTCGGCTTTGGCGGCTATGTCGCCCTGCCCGGCTATCTGGCCGCCAAGCGGCTCGGCGTGCCCATCGTGATCCACGAGGCGAACGCCCGCCCGGGCCTGGCCAACAAGATCGGCTCCCGGTACGCCGCCCGGGTCGCCGTCTCCACGCCGGACAGCAAGCTGCGTGACGCCCGCTACATCGGCATCCCGCTGCGCCGTTCCATCGCCACCCTGGACCGCGCCGCCGCCCGCCCCGAGGGCCGCCACCGGTTCGGCCTCGACCCGAACCTGCCCACGCTGCTCGTCTCCGGCGGCTCCCAGGGCGCCCGGCGGCTGAACGAGGTCGTCCAGCAGGTCGCGCCCTGGCTCCAGCAGGCGGGCATCCAGATCCTGCACGCGGTCGGCCCGAAGAACGAACTGCCACAGGTGCAGCAGATGCCGGGGATGCCCCCCTATGTCCCGGTAAGTTACCTGGACCGGATGGACCTCGCGTACGCCGCGGCCGACATGATGCTCTGCCGCGCGGGCGCGATGACCGTCGCCGAACTCTCCGCCGTCGGACTCCCGGCCGCCTACGTCCCGCTGCCCATCGGCAACGGCGAACAGCGGCTCAACGCCCAGCCGGTGGTCAAGGCCGGCGGCGGACTCCTCGTCGACGACGCGGAGCTGACGCCCGAGTGGGTGCAGCAGAACGTCCTGCCCGTGCTCGCCGACCCGCACCGGCTGTACGAGATGTCCCGCGCGGCAAGCGAGTTCGGCCGCCGGGACGCCGACGAGCTGCTCGTCGGCATGGTGTACGAGGCGATCGCCTCGCGCCGTTAGGACCGTATGACGAAAGGGCAGTGAGGGTGGCCGGACCGACTACCGCCGAGCGCGGTGAACGCCAGCAGAAGTCGTCCGGCCCGCCGCCCGGCCGACGGTCCGGGAAACTGCGCCTTCGTACGATCGTCATCCTGGCTGTGGCCGGCGCCGTACTCCTCGGCGCCGGTGTGACCTGGGTGTTGTACGGCTCGTCCTGGCTGCGCGTCGACCACGTGTCGGTGTCCGGCACGCGCGTGCTGACGTCCGCCGAGGTGCGCGACGCGGCGGCCGTGCCGGTCGGGGCACCGATGATTTCCGTCGACACCGGGGGCATCGAGGCCCGATTGCGCCGGAAACTGCCCCGGATCGACACGGTTGACGTGGTCCGTTCCTGGCCCCATGGAATCGGGCTGAAAGTGACCGAGCGCACTCCGGTTCTGCTGCTCCGAAAGGGCGGGAACTTCACCGAAGTCGATGACGAAGGTGTCCGGTTCGCTACGGTTTCGCAGGCGCCGAATGCCGTTCCGATGCTGGAATTGTCCGTCTCCCGCACGGGTTCCGGCGCCGCCGGCTTCCGGCGTTTCGGCACCGACCGGCTGGTGCGCGAGGCGGTCCGGGTGGCCGGCGATCTGCCGGCCGCCGTGGCGAAGCGGACCCGGACCGTCCAAGTCCGTTCCTTCGACGCCGTCTCGCTGGTGCTGGCCGACGGCCGCACGGTCCTGTGGGGCAGCGGCGAGAACGGCCGCGCCAAGGCACGGACCCTCACAGCTCTCATGAAAGCAGCTCCCGGCGCGCGGCACTTCGATGTCAGCGTCCCCACCGCCCCTGCGTCATCGCGGAGTTGACGCACATCAGCGCAGGCCAGCACCCTGGTTGGGCACTGCTACGGCTGATCACATAGGGTGAAAAGAAAAACGGGAGGTTCGGCGTGTTCGTTGAACGGGCGCCACTTGTCGACTTAGTGTCCTGTTCAGAAGACTCCAGGGAACAGACACACTGGTAACCCTAAACTTCAGGGTTAGGGTTCGGGTCGGCGCTACGGACCGTCCCATTCGGCATCCGTCGTCCCGGCGCGGGGCACCGCACGGCGGCGACAACGTAATTCGAGGCGAGAGGCCTTCGACGTGGCAGCACCGCAGAACTACCTCGCAGTCATCAAGGTCATCGGTGTCGGCGGCGGTGGTGTCAATGCCATCAACCGGATGATCGAGGTCGGTCTCAAGGGTGTCGAGTTCATCGCCATCAACACCGACGCACAGGCGCTGTTGATGAGCGACGCCGACGTCAAGCTCGACGTCGGCCGGGAACTCACCCGCGGACTCGGCGCCGGAGCCAACCCGGCCGTCGGCCGCAAGGCCGCCGAGGACCACCGCGAGGAGATCGAGGAGGTCCTCAAGGGGGCCGACATGGTCTTCGTGACGGCCGGTGAAGGCGGCGGCACCGGCACCGGCGGCGCACCCGTCGTGGCCAACATCGCGCGCTCCCTCGGCGCCCTCACCATCGGCGTGGTCACGCGCCCGTTCACCTTCGAGGGACGGCGCCGCGCGAACCAGGCCGAGGACGGCATCGCCGAGCTGCGCGAAGAGGTCGACACCCTCATCGTGATCCCCAACGACCGGCTGCTGTCCATCTCGGACCGCCAGGTCTCGGTCCTGGACGCCTTCAAGTCCGCCGACCAGGTCCTGCTCTCCGGTGTCCAGGGCATCACCGACCTCATCACCACCCCCGGCCTGATCAACCTCGACTTCGCCGATGTGAAGTCGGTCATGTCCGAGGCCGGTTCGGCGCTCATGGGCATCGGCTCGGCCCGCGGCGACGACCGCGCGGTGGCCGCCGCCGAGATGGCGATCTCCTCGCCGCTGCTGGAGGCGTCCATCGACGGCGCCCGCGGCGTGCTGCTCTCCATCTCCGGCGGCTCCGACCTCGGCCTGTTCGAGATCAACGAGGCCGCCCAGCTGGTCAGCGAGGCCGCCCACCCCGAGGCCAACATCATCTTCGGCGCGGTCATCGACGACGCCCTCGGCGACGAGGTCCGGGTCACCGTGATCGCGGCCGGCTTCGACGGCGGCCAGCCGCCGGCCCGCCGGGACAACGTCCTCGGCTCGGCCTCGGCTTCGACGGCCCCCCGTCGCGAGGAGCCGGCCCCGGCCCGGCCGGCCGAGCCCAGCAGGCCGGCCTTCGGCTCGCTCGGCAGCGTGACGCCCAAGGAGGAGCCGGAGCCGGCGCCCGAGCCGGTGCCCGACCTCCCGGTCGCCCCGCCGGTGACGCCGGCGCCGCGGACCTACTCGGACAGTACGGCCGAGGAGCTGGACGTTCCGGACTTCCTCAAGTGATAGGACGGCGCGAGAGCGTGAGCGGCGCGCACTTCGCCTTCACCGACCGGTGGGGCGGGGTGAGCGCCGCTCCGTATGAGGAGCTGAATCTGGGCGGCGCGGTCGGCGACGCCCCGGAGGCCGTGCGGGCCAACCGGGACATCGCCGCCAAGTCGCTCGGCCTCGACGCGGGCCGGGTCGTCTGGATGAACCAGATGCACGGCGCCGACGTGGCCGTGGTGGACGAGCCCTGGGGCGACCGCCCGGTCCCGCAGGTCGACGCGATCGTCACCACCCGCCGCGGACTCGCCCTCGCCGTCCTCACCGCCGACTGCGTGCCGGTGCTGCTGGCCGATCCCGTCGCCGGGGTCGTGGCGGCCGCCCACGCCGGACGGCCCGGCATGGTCAAGGGGGTCGTCCCCGCCGCCGTACGGGCCATGGCCGGACTCGGTGCCGAGCCCGGCCGGATCGTCGCGCGCACCGGACCGGCCGTCTGCGGGCGGTGCTACGAGGTGCCGGAGGCGATGCGGGCCGAAGTGGCCGCCGTCGAGCCGGCGGCGCACGCTGAGACGAGCTGGGGTACGCCGGCGGTCGACGTGAGCGCCGGGGTGCACGCGCAGCTCGACCGGCTCGGGGTGTGCGACCGGGCGCAGTCACCGGTGTGCACGCTGGAGTCGGACGATCACTTCTCGTACCGCCGTGACCGCACGACCGGGCGGCTCGCGGGCTATGTGTGGCTGGACTGATGGGGCATGACGGACCGTAAGACCGAACTCGCCGGAAATCTGGCGAAAGTGGAGGAGCGCATCACCGCCGCGTGCGTGGCGGCGGGGCGCGAGCGGGAGGAGGTGACCCTGATCGTGGTCACCAAGACCTACCCGGCGAGCGATGTGCGGATCCTGTCGGAACTCGGTGTGCGCCATGTCGCCGAGAACCGTGACCAGGACGCGGCTCCGAAGGCCGCCGCGTGCGCCGATCTGCCACTGAAATGGCACTTTGTCGGTCAATTGCAGACCAACAAGGTGCGTTCGGTGGTCGGTTACGCCGATGTCGTGCAGTCCGTCGACCGCGCCCGGCTCATCACCGCGCTGTCGAAGGAGGCGGTGCGGGCGGAGCGCGAGGTCGGCTGCCTGATCCAGGTCGCGCTGGACGCGGGCGTGAGCGGTCGGGGGGAGCGCGGAGGCGTCTCCCCGGACGGAATCGAAGAGTTGGCCGACCTCGTCGGCGAGGCGCCGGGGCTGCGGCTCGACGGACTGATGACCGTCGCCCCGCTCACCGGGGAGTACGCGGGACGCGAACGGGAGGCGTTTCAGCGGCTCATGGATTTGTCGACTGACCTGCGCCGAGCCCATCCGGCTGCAACCATGGTGTCAGCAGGGATGAGTGCGGACCTCGAACAGGCCGTGGCCGCCGGGGCGACACATGTGCGCGTCGGCACTGCGGTACTCGGAGTCCGCCCCAGGCTCGGGTAACGTCGCCAGGAAGTCGGACCACAGCAGAAAATATGGTCAGTACCTGCGAAGGCGGGCACAACGACCACGTGGATCGCGGGCACTTGGCAGTCGTCAGCCGATCCACCACAGAGCGGAGGACTCAGAGCATGGCCGGCGCGATGCGCAAGATGGCGGTCTACCTCGGCCTCGTGGAGGACGATGGGTACGACGGCCGCGGATTCGACCCCGACGACGACTTCGAACCCGAGTTGGACCCGGAGCCCGAGCGGGACCACCGACGGCATGAATCGTCACACTCGTCGCACAGCGCACATCAGCCCCAAAGGGATGAAGAAGTGCGAATCGTGCAACCGCCCGCGCCGCGTGAGCCGGTGGCCCGTTCTACGGCGCTCGCCGCGGAAACCGGACGTCCGGCGCGCATCGCGCCCGTGGCATCCATCACACAAGAACGTCAGTCCCTCGAGAAGAACGCACCGGTGATCATGCCCAAGGTTGTGTCCGAGCGAGAGCCTTACCGGATCACCACGCTTCACCCCCGGACCTACAACGAAGCCCGTACCATCGGGGAACACTTCCGTGAGGGCACCCCAGTGATCATGAATCTGACTGAGATGGATGACACAGACGCGAAGCGACTTGTCGACTTTGCGGCCGGTTTGGTGTTTGGTCTTCACGGCAGCATCGAGCGGGTGACGCAGAAGGTGTTCCTGTTGTCTCCTGCTAACGTCGATGTCACGGCGGAGGACAAGGCCCGCATCGCAGAGGGCGGGTTCTTCAACCAGAGCTGAGACGCAACAACCGGATCGAGGCTCGGAAGAGCATGGAACAGGGGAGAGGGAAGCGCAGGCCATGAGCGTGTTCGTCACGGTGGTCCACACCGCGCTGCTGGTGTTCCTCGCCGTGCTCATCTTCCGGCTGGTCATGGATTACGTGTTCCAGTTCGCCCGCTCGTGGCAACCCGGCAAGGCGATGGTGGTCGTACTGGAGGCCACCTACACTGTCACCGATCCACCGCTGAAGCTTCTGCGGCGGTTCATCCCGCCGCTGCGTCTCGGGGGCGTGGCGCTCGACCTGTCCTTCTTCGTACTGATGATCATCGTCTACATCCTCCTCTCGATCACGGGGAGCTTCGTGGGATGAGGATGGACGATACGGTCTTGCCGACTGCCGATGACTACGTTGAGGTGAAGAGATGCCGTTGACCCCCGAGGACGTGCGGAACAAGCAGTTCACGACCGTCCGCCTCCGAGAAGGCTATGACGAGGACGAGGTCGATGCCTTCCTCGACGAGGTCGAAGCCGAACTGACCCGTCTGCTCCGCGAGAACGAGGACCTGCGCGCCAAGCTGGCCGCGGCGACCCGTGCGGCCGCGCAGAACCAGCAGAACATGCGCAAGGGCCCGCCGGAGCAGGACCAGCAGCAGCATCCTCAGCAGCAGGGCATGCGAGGTCCCGGCCAGCCGGTGCCCGCCGGGATATCGGGCCCGCCGCAGCAGCAGATGGGCGGCCCCATGGGTGGCCCGCCCCAGCTGCCGAGCGGTGCCCCGCAGCTGCCCGCCGGTCCCGGCGGCCAGGGCGGCCCCCAGGGTCCCGGCCAGATGGGTCAGGGCCCGATGGGCCAGGGTCCGATGGGCCAGGGCCCGATGGGTCAGGGCCCGATGGGTGGTCAGCCGCCCATGCAGCAGCAGATGGGTGGCCCCATGGGTGGTCCCATGGGCGGCCCCGGTCCGATGGGCCAGGGTCCCGGTGGCGACAGTGCCGCCCGTGTCCTCTCGCTGGCCCAGCAGACCGCCGACCAGGCGATCGCCGAGGCCCGCTCCGAGGCCAACAAGATCGTCGGCGAGGCTCGCAGCCGCGCCGAGGGTCTGGAGCGTGACGCCCGTGCCAAGGCCGACGCCCTGGAGCGGGACGCGCAGGAGAAGCACCGCGTCGCGATGGGCTCCCTGGAGTCCGCCCGCGCCACGCTGGAGCGCAAGGTCGAGGACCTGCGCGGCTTCGAACGCGAGTACCGCACGCGCCTGAAGTCGTACCTGGAGTCCCAGCTGCGCCAGCTGGAGACCCAGGCCGACGACTCGCTGGCCCCGCCGCGGACCCCGGCCACCGCGTCTCTGCCGCCGTCCCCGGCGCCTTCCATGGCCCCGGCCGGCGCGAGCGCCCCGTCGTACGGCGGCAACCAGACGATGGGCGGCAACCCCGCCCCGTCCGCCCCGTCCTACGGTGGTCAGCAGCAGATGACCCCGGCCATGACCCAGCCCATGGCCCCGGTCCGTCCGCAGGGTCCGTCCCCGATGGGCCAGGCACCCTCGCCGATGCGCGGGTTCCTGATCGACGAGGACGACAACTGAGCACCGGGCACTAGTACGACAACGGCGTCGGCAGCGCTCAATAGGGCGGGCCCCTTGGACTTCGGTCCCGGGGGCCCGCCCTTTTTACGCGGGTTGCGTTCCTCGCCTTCCCCCGCGTCGCGTTCCTCGCACTTCAAGAAGGACTGACAGAAGGGCCCGGCCTCCTCAGTGGAGACCGGGCCCTTCGCGGAGCAGTCGGCGCTTACGCCTTGCGCAGCCGGAACGTCAGCGCCAGTCCCTCGTCGGTGAACGGCTCGCCGTAGCCGGCGTCGGCCTCACCCTGCTGGAAGTCCGTCGACAGGACCTCCTCGGCGATCAGTCCCGTGTGCTCGCTGAGCGCGGCGACCACCGCCGGGTCCGTGGACGTCCACCGCAGGGCGATCCGGTCGGCCACGTCCAACCCGCTGTTCTTGCGGGCCTCCTGGATCAGCCGGATCGCGTCACGGGCCAGGCCCGCCTGCCGCAGCTCCTCGGTGATCTCCAGGTCCAGCGCCACCGTGGCACCGGAGTCGGACGCCACCGACCAGCCCTCGCGCGGGGTTTCCGTGATGATCACCTCGTCCGGGGCGAGGGTGACCGTCTCACCGTCGACCTCCACGGAGGCCGTGCCCTCGCGCAGGGCGAGGGAGAGCGCGGCGGCGTCGGCACCGGCGATCGCCTTGGCCACGTCCTGCACCCGCTTGCCGAACCGCTTGCCCAGCGCACGGAAGTTGGCCTTCGCGGTGGTGTCCACCAGCGAGCCGCCCACCTCGGACAGCGACGCCAGCGCCGAGACGTTCAGCTCCTCGGTGATCTGCGTGTGCAGCTCCGGGTCCAGGGACTCGAAGCCGGTCGCCGCGATCAGCGCGCGGGACAGCGGCTGGCGCGTCTTGACGCCCGACTCCGCGCGCGTGGCCCGGCCCAGCTCCACCAGCCGGCGGACCAGGACCATCTGCCTGGACAGCTCCGGGTCGATGGCGGACAGGTCCGCCTCCGGCCAGGAGGCCAGGTGCACGGACTCCGGCGCGCCCGGGGTCACCGGCACGACCAGGTCCTGCCACACCCGCTCGGTGATGAACGGGGTGATCGGAGCCATCAGCTTGGTGACCGTCTCCAGCACCTCGTGCAGCGTGCGCAGCGCGGCCTTGTCGCCCTGCCAGAAGCGGCGCCGCGAGCGGCGGACGTACCAGTTGGACAGGTCGTCGACGAACGCGGACAGCAGCTTGCCGGCGCGCTGGGTGTCGTACGCCTCCAGCGCCTGCGTCACCTGGTCGGTGAGCGCGTGCAGCTCGGACAGCAGCCAGCGGTCCAGCACCGGGCGCTCGGCCGGGGCCGGGTCCGCCGCGGACGGCGCCCAGTTCGACGTACGGGCGTACAGCGCCTGGAAGGCCACCGTGTTCCAGTACGTCAGCAGGGTCTTGCGGACGACCTCCTGGATGGTGCCGTGGCCCACCCGGCGAGCCGCCCACGGGGAGCCGCCGGCCGCCATGAACCAGCGCACCGCGTCCGCGCCGTGCTGGTCCATGAGCGGGATCGGCTGCAGGATGTTGCCCAGGTGCTTGGACATCTTGCGGCCGTCCTCGGCGAGGATGTGGCCGAGGCAGACCACGTTCTCGTACGACGACTTGTCGAAGACCAGGGTGCCGACGGCCATCAGCGTGTAGAACCAGCCGCGGGTCTGGTCGATCGCCTCGGAGATGAACTGCGCCGGGTAGCGGCTCTCGAACAGCTCCTTGTTCTTGTACGGGTAGCCCCACTGCGCGAACGGCATCGAGCCCGAGTCGTACCAGGCGTCGATGACCTCGGGCACGCGCGTGGCCGTCTTGCCGCAGCCGTCGTGGCGGCAGGCGAAGGTGACCTCGTCGATGTACGGGCGGTGCGGGTCGAGCCCCGACTGGTCGGTGCCGGTCAGCTCGGTCAGCTCCGCGCGGGAGCCGACGCAGGTGAGGTGGTCGTCCTCGCAGCGCCAGATCGGCAGCGGGGTGCCCCAGTAGCGGTTGCGGGACAGCGCCCAGTCGATGTTGTTGTTCAGCCAGTCGCCGAACCGGCCGTGCTTGACCGTCGCCGGGAACCAGTTGGTCTTCTCGTTCTCCTGGATGAGGCGGTCCTTGATCGCCGTCGTGCGGATGTACCAGGAGGGCTGCGCGTAGTAGAGCAGCGCGGTGTGGCAGCGCCAGCAGTGCGGGTAGCTGTGCTCGTACGGGATGTGCTTGAAGAGGAGGCCGCGCTGCTGGAGGTCCTCGGTGAGCTTTTCGTCCGCCTTCTTGAAGAAGACGCCGCCGACCAGCGGGACGTCCTCCTCGAAGGTGCCGTCCGGGCGGACCGGGTTCACGACCGGCAGGCCGTAGGAACGGCACACCTTGAGGTCGTCCTCACCGAAGGCGGGGGACTGGTGGACCAGACCCGTACCGTCCTCGGTGGTGACGTAGTCGGCGTTGACCACGTAGTGGGCCGGTTCGGGGAACTCCACGAGTTCGAAGGGACGCTGGTACGTCCAGCGCTCCATCTCGGCGCCGGTGAAGGTCTGGCCGGTCGTCTCCCAGCCCTCGCCGAGCGCCTTGCCCACGAGCGGCTCGGCGACGACGAGCTTCTCCTCGCCGTTGGCCGCGACGACGTAGGTGACCTCCGGGTGCGCGGCGACCGCCGTGTTGGACACCAGGGTCCAGGGGGTCGTCGTCCACACCAGGAGCGCGGCCTCGCCGGCGAGCGGACCGGAGGTGAGCGGGAAGCGGACGTACACGGACGGGTCGACGACCGTCTCGTAGCCCTGCGCCAGCTCGTGGTCGGACAGGCCGGTGCCGCAGCGCGGGCACCAGGGGGCCACACGGTGGTCCTGGACCAGCAGGCCCTTGGTGAAGATCTCCTTCAGCGACCACCAGACCGACTCGATGTACTCGGGGGCCATCGTGACGTACGCGTCGTTGAGGTCGACCCAGTAGCCCATCCGGGTCGTGAGCGCTTCGAACGCGTCGGTGTGGCGGAGCACGGACTCCCGGCACTTGGCGTTGAACTCGGCGATGCCGTACGCCTCGATGTCCTGCTTGCCGGAGAAGCCGAGCTCCTTCTCGACCGTCAGCTCCACCGGGAGGCCGTGGCAGTCCCAGCCGGCCTTGCGGGCCACGTGGTAGCCGCGCATGGTGCGGAAGCGCGGGAAGACGTCCTTGAAGACGCGCGCCTCGATGTGGTGGGCGCCGGGCATGCCGTTGGCGGTGGGCGGGCCTTCGTAGAACACCCATTCAGGGCGGCCCTCGGACTGCTCCAGGCTCTTGGCGAAGATCTTCTGGTCGCGCCAGAAGTCGAGCACGGCGTGCTCAAGAGCGGGCAGGTCGACCTGTGCGGGCACCTGGCGGTACGTCGGCGCTGTCATCTGCGAGCATCCTCCAACGGACTTGCTGCCTTCCGTCGGAGGGACGAGAGCTTCGATCCTGCCTACGCCGTGTGCGGCGCGCTCCCGCGGTACCACCCTCCTTGGCCCTCCGTCGCGCCGTACGCGGCGGTGAGCCCCCTCATTGGGGTCGCGAAGCCGGTTCTACTCGCTCTCGCCCTGCGGCTGCGGCTTTCTTCCGGCGGCTCCGGGGTGATCTTCACGTCGCGCTCGCCCCCGGGCTCACACCGTCCCCGGGTCGCTCTCGGCCGCGTACGCCGCTACTCGTCCCCATCCACGCTTTTCGCTCCGCCCAGTGTACGGCGCCGCGCGGACAGCGGCCGACCGGATTTCCGTGCGGTGCCGCGGCGGGCGGTGCGAGGGGCCGGGATGACCCGAATGGCGAGGGGCGTGCGTCCGGGTCCGGTGAGGCCCGGCTCCGGCGGATTACCCGGCGGGGAGCTGGGCACAACGGAGGCAGGCTCGCTGCGCGGGGGTGCGGGCGGGCGAATCGGGCGGTGTGCCCCGTTGCCGCGGGACCCAAGTCGATTTATCGTCCCAGCACGATTCGCGAGCAAGATCACAATATGTGAAGGGGCCGCGGCCATGGTGGCGAAAAAGACCGCCGTACAGCAGCCGGCGACCGGCCGGCGCAGGGGCGCGGCTGCCTCCGGCGCGGCTGCGTCCGGCGGTGAGGCCAAGGGAGTGGCCGGGAAGAAGAGGGTGACCGGGGGGAAGGGCACCGGGGGAAAGGACGCCGGGGGAGCGGGCGCAGAGCAGGCCGCTGAGAAGGCGGTGGTGAAGGCGGTGGTGAAGAAGACGGCTGGGAGGGCGACGGCCGCCGCCGGGAGAACGGCCGGGAAGACGACCGCGAAGAAGACCGCGGCGAAGCAGACGGCCGCGAAGCAGACGGCCGTGAAGAAGGCCACGGCGAAGCAGACGGCTGCCGGGAAGAAGGCTGCCGGGAAGACCGCAGCCAAGGACAGCGCCGCCGAGAAGTCCGGGGCGAAGGCGGCGGCCGGCAAGAAGGCGCTGGTCAAGGAAGCGGCCGTCGAAAGACAGGCCGGAAAGAAGGCGGCCCCGGCTGCCAAGAGGGCGGCCCCGAAGGAAACGGCGGCCAAGACGGGCGCTGTCGGCGAACGCACGGCAAAGGACAAGACCGCCGCCGCCAAGGCACCGGCCGGGAAGGCGCCGGCGCCGGCTCAGAGGGCGCTCGCCGGCGAGGCGGTGGCGGACAGGGCGGCGGTTCCGAAGAAGCAGGTGTCCGGGAAGGCCGTCGGGGCGAGGACGGCGGCGAAGGCGAAGGGGGTGGCGGACGCGGAGGTGACGGCTGTCGAGAAGCCGGCGGTGAAGGAGGCCGTCGGGGCGAGGACGGCGGCGAAGGCGAAGGGGGTGGCGGACGCGGAGGTGACGGCTGTCGAGAAGCCGGCGGCGAAGGGGGCCGTCGGGACGAAGACCGCGGCGAAGGCGAAGGGGGTGGCGGAGGGGGCGGCCGTCGAGAAGCCGGCGGCGAAGGGGGCCGTCGGGACGAAGACCGCGGCGAAGGCGAAGGGGGTGGCGGAGGGGGCGGCCGTCGAGAAGCCGGCAATGAAGAAGGTGGGCGGCAGGAAGGCGGCCGCCGGGGGCGTCTCCACGGAGGCGGACCACACGAGCAGGGCCAAGAAGGCGGGCGCGGCGCGGGCCGCGAAGCAGACGGGAGCCACGACAGTGGTTGCGAAGAAGACTCCTGGCACGGCCACGGCGGAGACCGCCGTTCCCAAGGCGCGGGTCGCCGCGGCGGAGCCCGGCGAACTGGCGGTGCGCCCCGGCGAGGAACCCTGGACCCCGGAAGAGGTCGCGAAGGCCCGTGCCGAACTGCTGTCCGAGGTGGAGCGGCTGCAGAACGAGATCAGCTCCTCCGAGGCGTCCCTGGCGGGCCTGATGCGGGACTCCGGCGACGGCGCGGGGGACGACCAGGCCGACACCGGTACCAAGAACATCACGCGCGAGCACGAGCTGGCGCTGGCCGCCAACGCGCGCGAGATGCTGGTCCAGAACGAGCACGCCCTGGAGCGGCTGGACGCGGGTACCTACGGCCTGTGCGAGAACTGCGGCAACCCCATCGGCAAGGCCCGGATGCAGGCCTTCCCGCGGGCCACGCTGTGCGTGGAGTGCAAACAGAAGCAGGAACGCCGCTCCTGAGCGTGCCGGGCCGTGCCGTAGTCTCGTCCTCAGTCAGGCACCTAGGTTGAGGGACTCACGTGGCAGAGGCGGAGCGCATCATCGGTACGCCGGACACCCCGGACGACAGCGGCGAGCAGACGACGGTGGCCGGGGCGCACGAGCAGGCCCCGGCCCAGGTACGGGCCCGCCGCGGGCGCCGGATCGCCCTGCTGTTCGCGGTGGCCGCGTTCGCGTACGCCCTCGACCTGATCAGCAAGACGCTCGTGGTCGCCAAGCTGGAGGGGCACGAGCCGATCAAGCTGATCGGGGACTGGCTGGAGCTGAACGCCATCCGCAACCCGGGCGCGGCCTTCGGCTTCGGCGCGGCCTTCACGGTCATCTTCACGCTGATCGCCGCGGCCGTGATCGTGGTGATCATCCGTCTGGCACGCAAGCTCTACAGCTACCCCTGGGCCATCGCGCTCGGCCTGCTGCTCGGCGGCGCCCTCGGCAACCTCACCGACCGGATCTTCCGGTCGCCCGGCGTCTTCGAGGGCAAGGTCGTGGACTTCATCGCGCCCAAGGGCTTCGCCGTGTTCAACCTGGCGGACTCGGCGATCGTGTGCGGCGGCATCCTGATCGTGCTGCTGTCCTTCCGCGGCCTGGACCCGGACGGCACGGTCCACAAGGACTGAGCGCCGCCGTCCCGCGCCGGAGTTGTCCACAGGCGCGTTCGGGGCGGTCCGGCCCGTCCGGCATACTCGACGGGTGAGCACGATTCCCGAGATCCGTACCCTGCCCGTGCCCGACGGCCTGGAGGGCGAGCGCGTCGACGCCGCCATCTCCCGCATGTTCGGCTTCTCCCGCACGAAGGCGGCGGAGCTTGCCGCGGCCGGCAAGGTCCAGGTCGACGGCGCGGTGGTCGGCAAGTCCGAGCGGGTGCGCGGCGGCGCCTGGCTGGAGGTCGAGATGCCGCAGGCGCCCGCGCCGGTGCAGGTGGTCGCCGAGCCGGTCGAGGGCATGGAGATCGTGCACGACGACGAGGACGTGGTCGTGATCGTCAAGCCGGTCGGCGTGGCCGCGCACCCGTCCCCGGGCTGGTCCGGTCCGACGGTCATCGGCGGTCTCGCCGCCGCCGGGTACCGGATCTCCACCTCCGGCGCCGCCGAGCGCCAGGGCATCGTGCACCGCCTGGACGTCGGCACCTCGGGCCTGATGGTGGTCGCCAAGTCGGAGCGGGCGTACACGTCGCTCAAGCGCCAGTTCAAGGAGCGCACGGTCGACAAGCGCTACCACACCCTCGTCCAGGGCCACCCGGACCCGACGAGCGGCACGATCGACGCGCCGATCGGCCGCCACCCGAACCACGACTACAAGTGGGCGGTCACGGCCGACGGCAAGCCTTCCGTGACGCACTACGACCTGATCGAGGCGTTCCGCGCCGCCTCGCTGCTGGACGTGAAGCTGGAGACCGGCCGCACCCACCAGATCCGCGTCCACATGTCCGCCCACCGCCACCCCTGCGTCGGCGACCTCACCTACGGCGCCGACCCCACCCTCGCCAAGCGGCTGCGCCTGACCCGCCAGTGGCTGCACGCGGTGCGCCTCGGCTTCGAGCACCCTGGGGACGGCCAGTGGGTGGAGTTCGCCAGCGACTACCCCGAGGACCTGCAGAAGGCCCTCGACCAGGTCCGCGAGGACACCTACGCGTGAGCGCGCCGTACACCGTCCGGATCGCCGGGGGCCCCGCCGACCGTGAGGCCTGCTTCGCGGTCCGCAAGCAGGTCTTCGTCGTCGAACAGGGCGTCGCCGAGGACATCGAGTACGACGCCTACGACGCGGTCGCCGTGCATGTCCTGGCGGTCCGCGAGGACGGTGTGCCGCTCGGCACCGGGCGCCTGCTGTACGGCGAGGCCGCGGCGGCGAAGACGGGCGGGGACGTCTCGGTGGGCTCCCTGGGGCGGCTCGCCGTCTCCCGCGAGGCCCGCGGGCTCGGCGTCGGCGCAGCGCTGGTGCGGGCGATCGAGGACGCGGCACGCGCGCGTGGCCTCGCCGCGGTGGACCTGCACGCGCAGACCCACGCCCTGGGCTTCTACGAGCGCCTCGGTTACGCGGCGTACGGCCCGGAGTTCCCGGACGCCGGTATCCCGCACCGGGCGATGCGCCGCGCCCTGTAGGCGCCTGCCGGGCCGTCGGGCGGCGGGCGTTCCCGGCGCCCGGGTGGCAGGCTTGAGGCCTGCCGTGTGATCGTCGACCCCCGGAGCGCCGGCCGTGGATCAGTTGGCCCTGTTGTTCGTACTGCTGCTCGGGGCCCTGGTGAGCGTCCCGGTGGGGGACCGGTTCGGGGTTCCGGCGCCGGTGCTGATGACGCTGCTCGGCGGGGTCCTCGCGGTGGCCGACTTCGTGCCCAACGTGGACATCCCGCCGGACCTGATCCTGCCCGGGCTGCTCCCGCCGCTGCTCTACGCCGCCGTACGGCGCACCTCCTGGCGGCAGTTCGCGGCCAACGTCCGCCCGATCCTCCTGCTGGCCGTCGCCCTGGTGTTCGTGACGACGGTGTGCGTGGCGTTCGTCGCCAACGCCATCGTGCCGGGGCTGCCGATCGCCGCCGCCGTCGCGCTGGGCGCGCTGATCGCCCCGCCCGACCCGGTCGCCGCGACCAGCGTCGCCGGGCAGCTCGGGCTGCCGCGCCGCCTGGTGTCGATCCTGGAGGGCGAGGGTCTCTTCAACGACGTCACGGCCATCGTGCTGTACCACGTGGCGATCGCCGCGGCCGTGAGCGGTTCGTTCTCGCCGTGGGAGGCCGGCCTGGACCTGGTGCTGTCCGCCGTCGTCGCGGTGGCCGTGGGCCTGGTGCTCGGCTGGGGCGCGAACAGGCTGATGGACCTGCTGGGCGATCCGACCCTGCAGATCGGCATGACCCTACTGGTGCCGTACGCCTCGTACGTGCTCGCCGAGAAGCTGCACGGCTCGGGGGTGCTCGCGGTGCTCACCACGGCTCTCTTCCTCGCCGAGTACGCCACCGACGCCGACGACGTGATGACCCGGCTGGCCGGGCACACCTTCTGGGACATCATCGACACCCTCGTCACGGGCGTCGCCTTCGGGCTCATCGGCCTGGAGCTGCACAACGCCATCCGCACGGCCCAGGGGCGGTGGGGCGAGATGCTCGGCTGGGCCGCCGCCGTCGTGGGCGTGGTGATCGTCGTACGGCTGCTGTGGCTGCTGCCGGCGACCTGGCTGACCAAGCGGCTGCACGCGCGGCGGGACTACGACGAGGAGATCCCGGTGAGCTGGCGGGAGACCCTCGTGATGTGGTGGTCCGGGATGCGCGGGGTGGCCTCGGTGGCGCTGGCGCTGGCCGTTCCGCTGAAGACCGCTGACGGCTCCCGGTTCC
Source organism: Streptomyces sp. NPDC001851 (assembly GCF_040297165.1). NCBI lineage: Bacteria > Bacillati > Actinomycetota > Actinomycetes > Kitasatosporales > Streptomycetaceae > Streptomyces > Streptomyces sp. NPDC001851. The sequence continues at coordinate 126,430 of NZ_JBEOYR010000016.1, read as the reverse complement.
CCGACCGGGACGAGATCATCTTCATCGCCTTCGGGGTGATCATCGTCACACTGGTCCTGCAGGGGCTCACCCTGCCGTCGCTGGTGAGGTGGCTCGGAGTGCGGGCCGACTCGGAACGGGAGAAGGAGTTCGAGAAGGAGCTGGCGGTGCGGGCGGCCAAGGCGGCCAAGCGCCGGCTGCGGGAGATCGAGCAGGTGGAGGACCTGCCCGAGGACCTGTCCGAGCAGATGCTGCGGCGCGCCTTCGACATCGGGATCCGGATCAGTCCCGACATGGGGGAGGAGGAGCGCAGGGAGGCGCAGCACCAGCGGGCCCGGCGGCTGAAGCGGGTGCGGCGCATCCAGAACGAGATGCTGAGCGCGGCCCGGCACGAGGTGCTGGCGGCCCGCAGCGAACCGGGGGCGGATCCGGAGATCGTGGACCGGGTGCTCCGGCATCTGGACGTGCGGAGCCTGCGGTGATCACGGCCATGACTGGTGGTCCTTGCGGAGCAGGACGCGGTCGGGGGCGGGGAGGCGCTGCGGCGGGAGCACCGCGTCGGAGTGGTTGACGCGGGGAAGCGCATAGGGGTGCTCGGCCACCAGCCAGGTGATCATCTGCTCGCGGACCGTGACCCGCACCGTCCAGATGTCGTCCGCGTCCTTCGCGGTCACCAGGGCGCGCACCTGGATGGTGTTGGGTGTGCTGTCCGTCACCACCAGGCCGTAGGCGCGGCCGTCCCACGCCGGGCACTGGCGCAGGATGTCGCGCAGCTTCTCGCGCATCGCCTCGACGGGCGCGCTGTGGTCGAGGTGCCAGTAGACGATGCCCGTCATCTGCGGGGTCCCGCGTGACCAGTTCTCGAAGGGTTTGGAGGTGAAGTACGACACCGGCATGGTGATCCGCCGCTCGTCCCAGGTCCGTACCGTCAGAAAGGTCAGCGTGATCTCCTCCACCGTGCCCCATTCGCCGTCCACGACGACCGTGTCGCCGATGCGCACCATGTCACCGAAGGCGATCTGCAGCCCGGCGAACATGTTGGACAGGGTCGACTGGGCGGCCACACCGGCGATGGCGGCGATGATGCCCGCCGAAGCGAGCAGGGAGGCCCCGGCCGCGCGCATCGCGGGGAACGTCAGCAGCATGGCGGCGACCGCCACGACGATCACGATCGCGGACACCACCCGCATGATCAGCTCCACCTGCGTACGCACCCTGCGCACCCGGGCGGGGTCCCGGTGCGCGCGGGCGTAGCGGCTGTAGGTGGTCTCGACGATCGCCGCCGCGATCCGGATCACCAGCCAGGCGACGGAGCCGATCAGCACCAGCGTCAGCGTCCGGCCGATGCCGGCCTGGTGCCGCTCCAGCAGTTTCGCCTGGTCGTACGACCCTCGCAGCAGCGCGGCGCACAGCACGAGCTGGTAGGGGACGCGGCCACGCCGCAGCAGCCCCCACAGCGGGGTGTCGCGGTCGCGCGCGTCGGCCTTGCACAGCAGCCGGTCGGTGGCCCAGCCGACGGCCAGGGTGATCAGCACCGAGCCGCCGATCACGATCACAGGTCGGAGCAGGTTCTCCATGCCTCCGCTTCTAACCGGCGCTCCGCGGCCATGAACATGTGAGTTCGGCGGGTTCGTGGGTACGGCGGCTCCGGCGGCGGCGCCCCGGCTGGCACCATGGCCTCATGAACATCATGCTTTTTCACTCGACCTACGGCCTCAGGCCCGCGGTGCGCGACGCCGCGGACCGGCTGCGCATGGCGGGCCACGAGGTGTGGACGCCCGACCTCTTCGAGGGGCGCACGTTCGGCACCGTCGAGGAGGGCATGGAGTTCAACGAGCGGATCGGCAAGGAGGAGCTGCTGAAGCGGGCCGTGCTGGCGGCGGCGCCGTACTCGGAGCGGGGGCTGGTGTACGCCGGGTTCTCGCTCGGCGCCTCCATCGCCCAGACCCTCGCCCTCGGCGACGACAAGGCACGCGGGCTGCTGCTCCTGCACGGCACGTCGGACATCGCGCCGACCGCGCACGTGGACGGGCTGCCGGTGCAGCTGCATGTGGCCGAGCCGGACCCGTTCGAGACGGACGACTGGCTGAGCGCCTGGTATCTGCAGATGGGCCGGACCGGAGCCGATGTGGAGGTCTACCGCTACGCCGGCGCCGGGCACCTCTACACCGACCCCGAGCTGCCGGACTACGACCGGGAGGCCGCCGAGGCCACCTGGCGGGTGGCGCTCGGCTTCCTCGACAGCCTGCAGTCGGTGTAGCCGGCGGCTACACCGGGTCGTAGGTCCGCTCGACCTTCTGCGTGCCGCTGCGGGTGCGGTAGGAGCGCACCCACTTGGCGCTCGCGTTCGCGTCGGTGCGGTCGGACAGGACGTAGTAGTCCATCTGCGCACGGTCGGCGGTGATGTCCAGCACGCCGTAGCCGTGCCGGTCGGTGTCCACCCAGTGGACGTGCCGGTTGGCGGCCTCGATGACCGGCGCGGCGACCGCGGAGACTGTGCCCTCGGGGACCTTGACGATGTCGTCGAGGTTGTCGGAGGTCACCGAGGTGATGACGAACTCGGTGGCCGCCGACGGCGACAGCGGGTAGGTGCCCGCGTCCACCGGCACGTCGTTGGCCCAGGACATGTGGATGTCGCCGGTCAGGAAGACGGTGTTGCCGATGGCGTTCGCGCGCAGGTGGTCGAGGAGTTCGCGGCGGTCGTGGGTGTAGCCGTCCCACTGGTCGGTGTTGACGCCGATGCCGTCCTGCGGCAGGCCGAGCAGCTTGGCGAGCGGCTTGAGCAGGTCGGCGGTGAGGGAGCCGATGACGAACGGCGCGATCATCACGGAGTTGCCGACCAGCCGCCACCTGGTGTCGGAGGCCGCCAACCCGGCCTTCAGCCAGTCCAGTTGGGCCCGGCCGGTGATCGTCCGGTTCGGGTCGTCCACCGAACCGCTGCCGGTGGAGGCCTGCTGGGAGCGGAAGGAGCGCAGGTCCAGCAGGGACAGGTCGGCGAGCTTGCCGAAGCGCAGCCGCCGGTAGGTGGTGCCCTCGATGGCCGGGCGGACCGGCATCCACTCGAAGTAGGCCTGCTTGGCGGCGGCCTTGCGGGCGGTCCAGGTGCCCTCGGCGCCCTCGGTGTGGTTCACCGCGCCGCCCGACCAGGCGTTGTCGGCGAACTCGTGGTCGTCCCAGATCGCGACGACCGGCGCCTTCAGATGCAGGGCCTGCAGATCGGGGTCGGTCTTGTACGTGGCGTGCCGGATGCGGTAGTCGGCGAGCGTGATGGTCTCGTTCGCCGGGGCGTGCGGGCGGACGACCTTGCCGCGCGCCGCGTACTCGCCGGACTTGTACTCGTAGATGTAGTCACCGAGATGCAGCCAGGCGTCCAGGTCGTTGCGGGCCGCGAGGTGGCGGTAGGCGGCGAAGTAGCCGCCCTCCCAGTTGGCGCAGCTGACCACGCCGAAGCGCAGCCCGGCCACGCTCGCGTCCGCCGCCGGCGCGGTGCGGGTGCGGGCCACCGGCGATTCGGTGCCGCCGGACGAGAACCGGAACCAGTAGTCGGTGGCCGGCGCAAGGCCCCGGACGTCGGCCTTCACGGTGTGGTCTGAGGCGGCGGTCGCGGTGACGGAGCCCTTGGCGACGATGCTGGTGAACGCCTTGTCCTTGGCGACGACCCAGTCCACCTCGGTGTCCGGGCCGACGCCCGAGCCGGGCGTGGCCTCCGGGGTCGGGGTCACCCGGGTCCACAGCAGGACGCCGTCGGGCAGCGGGTCACCGGAGGCGACACCGTGCAGGAAGGCGGGGTCCTGGTCGGTGGCGCGCGCCGGAAGGGCGGCGGCGAGCGGGCCGGCCAGGACAGCGGTCGCCGCCGCGGCCTTGACGACCGTACGGCGGCGAGGTGAGAACGAGTTGCGGCCTTCGGTGGCCGGAAGTGATCTTTTTCGACTGGTCACGGCCGATCAGGTTACTGATCGGTACACCCCCACGAGCGGGCGAACTCCCAATGTTCGCCCGCTCTTCACGGGAAGGACGGATTCCGCCGGACGGTCAGCCCTTGAGGGCCGCGTCCACCAGCCGGTTGAAGTCGGCCACCGTCATGGGCGGGTGGCCCTGGCTGTCGATGACGAGCATCTTGCCGTTCATGACGAAGCTGGGGGTGCCGGTCACGCCGTCCTTGTTGGTGTCCCAGGTCTTCGACATGGCCAGCGCCCAGGCGTCGTAGGTGCCCTTCTTCACCGCCTGCTGGAACGCGGCGTTGTTCTTCAGTGCCGGGACGGTGTCGGCGACCTCGATGAGGTAGTCGTCGCTCTTGAACTTGTCGTCCGTCTCGGCGGGGTGGTACTTCGCGGAGTACAGCGCGCTCTTGTACTCCAGGAACGCCTCCGGGCTGACGTTCAGCGCGGCACCCATTGCGCTCATGGCGTTCTTGGAGCCCTCGCCGTTGGCGCCGATCCTGCCGTTCTTCAGCGAGTCGCCGTCGAGGAAGGTGCCGCCGATGTACTGGATCTTGAACTTGCCGTCGTCGATGTCCTTCTTGACGGTCGGGCCGACAGTCTGCTCGAAGGAGGCGCACACGGGGCAGCGCGGGTCCTCGTAGACCTTGAGGGTCTTCTTGGCGGTGTCCTTGCCGATGACGACCGTGGTGCCGTTCGCGCCCGTGGTGTGGGCCGGAGCGACGACCTTGGCGTCCTTCAGGCCCTCCCAGTGGCTCGGCTTGTTCGCCTGGACGATGGCGTAGCCGATGCCGCCGGCCGCGGCCAGCACGGCCACCACCGAGGCGGCCACGACGAGCTGCCGCTTGGCCTTGTCCCGCTTCGCCTGCCGCTCGCGCTCCTGGCGCAGCCGCTCCCGGGCCGCCGTCTTCGCCGCCTGGGCGTTCCGCTTGCTCATGTTGGTGATCTCCATGTGGGACGCGCACATGTCGTGCGCGGGATACGTGTGGGGGACTGCTGGTACTCAGGTGCTGCCGCTCACGCGGCGGCAGCGGGCGAGCACGGCGGTCCCCGCCGTCCCAGGGAGTGCACGAGGAGCCGGTCGCGGGCGGCGGCCCGGCGCGGGGCCGGACGCGGCAGCCGGCGGGCCGGGCCCGGCCGGACGGTGACCGCGGCCACCGCGAGCAGCAGCGGCCGGAAGGTGGTGGCGCCGACCGCGCGCAGCAGCTGGACCAGCGCCCGCTCGCCCCGGCGCAGCCAGGCGGCGGCGAGCAGGCCCACCCCGATGTGCGCGGCGAGCAGCAGCCAGGCGGCCGCGGGACTGGCGTGCGCGAGCAGCGCCCCGGGGCGGCCGTGGGCCCCGGTCACCTGGGCCAGCGGGGTGCCGACGGCGCCTCCCTCGCACAGCACCTTGAAGCCGAAGGCGTGCAGCGGGCCGGCGACCGGGCCGCCCGCCCGGCCGTAACAGGTGTCCTGACCGGTGGTGAACACCGTGTCGGCGGCCAGCTCCAGCGGGACCAGCAGGGCCGCGATCCGGCCGAAGCCGCGCTCGCGGCCCGCGAGCGCGTAGGCGGTGACGAACACGCCGGCACCGACCGTCAGCACGGTCGCCGCCGGCAGCGGGGCTCGCGACAGCAGCACGTGCGACGCGGTGCTGAGCGTCACGACGACGGCCGTGAACAGCGCCGCGCGCACGGCTCTGAGCTGAGTCCCGGATATGCCCGTCCCGGATATGTCCATAGCGAAAGAAGAGTCTGGCACGTACGCGGTTAAGGGACCCCTAAAGGGCGCCTGTGAGTGCGCGAAGGTTACAGCCCCGGAATCCGGCCGTTGCGGAACAGGTCGACGAAGATCTGGTGGTCGGCACGCGCGCGTGCGCCGTAGCTGTGCGCGAAGTCGACCAGGAGGGGCGCGAAACCCTCCTCGTCGGCCGCGAGCGCCGCGTCGATGGCCCGCTCGGTGGAGAACGGCACCAGGGACTCGCCGGACTGGTCGTCCGCCGCCGCGTGCATGGTGGCGGTGGCCCGGCCCAGGTCGGCGACGACGGCCGCGATCTCCTCGGGGTCGTCGATGTCGCCCCAGTCCAGGTCGACGGCGTACGGCGAGACCTCGGCGACCAGCTGGCCCGCGCCGTCCAGCTCGGTCCAGCCCAGCCACGGGTCCGCGTGCGCCTGCAGGGCGCGCTGGGAGATCACCGTGCGGTGGCCCTCGTGCTGGAAGTAGCCGGCGATCGCCGGGTCCGTGATGTGCCGGGAGACGGCCGGGGTCTGGGCCTGCTTGATGTAGATCACGACGTCGTTCTCCAGGGCGTCGCTGTGGCCCTCCAGCAGGATGTTGTACGACGGCAGGCCGGCCGAGCCGATGCCGATGCCCCGGCGGCCGACGACATCCTTCACGCGGTAGGAGTCCGGGCGGGCCAGGGAGGAGTCCGGCAGGGTCTCCAGGTAGCCGTCGAAGGCGGCCAGGACCTTGTAGCGGGTCGCGGCGTCCAGCTCGATGGAGCCGCCGCCGGGCGCGAAGCGGCGCTCGAAGTCGCGGATCTCGGTCATCGAGTCCAGCAGCTCGAAGCGGGTGAGCGAGCGGGCGGCACGCAGCGCGCCCAGCAGCGGGCCCTCCGCGGTGTCCAGCGTGAACGGCGGCACCTCGTCGCTCTTGGCGCCCGTGGCGAGGGCGTGGACGCGCTCGCGGTAGGCCGCCGCGTAGACCGTCACCAGCTCGGTGATCTGGTCGTCACTGAGCGCCTTCGCGTACCCGATGAGCGCGATCGAGGCCGAGAAGCGCTTCAGGTCCCAGGTGAACGGGCCGACGTAGGCCTCGTCGAAGTCGTTGACGTTGAAGACCAGGCGGCCGTTGGAGTCCATGTACGTGCCGAAGTTCTCGGCGTGCAGATCGCCGTGGATCCACACGCGCGAGGTGCGGTCGTCCAGGTACGGCCCGCCGCGCTTCTCGGCGTCGAGGTCGTGGTAGAAGAGGCACGCCGTGCCCCGGTAGAACGCGAAGGCCGAGGCCGCCATCTTCCGGAACTTCACCCGGAACGCGGCCGGGTCGGCGGCCAGGAGCCGGCCGAAGGCGGTGTCGAAGACGGCGAGGATCTCCTCGCCGCGCTGCTCGTCGCTGAGCTGGGGGACCGACATCGCGAGATGCCTCCTGGTGCGGGAGTGGTGCATGAATGTGCATGTACGGGTACGACGGCGCTTCCGCCGTCTCCAACGGGCGACGCCACGCGGGAGTGCCCGGTTCCCGCATGAAGGTACGCGGGGAAGCCCGCCGAGTGTCAGTGCCGGGGCATAGACTTCGACGCTGACCCCAGAACCGTCCGCCAGCCCGTCGCCGAGTGCCCACCCGTCACCCGACCGCCGCCCCTCATCGAGGCGCTACGCGCCGCTGCGTTTAATTGTTGGAGGCCATACCGTGTCAAAGCCGCCGTTCACGCACCTGCACGTCCACACCCAGTACTCGCTGCTGGACGGTGCCGCGCGGCTCAAGGACATGTTCAACGCCTGCAACGAGATGGGCATGACGCACATCGCCATGTCCGACCACGGCAACCTCCACGGGGCGTACGACTTCTTCCACTCCGCGAAGAAGGCCGGAGTCACCCCGATCATCGGGATCGAGGCGTATGTCGCCCCCGAGTCCCGGCGCAACAAGCGCAAGATCCTCTGGGGCCAGCCGCACCAGAAGCGGGACGACGTCTCCGGTTCCGGCGGCTACACCCACAAGACGATGTGGGCCGTGAACAAGACGGGTCTCCACAACCTCTTCCGCCTCTCCTCGGACGCCTACGCCGAGGGCTGGCTGCAGAAGTGGCCACGGATGGACAAGGAGACCATCGCCCAGTGGTCCGAGGGCATCGTCGCCTCCACCGGCTGCCCCTCGGGCGAGGTGCAGACCCGGCTGCGCCTCGGCCACTTCGACGAGGCCCTCAAGGCCGCCGCCGAGTACCAGGACATCTTCGGCAAGGACAAGTACTTCCTGGAGCTGATGGACCACGGCATCGAGATCGAGCGCCGGGTCCGCGACGGCCTGCTGGAGATCGGCAGGAAGCTCGGCATCCCCCCGCTGGTCACCAACGACTCGCACTACACCTACGCGCACGAGGCGGGTGCCCACGACGCCCTGCTGTGCATCCAGACCGGCAAGAACCTCTCCGACCCGGACCGCTTCAAGTTCGACGGCACCGGCTACTACCTGAAGTCGACGGACGAGATGTACGCCATCGACTCCTCGGACGCCTGGCAGGAGGGCTGCGCCAACACGCTCCTCATCGCCGAGATGGTCGACACCACCGGCATGTTCGAGAAGCGCGACCTCATGCCCAAGTTCGACATCCCCGAGGGCTACACCGAGGTCACCTGGTTCAAGGAGGAGGTCCGCCGCGGCATGGAGCGCCGCTACCCCGGCGGCATCCCCGAGGACCGCCAGAAGCAGGCCGACTACGAGATGGACACCATCATCTCGATGGGCTTCCCCGGCTACTTCCTCGTCGTCGCCGACTTCATCATGTGGGCCAAGAAGCAGGGCATCGCGGTCGGCCCCGGCCGAGGCTCCGCGGCCGGCTCGATCGTCGCCTACGCCATGGGCATCACCGACCTCGACCCGATCCCGCACGGCCTCATCTTCGAGCGGTTCCTCAACCCCGAGCGCATCTCCATGCCCGACGTCGACATCGACTTCGACGAGCGCCGGCGCGTCGAGGTGATCCGCTATGTGACGGAGAAGTACGGCGCCGACAAGGTCGCCATGATCGGCACCTACGGCACCATCAAGGCCAAGAACGCGATCAAGGACTCCGCGCGCGTGCTGGGCTACCCGTACGCGATGGGCGACCGCATCACCAAGGCCATGCCCGCCGACGTCCTCGGCAAGGGCATCCCGCTGTCCGGCATCACCGACCCCAGCCACCCCCGCTACTCGGAGGCCGGCGAGGTCCGCGGGATGTACGAGAACGAGCCGGACGTCAAGAAGGTCATCGACACCGCGCGCGGTGTGGAGGGCCTGGTCCGGCAGATGGGTGTGCACGCCGCCGGCGTGATCATGTCCAGCGAGACCATCACCGAGCACGTCCCCGTCTGGGTGAGGCACACCGACGGCGTGACCATCACCCAGTGGGACTACCCGAGCTGTGAGTCGCTCGGCCTGCTGAAGATGGACTTCCTGGGCCTGCGCAACCTCACGATCATGGACGACGCGGTCAAGATGGTGAAGGCCAACAAGGGCCTCGACATCGACCTGCTCTCCCTGCCGCTGGACGACCCCACGACCTTCGAGCTGCTCCAGCGCGGCGACACCCTCGGCGTCTTCCAGTTCGACGGCGGCCCCATGCGCTCGCTGCTCAGGCTGATGAAGCCCGACAACTTCGAAGACATCTCCGCCGTGTCGGCCCTGTACCGGCCGGGCCCGATGGGCATGAACTCCCACACGAACTACGCGCTGCGCAAGAACGGGCAGCAGGAGATCACGCCGATCCACCCCGAGCTGGAGGAGCCGCTCAAGGAGGTCCTGGACGTCACCTACGGCCTGATCGTCTACCAGGAGCAGGTGCAGAAGGCCGCCCAGATCATCGCGGGCTACTCGCTCGGCGAGGCCGACATCCTCCGCCGCGTCATGGGCAAGAAGAAGCCGGAGGAACTGGAGAAGAACTTCGTCATCTTCCAGGCCGGCGCCCGCAAGAACGGCTACAGCGACGAGGCCATCCAGGCACTCTGGGACGTGCTGGTCCCCTTCGCCGGCTACGCCTTCAACAAGGCGCACTCCGCCGCGTACGGCCTGGTGTCGTACTGGACCGCCTACCTCAAGGCGAACCACCCCGCCGAGTACATGGCCGCGCTCCTCACGTCCGTCAAGGACGACAAGGACAAGTCCGCGGTCTACCTCAACGAGTGCCGCCGCATGGGCATCCGGGTGCTCCCGCCGAACGTCAACGAGTCCGAGTCGAACTTCGCCGCCCAGGGCGACGACGTGATCCTCTTCGGCCTGTCCGCCGTGCGCAACGTCGGCACCAACGTCGTCGAGTCGATCATCAAGTGCCGCAAGGCCAAGGGGAAGTACGCCTCCTTCCCCGACTACCTCGACAAGGTCGAGGCGGTGGTCTGCAACAAGCGCACCACGGAATCGCTGATCAAGGCCGGCGCCTTCGACGAGATGGGCCACACCCGCAAGGGGCTCATGGCGCAGTACGAGCCGATGATCGACAACGTGGTCGCGGTCAAGCGCAAGGAGGCCGAGGGGCAGTTCGACCTCTTCGGCGGCATGGGCGAGGACACCGGCAGCGAACCCGGCTTCGGACTCGACGTGGAGTTCTCCACCGACGAGTGGGACAAGACCTATCTGCTCGCCCAGGAGCGGGAGATGCTCGGCCTGTACGTCTCCGACCACCCGCTCTTCGGTCTGGAACACGTCCTCGCCGACAAGGCCGACGCCGGCATCGCCCAGCTCACCGGCGGCGAGCACGGGGACGGCGCGGTCGTCACCATCGGCGGCATCATCTCGGGCCTGCAGCGCAAGATGACCAAGCAGGGCAACGCCTGGGCGATCGCCACCGTCGAGGACCTCGCCGGCTCCATCGAGTGCATGTTCTTCCCGGCGACCTACCAGCTGGTGTCGACCCAACTCGTCGAGGACGCGGTCGTGTTCGTCAAGGGCCGCCTCGACAAGCGCGAGGACGTGCCCCGGCTCGTCGCCATGGAGCTGATGGTCCCGGACCTGTCCAACGCGGGCACCAACGCGCCGGTGATCCTCACCATCCCGGCCGTGAAGGTCACCCCGCCCATGGTCAGCCGCCTCGGTGAGATCCTCAGCCACCACAAGGGCGACAGCGAGGTCCGCATCAAGCTCCAGGGCCCGCGCAAGACCACCGTGCTGCGCCTGGACCGGCACCGGGTCAAGCCCGACCCGGCGCTCTTCGGCGACCTGAAGGTGCTGCTCGGCCCGTCCTGCCTGGCCGGCTGATCCGATGACGTGCGAAGGGGCGCACCCCGTTCGGGTGCGCCCCTTCACTGTGCCTGGGCTTCAACTGCTCTTTAGTTGTGGCCGAAGCTCTTCTGCTTCTTGCGAGGACCATCCGCGGGGCTGCCCTGGATGTGCGCCACCGGAGACTCGTGCGCCTCCTGCGACCGCTGCGCGTGCTCGTGAGCCTGCTCGCCCTGCGGGGCGCGGTTCTGCGGGCCACCCTGCTTGCGGTTCTTGTTCTTGGCCATGGTGATCTGCCTCCTGTGGGGGATCTAGGGGCCAGGGCCGGGACCAGATTCACATACGCTGACATCAGGCGCATGTCGGATAATTACCGTGTGTAACAGGGGTGGTGGGCGAGCGGGATTCCACAAACGCCACGCCGAAGATCGAGTTCGGGCCGTTAACCTCCGCGAGGTCGGGCAGACTCGAAGGAAGTCCGAAGCAAAACCTCCCGGGAAGAGGGTGAGTCGCGTGGACCGCTGCATCGTCCTGGTGGACGCCGGGTACCTGCTGGGCGCCGCCGCCAGCCTCCTCGCCGGTGAGCCCTCGCGGTCCCGGATCACCGTCGATCACACCGCGCTGATCCAGGCCCTGCGCGAACGCGCCGAGTCGGAGACCGAGCGCCCGCTGCTGCGCATCTACTGGTTCGACGGCGCCCCCGACCGTGTCCCCCAACCGGAGCATCGCCGGCTGCGCGTGATGCCCCGCGTCACCGTTCGCCTCGGCGCCCTCACCCGCAGCGACGGACGCTGGGCGCAGAAGGGCGTGGACGCCGCCATGCACGCCGAGCTGACCGAGCTGGCCCGCAACCGCGCCTGCTCCGACATCGTCCTCGTCACCGGCGACGGCGATCTGCTGCCCGGCATGATGGCCGCCAAGGAACACGGCGTCGCCGTCCACCTCTGGGCCGTACAGGCCGCCGACGGCGACTACAACCAGTCCGAGGACCTGGTCGCCGAGGCCGATGAGCGGCGCGTCCTGGACCGCGCCTGGATCACCCAGGCCGTCCGCGCCAAGGAACTGACCGGCGTCTGCGCCCCGCCGCCCGCGCCCCGCCCCGAGATCGCCGCGATCCTCTCCGCTCCGCTGCCCGAGTCCGCCCTCGCCGCGGCGGCCGAGCGGTCGGCCGAGCAGGGCGCGCCCCCGCCGGCCGCCGCGACGGGCAACGGCACCCAGGAGCGGGCCTCCGCCTCCAAGGGCGTACCGACGCCGAAGGACCTGGCCGCGCTGCGCGCCGCCGGCAGCCAGCCCGTCCAGCACCCCACGACCGCGACCCTGCGCTGGTCCTCCGACAAGGGCTGGGTGGACCGGCCGGGTGGGGTCGCCGAGCCGCCCGATATCGCCTCCATGCCGACGCTCGCCCAGCTCACCACGGCCGAGCAGCGGTGGGCCGACCGCGAGGAGGACATCACCACCGTCGGCGGCGACCCGTACGAGGTGGGGCAGGTCTTCGCCCGCCGCTGGATGTCCCGGCTCGGCGACCAGGGACATCTGCAGAAGCTGTCCCAGATGTATCCGCGCATCCCGCACCGCATCGACGGGGAGCTGCTGCGGTACGCCGCGCGGTTCGGGCTGCTCGCGCACAAGGACGACCAGATCGACGAGCACGACCGCTACGCCATTCGGGCGGGCTTCTGGCGGGAGATCGACGTTCCGGCCGCGGCGGAGAGCATGGCGGGGGAGTGAGCCGGCTTCGTCGTCACGGCTGACGCCGTTGCGGCGGACCTCCTTACGGGTCACGTACAGAACCGGCCCCAAAGGCGAGTAAAGGCCCCCGACCCCGTACTCTCGTCCCTTGTGAGTACGCGCGCGGCACAGGCACTTCGGCAGGACGAGGTCGTACGCGTGCGCGGGCTCCGGAAGACCTATCCGGCCGTGAAGGGACGGCGCGGCGCGCCGGGGACCCCCGCGGTGCGGGCCACCGACGGGGTCGAGCTGGACGTGCGGCGCGGTGAGGTGTTCGGGCTGCTCGGGCCGAACGGCGCCGGCAAGTCCACGCTCGTACGGCAGCTCACCGGACTGCTCCGGCCGGACGCGGGCAGCGTCGAGATCCTCGGGCACGACATCGTCAGGCACCCGGAGCGCGCCGCGCGCCTGCTCGCCTACCTGGGCCAGGAGTCCTCCGCACTGGACGAGCTGACCGTCTCCCTCGCCGCCGAGACCACCGGACGCCTGCGCGGCCTGGACGTACGGCGGGCACGGGCCGAGCGGGACGCCGTACTGGAGGAGCTGGGGCTCACGCCGATCGCCGGGCGGGCGCTGAAGAAGCTGTCCGGCGGGCAGCGACGGCTCGCCTGCCTCGCCGCCGCCCTCGTCGGTGAGCGGCCGCTGCTCGTGCTGGACGAGCCGACCACCGGCATGGACCCGGTGGCCCGGCGCGCGGTCTGGGCGGCCGTGGACCGGCGGCGCGCCGAGCGCGGTACGACCGTGCTGCTGGTCACCCACAACGTCATCGAGGCCGAGACCGTGCTCGACCGGGTCGCCGTCGTCGACGAGGGCCGCGTCATCGCCTGCGACACCCCGGCCGGCCTGAAGGAACAGGTCGCCGGGGAGGTGCGGGTGGAGCTGGTGTGGCGGGAGAGCGCTCCGCTGGACGTGCCCGAGGTCGCCGTGCTGCGGGAACGCGCGGTGGAGTCCGGGCGGCGCTGGACGCTCCGGCTCGCGCCCGAGGAGGCCCGCGCCGCCGTCGCCACCGTGACCGGCGGGGCCGCCTTCGCCGCGCTCGACGACTTCACGCTCGCCACACCCAGCCTGGAGGACGTCTACCTGGCGCTGGGCGGGGCGGCACGACAGGGGCTGGTGAAGGCGTGAGCGCGGTGGTCGCGCCATGCGTATGGGTCTGTACGGCGGTCCGCGCGGCCGCCGTAGGGAAGAGGAGCAGCTCGACGTGAGTGTCGTACCCGCGGAGGTTCTGCCGGGCAGTGCCGCGGCCGTGCCGGAGACGGTACGGGGCGCGGCCGAACTCGGGCCGCCCGCGCGCCTGTGGCCGTCGCTGGTGGCCGTCTACCGGGCGCAGCTGTCCCGGGCCCGGGTGGCGCGGATCCCGCTGCTGTTCGTGGCCACCTTCCAGTCCGTCGGCATCACCGTGATGATGCGCGGTGTCGTCGACAGCGGCGGTGAGGCCCAGTCGGTGGTGGCGGGGTCGTCGGTGCTGGTCGTCGCCTATGTGGCGCTGAACCTGCTGTCGCAGTACTTCGGGCAGTTGCGGGCGAGCGGCGGGCTCGACCACTACGCCACGCTGCCCGTGCCGCCGGCCGCGGTGGTGCTGGGCGCGGCGGCGGCGTACGCCTCCTTCACCGTGCCGGGGACGCTGGTGACGGCCGTCTTCGGGTGTGTGCTGTTCGGGCTGCCGCTGTCCAACCTGTGGATCCTGCTGGCCGTGATCCCGCTGGCCGGGGCCGCGCTGTCCGGGCTCGGCGCCGCCTGCGGGCTGCTCGCGCCGCGGCCCGAGCTGGCCACGCTGGTCGGGCAGCTGGGCATGTCGGCGGCGCTGCTGCTGGGGGTGCTGCCGGCCGACCGGATGCCGGAGATCATCCGGCTGGCGCGGGATCTGCTGCCGTCGACGTACGGCGTGGAGGCGTACGCCCGGACCTTCGGGGCCCACCCGGACTGGGCCGTCGTCCTCGTCGACCTGGGGGTGTGCGCGGGCGTCGGAGTCGTCTCGCTGGCCATCGCGACCCGGGCGTATCGCAGAGCCGCCGTCCGGTGACGCGGCGCTCGGCGCCGCCTGGCACGATGGCAGGGTGACCGCACCGTTGACTCCGCCACCGCACGACGACTCGCCGCACGATGTCCGGCAGGCACCGCCGCCTGCCGGGGCGCCGGGCGAGGGAAGGTACGAACAGGACGACCCCGGGATGAAGACCGAAGTGCGGGATGCCGCCGTGATCACGGTGGCCGTGGCTCTGGGCGGGGTGCTGCTGGGGCTGCTGTGGTGGTGGCTGGCACCGCATGTGCCGTTGGTCGGCGACCGGGCCGGCGGCGGCTGGGTGGTCTATCTCAAGGACAGCGAGGGCGAGCAGGCGGTCGGGGTGGACGGCACGTTCACCCTGCTGGGGCTGGGCTTCGGGGTCGTCAGCGCGGTGGCCGTCTTTCTGCTGCGCCGGCGTGGGGGTGTGCCGATAGCGGTGGCCCTGGGCGTGGGCGCGCTGCTGGGGTCACTGCTGGCGTGGCGGCTCGGGGCGTGGCTGGGCCCCGAGTCGGACGTGCTCGCGCATGCGAAGGCGGTGGGCAAGGGGGTCACCTTCTCGGCGCCGCTGAAGCTGGGGGCGAAGGGAGCGCTGCTGGCGTGGCCGTTGGGCGCGCTGTTGGTGCACCTCGGGCTCACGGCGCTGTTCGGACCCCGGGATCCCGAGGAGACGTATCCGCAGGCGCCGTAGCCAGGGGGCCGCGGTCCCTGGGCCCCGTTTCCCGCCCGGCTGAGAGCACACCGGCCCGGCGGGCCCCGGGCTGACCCGTTCCTCGCTGCCCGTCGGGCCCACCGTCCCGGTCGGCCGCAGCGCCCACCGGGCCCGCTAGCCCCTGCCGATGGGCGCCAGCACCGCGCTCGTCAGTTTCGCCAAGTCCTCCGGTGCCAGCTCCACCTCCAGGCCCCGGCGGCCCGCCGACACGCAGATCGTCTCGTGGGCCTTCGCCGAGTCGTCCAGGACCGTCGGGAGTTTCCTGCGCTGGCCGAGCGGTGAGATGCCGCCCCGTACGTACCCTGTGGTCCGCTCCGCCAGTGTCGGGTCGGCCATGGTCGCCCGCTTGCCGCCGACCGCCGCCGCCAGGGCCTTGAGGTCGAGGGAGCCGGACACCGGGACCACCGCCACCGTCAGGGCGCCGTCGACGTCCGCCACCAGGGTCTTGAAGACGCGGTCGGGGGAGATGCCCGTGGCCTCGGCCGCCTCCTCGCCGTAGGAGGGGTGGGAGGGGTCGTGGTCGTAGGCGTGGACCGTGAAGTCCACGCCGGCCGACGCCAGGGCGACCGTTGCGGGGGTGCCCCCGGACTGCTGGTGTTTCCTCGGCTTCTTCGCCATGGGTGCGTGCGGTCCCTCAGTTCAGACTGGTCGGCGTCCGCGTCAGCTCGAACGCGGGCAGTGACGGCAGGCTACGGATGATGGCCGTCTCCGCGCGAAGGAGTTTCAGCTCGTCCCGCAGCCGGGACGCGGTGTCGGGGGCCTGCAGCAGCCGCTGTTTCGTCGGCGTGTCGTGCACCATCGCCGCCGCCACCAGGTAGGAGACCACGGAAGGGTCGTCCGGGAGGTCCGCGCCCGTCGACAGCGAGCGTTCGCGGGCGCCGGCCAGCCGCTTCTGGTACTGGCGGAAGGAGCGCAGCACCCCCTCGGCCAGCGCGCCCGCCTCGTCCCCCGGCTCCTCCGGCAGCTCTTCCAGTTCCGCGGTCAGGAACGGCCCCGACGCGTCGACCGAGAGCAGCCGTACCCGGGTCGTACCCGTCGCCAGCACCTCGAACGTGCCGTCGGCCCGCTCCCGGATGGTCGCCGCGTCCGCCACACAGCCAACCCCCTGGAAGGCCTTGAGCGGGTCGGGGCCGAAGCCCGCGGCCGGCCCGCGTTCGGGCTGTGCCGTGGGATCCGGCATGCCGGGGGCGCTCGGCGCCACCTCGTGGCCGTCGCGGATGGCCACGACGGCGAACCGGCGCGGCTCGTCCTCCGGGGTCTTGAGCAGCTCGCGCATCATGGCGCGATAGCGCTCCTCGAAGACGTTGAGCGGCAGCACGAGCCCCGGGAACAGCACCGTGTTCAGCGGGAAGAGCGGGAGACGGACGGTGGTCACGGCGCCCCAGCCTAGTGGTCACCGGCGCGGTCGTGTCCGCCGAGCCCACCGAGCGGGACCGGCGGCCAGGTCACCGGCCCCGTGGGGACGGGCCGGGAACCCGGTGTCAGCAGGTGCTCGCGCAGCCGCAGGAAGTGGCCGAGCGGGTCGTCGGAGAAGCGCTCCCAGGGGAAGGACGTGGCGTACGGGCCGATCAGGCCCAGCTGGGCGCGGGCGTCCTCCCAGCGCTCCAGGCGCATCAGCACGTACAGGAGCTTGTTGCGGATCTCCGCGGGCCACGGGTCGGCCGCCGGGAAGCGGGCGGACAGCGCCAGCGCCCGGTCGGCCGCCGCGTCCAGCCGGGGACGCGGGACCTCGGGGCCGCAGCCGTCGGTCAGGTAGCCGAAGGCGGCCCGGGCCGGCAGGGCCTGGACGAGCGAGTCGGCCGGGGCGTCCTGGGCGGCCTGTTCGGCGAAGTCGAAGCACTCGCGGTGCGAGGCACGGGGGGTGTGCGGGGTGTCCCCCCGCAGGACGCAGCAGGAGGCAGCCAGGTAGCGCAGGGCGGCCACATGGCAGCCGTAGTGGTGCGGGGCGCGCCGGACGGCCGCCTCCCACAGTTCCTCGAAGTACCGGTGGCCGGCCCGCGTGCCGCGCGCGTGGTCCAGCGCGATCCGCCAGGGCACCGGGTCGCGGTCGTCGGCGCGCGCGGCGGCGGTGATCAGCGGGCTCACCTCGCGCAGCAGCTCGGCGCGGGCCGGTGAGGGCCAGGCGCGGTCCACCGCCAGCTGCGCCTGGACCACCAGGAGGCCGGGGTCGTGCGGGGCGGCGGCGCGCCAGGACTCGAACCACTCGGAGCGCGAGCCGGCGAAGGCGGCCAGGCGCCGTACGTACCGGTCGTGGTTCTCCCAGGCGGCTGTGGCGCGGGTGGCGGCCAGCAGGCCGGCCGCGGCGCCGTACTCGCCCCGGCCGGCCGCGACCAGCGCGGGCGAGAGCCGGTCGTCGGGCGCGTCGAGCACGGCCTCGTCCCCGGACGGCGGACGGGCGGCCGGGCGTGCGGAGCGTTTGGTCATCCGGGTGGGGCGGATGAACGAGGGCAGCAGAGCCATGGTGCCGACCATTGAAAGACCGCAGGTCGGCAGCGCGCCAGAGGCTTCGGTCAAGTCATGGAAAGTTGTATGGCCGACGGTCAAGGACCGGTAAAGGTGATAGGTCGAGTTTTGTAGCGACTGGGCACACCTGTCCCTGATGTCCCCTCAGCCCCGTCTCAGCAGCCGGGTGGCCCCCGCCGCCACCGTCGTCGCCAGTATCCAGCCGAGCAGGATCATCACCGCCGCCAGCCACTGCCAGGCGCCGCGCAGCTGCCACTGGCCGACCTGGCCGAGGTCGATCACCGGCAGCAGCAGGTCCAGCGTGAACAGGGCCGGGTTCCAGTCCGGGTGGCCGTCGTGGTTGATCGGCGGATGGTCCGCGTGGGCGAACGCCAGTGTGCCCGCCGCCCACAGCACCGCCATCCACACCGCGGCCCGGCCCGGCCGATAGCCGTAGGCGACCGTCCAGTCCTGGACGTACCCCCAGATCTTGCCGGCCGGTGGCAGCGTCTCGCGGCGCCGGCGCTGCTTGGCGAGCAGCACCTCCCGGGCGTCCTCGTCCTCCCCGGCCTCCCGCAGGACGGTGGCCAGCCGCTCGTACGGCTCCGGGTTGTACTCGGCGGTGGCCGCCGCCACCCAGTCCAGGCGCCGGGTCAGCGGGAACGGGCCCCGCGGGACCAGGTTCTCGTAGGTGAAGCCGCCCATGTGCAGACTGCCCGGGCCCGGCCAGCTGGCCGCGCGGTCCACCAGGTTGACGATCCGCGCACCGGACAGCAGGACCTGGCCGCTCTGCGGGGCGTCGCCGAGGAAGCGCAGCTCCGGCGTCTGCACCCGGCGCATCGACAGCGCCTGGTCGTCGGTGAGGACGAACCGCGCCCGCTCCAGGTCGACGGCGTCCCCGAACCGTCCGTCGTCCAGCCGCAGCCCGCCCCGGCACTCGAACGGCTGGATCCGTGTCCCGCGCGCGGGTGTCGTGCCGCTCAGCAGCGGGCTGCCCACGCCGGCCGGGGTCAGGTACAGGGTGCGCTCGACGGTCAGCTGGGGGGCGTTCAGGGCGTAGCGGGAGTACGGGTTGTCGAGCGTCGCGCCGCGCAGGCTGAGCGAGACGCCGACCTGCGCGGCGCGCAGGCTCAGCTCGCCGTGCGACTCCAGCAGCTCCGCCTGCAGGTCCTGGCCGACCGTCAGGCCGTCCGCCGCGATCGACCGCCCGCTGCGGTCGCGGTGCACGACCGCCTGGTTGAGCAGCAGATCGGTGCCGATGTGCGCGTCCGTCAGCCGCACGCCGTGCCGGAAGCGGCAGCGCGGCAGATGCAGATCGCCCTCGGTGTGCACCCGGGCGGCCTCCAGGCGCGGCACCGCGCACTCCACCAGGCGCAGGGTCGTGAAGCGGGCCTCCGGCAGCCGGACCTCCTCGTCGAAGCGGCAGCCGCGCAACTCGACGTACGGCTGTACCGTGCCGCCCGAGAGGTCCAGCGTGTCCGTGATCCGCACGCCGGTCAGCTTCAGCGAGGACACCCGGCCCGCGAGCGCCGGCGGACCGTCCAGCAGCAGCCAGGCGACGATCCGCGCCCGCACCGAGCGCTCCGGACCCCACGGGTGCCCGCCGTGCGGGTCGTCCACGACCGCGTCCCCGCTGCTCAGGTCGTAGACAGTCCCGTTGCGGAAGGCCTGCCACATGCCCGCCTCGGCCGCGGTCAGCTCGTCCGGCAGGTCTCCGGCGACGAAGCCGGCCCCCTCGGTCACCTTTGTCCTCTCCTGGTCTCGTACTTTCGTACAGCCGTTCATGCCCGCTGTGTGATGCCCGGAACACTAAAGGTGAGGGTGATCTTCCGAGTTCGGCCACGTTCTGTATCAGCCATTGATACGCGCCACCGGCCCGCGACACCGGTCTGAGAGAATTGGGACTGTGATTTCCCGAATCGATCTGCGAGGCGACGCCCTTCCCGAGGGCCCCGCCCTGCGCGACCTGCTGCCCCGAGCCGACTTCGACGTTCAGGCCGCCCTGGAGAAGGTGCGTCCGATCTGCGAGGCCGTGCATCATCGTGGCGACGCGGCGCTGATCGACTTCGCCGAGAAGTTCGACGGAGTACGGCTGGAATCCGTCCGTGTCCCGGCCCGGGCGCTCACCGACGCGCTGGCGGCCCTCGACCCGGCCGTGCGCGCGGCCCTGGAGGAGTCCATCCGCCGCGCCCGCCTGGTCCACCGTGCGCAGCGCCGCGCCACACACACCACCCAGGTCGTGCCCGGCGGCTCCGTCACCGAGAAGTGGGTGCCGGTCGAGCGCGTCGGCCTGTACGCGCCGGGCGGCCGTTCCGTCTACCCCTCGTCCGTGATCATGAACGCCGTGCCGGCGCAGGAGGCCGGGGTCGAGTCGATCGCGCTCGCCTCCCCGCCGCAGGCCGAGTTCGACGGGCTGCCGCACCCCACGATCCTCGCCGCGTGCGCCCTGCTCGGCGTGGACGAGGTCTACGCGGCGGGCGGCGCCACCGCCGTCGCGATGTTCGCCCACGGCACCGAGTCCTGCCCGCCGGCCAACATGGTCACCGGCCCCGGCAACATCTGGGTCGCCGCCGCCAAGCGCTTCTTCACCGGAAAGATCGGTATCGACGCGGAGGCCGGCCCGACCGAGATCGCCATCCTCGCGGACGACACCGCCGACCCGGTGCACGTGGCCTCGGACCTGATCAGCCAGGCCGAACACGACCCGCTCGCGGCGGCCGTGCTGGTCACCGACTCCGTCGAACTGGCGGAGGCGGTGGAGAAGGAGCTCCAGCCGCAGGTCGCGGCCACCAAGCACGTCGAGGACCGGATCGTGCCCGCCCTCCAGGGCAGGCAGTCCGCGATCGTGCTGGTCGACGGCGTCGAGGAGGGCCTGAGGGTCGTCGACGCGTACGGCGCCGAGCACCTGGAGATCCAGACCGCCGACGCCGCCGCGGTGGCCGACCGGGTGAAGAACGCGGGCGCGATCTTCATCGGCCCCTGGGCCCCGGTCTCGCTCGGCGACTACGCGGCCGGGTCCAACCACGTCCTGCCCACCGGTGGCTGCGCCTGCCACTCCTCGGGCCTGTCCGTGCAGTCCTTCCTGCGCGGTATCCACATCGTCGACTACACGAAGGACGCGCTGGCCGAGGTCGCGCACCACGTGGTGACGCTGGCGGAGGCGGAGGACCTGCCGGCGCACGGCGCGGCGGTCAAGGCCCGGTTCGGCTGGAAGGTACCCGAGAGCAAGTGAGCGACGTGAGGATCGACGATCTTCCCGTACGGGACGAGCTGCGCGGCAAGTCCCCTTACGGCGCGCCCCAGTTGGACGTCCCCGTACGGCTGAACACCAACGAGAACCCCTACCCGCTGCCCGAGCCGCTGGTCGAGCGGATCGCGGAGCGGGTGCGGGAGGCCGCCCGCAACCTGAACCGCTACCCCGACCGGGACGCGGTCCAGCTGCGCACCGAGCTGGCCAAGTACCTGACGAGGACGGGCAAGTACCCGCTCGGCATCGAGAACGTGTGGGCCGCCAACGGCTCCAACGAGGTCATCCAGCAGCTGCTGCAGACCTTCGGCGGACCGGGCCGTACGGCCATCGGCTTCGAGCCGTCGTACTCGATGCACGCCCTCATCGCGCGCGGCACGGGCACGGGCTGGATCTCGGGGCCCCGCAACGAGGACTTCACGATCGACCTCGCCGCCGCCGAGCGGGCGATCGCCGAGCACAAGCCGGACGTCGTCTTCATCACCACCCCCAACAACCCCACGGGCAACGCGGTCCCGCCTCAGACGGTCCTCGCGCTGTACGACGCGGCACAGGCGGCCAGGCCGTCCATGGTGATCGTGGACGAGGCCTACATCGAGTTCAGCCACGGCGACTCGCTGCTGCCGCTGCTGGCGGGCCGCCCGCACCTGGTCGTCTCCCGGACCATGTCGAAGGCGTTCGGCGCGGCGGGCCTCCGCCTCGGCTACCTGGCCGCCGACCCGGCGGTGGTGGACGCCGTCCAGCTCGTCCGGCTGCCGTACCACCTGTCGGCGATCACCCAGGCGACCGCGCTGGCCGCGCTGGAGCACACCGACACGCTGCTGGGGTACGTCGAGCAGCTGAAGGCCGAGCGGGACCGGCTGGTCGCCGAGCTGCGCGCGATCGGTTACCAGGTCGTCGAGTCCGACGCGAACTTCGTGCAGTTCGGCCGGTTCGCGAGCGCCCACGAGGCCTGGCAGAAGATCCTCGACCGGGGCGTCCTGGTCCGGGACAACGGCGTACCGGGGTGGCTGCGGGTCTCCGCCGGTACCCCGGAGGAGAACGACGCGTTCCTCGACGCGGTACGGGAATTGAAGAAGGAGCTGTAAGGCATGAGCCGCGTTGGACGCATAGAGCGCACCACCAAGGAGACCTCCGTCCTGGTCGAGATCGACCTCGACGGCACCGGCCGCACCGACATCGCCACCGGCGTCGGCTTCTACGACCACATGCTCGACCAGCTCGGCCGGCACGGTCTGTTCGACCTCACCGTGAAGACCGACGGCGACCTGCACATCGACTCCCACCACACCATCGAGGACACCGCCCTCGCGCTCGGCGCCGCCTTCAAGCAGGCGCTCGGCGACAAGGTGGGCATCTACCGCTTCGGCAACTGCACGGTCCCCCTGGACGAGTCGCTGGCCCAGGTGACGGTCGACCTGAGCGGCCGGCCCTACCTCGTGCACACCGAGCCCGAGAACATGGCGCCGATGATCGGCGAGTACGACACCACGATGACCCGGCACATCCTGGAGTCCTTCGTGGCCCAGGCGCAGATCGCGCTGCACGTGCACGTGCCCTACGGGCGCAATGCGCACCACATCGTGGAGTGCCAGTTCAAGGCCCTGGCCCGGGCGCTGCGTTACGCCTCCGAGCGCGACCCGCGCGCGGCCGGCATCCTCCCCTCCACGAAGGGCGCGCTGTAAACCCATGAACGGTCTTTCGACCCTGCTGATCGTCGTCGGCCTGTTCCTGGTCGGCGGCATCATCTCCTTCGTCAAGCAGAAGATGCCCACGAGCCTCGTCGTGCTGCTCTCCATCGGCGCGGGCCTGTGCCTCGTCGCGGGCGTCATGAGGCTGGAGGTGTGGAATTGAGTGCCGCTGCGAAGAAGGTCGTCGTCTTCGACTACGGCTTCGGCAACGTCCGCTCCGCCGAGCGTGCCCTCGCGCGCGTGGGCGCCGAGGTCGAGATCACGCGCGACTTCGACAAGGCCATGAACGCCGACGGACTGCTCGTGCCGGGCGTCGGCGCCTTCGCCGCCTGCATGCGGGGTCTGCGCGCCGCCCGCGGTGACTGGGTGATCGACCGGCGGCTGTCCGGCGGGCGGCCCGTGATGGGCATCTGCGTCGGCATGCAGATCCTGTTCGCGCGCGGCATCGAGCACGGCGTGGAGGCCGAGGGCCTGGACGAGTGGCCCGGCACGGTCGAGCCGCTCCAGGCCGACGTCGTCCCCCACATGGGCTGGAACACCGTGGACGCGCCCGCCGGCTCGGAGCTGTTCGCCGGCCTGGACGCCGACGCCCGCT
Source organism: Streptomyces sp. NPDC001851 (assembly GCF_040297165.1). Taxonomy (NCBI): domain Bacteria; kingdom Bacillati; phylum Actinomycetota; class Actinomycetes; order Kitasatosporales; family Streptomycetaceae; genus Streptomyces; species Streptomyces sp. NPDC001851. Next base: position 103,205 of record NZ_JBEOYR010000016.1, on the reverse strand, counting down.
TCTACTTCGTGCACTCCTACGCCGTCCACGAATGGGCGCTGGAGTCCCACAACCCGGTGATCGAGGCGCCCAAGGTCACCTGGTCGACGCACGGCAAGCCCTTCGTGGCCGCCGTGGAGAACGGCGCCCTGTGGGCCACCCAGTTCCACCCCGAGAAGTCCGGCGACGCCGGTGCCCAGCTCCTCACCAACTGGATCGGAACCCTGTAGACCATGGCCAAGCTCGAACTCCTCCCCGCCGTCGACGTCCGCGACGGCCAGGCCGTACGCCTCGTGCACGGCGAGTCCGGGACCGAGACCTCCTACGGCTCCCCGCTGGAGGCCGCCCTCGCCTGGCAGCGGTCCGGCGCCGAGTGGCTGCACCTGGTGGACCTGGACGCCGCGTTCGGCACGGGCGACAACCGTGAGCTGATCGCCGAGGTCGCCAGGGCGATGGACATCAAGGTGGAGCTGTCCGGCGGCATCCGCGACGACGCCTCCCTGGCCGCCGCACTGGCCACCGGCTGCACCCGCGTGAACCTCGGCACGGCCGCCCTGGAGACCCCCGAGTGGGTCGCCAAGGTCATCGCCGAGCACGGCGACAGGATCGCGGTGGGCCTGGACGTGCGCGGCACCACGCTGCGCGGCCGCGGCTGGACCCGCGACGGCGGCGACCTCTACGAGACGCTGGAGCGCCTCGACAAGGAGGGCTGCGCACGGTACGTGGTGACGGACATCGCCAAGGACGGCACGCTGCAGGGCCCGAACCTGGAGCTGCTGAAGAACGTGTGCGCGCGGACCGACCGCCCGGTGGTGGCCTCGGGCGGCGTGTCGTCCCTGGACGACCTGCGGGCCATCGCCGAGCTGGTACCCCTCGGTGTCGAGGGCTCCATCGTCGGGAAGGCGCTGTACGCGAAGGCGTTCACCCTGGAAGAGGCCTTGGAGGCTGTGTCGTCATGAGCGAAGCCGTACGGCGGGTGCAGAGCGGAAGTCCCTGGGAGGAGAGTTTCGGTTTCGCACGTGCCGTGGCGGCGGGCGACCGGGTGCTGGTGGCGGGCACGACGTCCTTCCGGGGCGATGTGCTGTACGGCGAGGGCGACCCGTACGAACAGGCCAAGGTGGCCTTCACCAGCGCCATCGAGGCGATCGGCGAGCTCGGACTCGGCATCGACTCGGTCATCCGTACGAGGATGTACCTGACCCATGTGCGGGACGTGGACGCCGTCGGCCGGGCGCACAAGGAGATCTTCGACTCCGTACGCCCGGTCTCGACCCTGCTGGTCGTCGAGGGCTTCGTCGATCCCCGCATCCTGGTCGAAGTGGAACTCGAAGCATTCAGAGGAGCCTGATCAGTCATGACCCTGGCGGTCCGAGTCATCCCCTGCCTGGACGTGGACAACGGCCGGGTCGTCAAGGGCGTCAACTTCCAGAACCTGCGCGACGCGGGCGACCCCGTCGAGATGGCCAAGGTGTACGACGCCGAGGGCGCCGACGAGCTGACGTTCCTGGACATCACCGCGTCCTCGGGCAACCGGGAGACGACCTACGACGTGGTGCGCCGCACCGCCGAGCAGGTGTTCATCCCGCTGACGGTCGGCGGCGGTGTCCGCACGGCCGAGGACGTGGACAAGCTGCTGCGGGCGGGCGCCGACAAGGTGGGCGTGAACACCGCCGCGATCGCCCGCCCCGAGCTGATCCGCGAGATCGCCGAACGCTTCGGCCGTCAGGTGCTGGTGCTGTCGGTCGACGCCCGCCGCACCGAGTCGGGCTCCTTCGAGGTCACGACCCACGGCGGCCGGCGCGGCACCGGCATCGACGCCGTCGAGTGGGCGCACCGGGCGGCCGAGCTGGGCGCGGGCGAGATCCTGCTGAACTCGATGGACGCGGATGGCACCAAGGACGGCTACGACCTGGAGATGATCGCGGCCGTCCGCAAGCACGTGACCGTCCCGGTGATCGCGTCCGGCGGCGCCGGCGCACTGGCCCACTTCCCGCCGGCCATCCAGGCCGGCGCGGACGCGGTACTGGCCGCGTCGGTCTTCCACTTCGGCGACCTGAGGATCGGCGACGTGAAGCAGACGCTCCGGGAGGCCGGACACCCGGTGCGGTGACGCTGCGCCGGCGTTCGGCAGCGAGATACGAAAGAGAAGTTGCGCAAAATCTGTTGTGCAACTTCTCTTTCGTATCTATGGTCGGGGCATGTCCCATGAGGAGGAGCGCCGCATCACGGACGTGGGCACCCTGAAGGCGCTCGCGCACCCCCTGCGCTTGAAGCTCTATCGGCTGCTGTTCATCGCCGAGGCGGCCACCGCCTCGCAGCTCGCGGAGCAGGTCGACGAGGCCGTCTCCCTGGTCAGCTACCACCTGCGCAAGCTCGCCGAGCACGGTCTCGTGGAGGAGGCGGAGCCGCGCAGCGCGGATGCGCGGGAGCGGTGGTGGCAGCCGTCCTCCCCAGGGGTCTCCATTCGCGACCAGGACTTCCAGGACGCGCCCGAAAAGGTGGCCGCCCACCTGGCGGCCTCCCGCATGTTCCTGGAACAGCGCGCCGAGATGTACCGGAGGTACCTGGACGAGCGCGCCCACTGGGGCGCGGAGTGGAACGGCGCAGCCCACGACTCCGAGTCGCTGCTGAGACTGACGGCCGAGGAACTGGCCGGGCTGAAGACGGACCTGCACGACCTGCTCAAGCGCTACGACGAGCAGGGGCGCGCCCGAGAGGCCGCCGGTGACACCCGGGGGCGCGAGCACGTCGCGCTGCACGTGTACGGCTTCCCGTTCCGCGTCTGAGAGGACCCTCCTCCCGTGACCGCCGCGACCGCGCCGCAGGCCCACCGCGACCCCAACGTCCGCCGCTGGCTCGCTGCCTACACCTCCTCGATGCTGGGCGACAACGTCTACTACCTCGCCCTGTCCTGGGCCGCCGTGCGGGCCGGGACACCGGCGCAGGCCGGGCTGGTGATGTCGGCCAGCGCGCTGCCCAGGGCCGTGCTGATGCTGGGCGGGGGAGTCGTCGCCGACCGGTTCGGGCCGCGCCGGGTGGTCATCGGCAGCGACGCCGTACGCTGCGCCGCCGTCCTGGCCGTGGCCGCCCTGCTGTCCCTCACCCGCCCCGGCCTGTGGCCGCTCGCCCTGCTGGCGCTGGTCTTCGGCACCGTCGACGCCGTCTTCATGCCCGCCGTCGACGCCGTCTTCATGCCCGCCGTCGGCGCCCTTCCGGCGCGCCTCACCGCGCAGGACCAGCTCGCCCGGGTCCAGGGCATGCGCGGCCTGGCCATCCGCTTCTCCAACGTCGTCGGCGCACCGCTCGGCGGCCTCGGCGTGGCCCTCGGCGGCGCGGCCGCGGCCTTCGCGCTCGCCGGCCTGCTCATCGCCGTCTCCGTACCGCTGCTGCTCTCCGTACGGATACGGGACCTGCCGAAGCACCGGACGCCCGGGCCCGCGGGGCAGCCGCCCGCCCTCGCCCGGGCCGCCCTCGCCCCGGCCGGCGGCGGACGTGCCGCCCGGGGCGATGCGCCCGAGGCGTCGGTGTCTGAGGCATCCGGAGCCGCGTGGGGCGAGGTGTCAGACGCGTCGGAGGCTGCCGTGGGTGACGTACCCGAGGCGCCCGGGGCCGGCCGGGACGTCACCGACCGCGCGGCGGGCACGGTCTGGGGTGACCTCCGGGACGGCCTGCGCCACATCCGGCGCCACCGCGTCCTCGCCCCGCTGATGCTGGTCATCGCCCTCGGCGACCTGGGCTTCGTCGGCCCGCTGAACGTCGGCCTGACCCTGCTCGCCGACCATCGCGGCTGGGGCGCCTCCGGCATGGGCTGGGTGCTGGCCGGATTCGGGACCGGCGCGGGAGCCGCCTCGCTGCTGCTGACGGTCCGCGGACGGCTGCCGCGCGCGGGACTGGTCACCGGGTGCGCGTGTGCCGCGGGGTCCGTGGCCGTCGGCGCCCTCGCCTTCGTACCGACTCTCGCCGCGGCCGTCGGTACGGCCCTGCTCGTCGGCCTGCTCACCGGGCTCAGCGGCGCCCTGTGCGGGGCCCTGCTGCAGACGCAGTCCGACCCCGCCCGCCTGGGCCGCGTCACCGCCGCCTCCAGCCTGATCAGCCTGGGCCTCACCCCGCTGAGCATGCCCGTCGCGGCCGCCGCGATCGGCGCCTGGGGGCTCGGGCCGGTCTACGCGGTCAGCGCCGCCGTCTGCGGCCTCGGCGGGCTCGTCGCCCTCGTCGTACCGGCCCTGCGCCGCGCGGAACTCCCCGGCTGACCGCCGTTCACCCCTTCGGCCGAACCGGCTTCGGCTGCCCGGCCGCCGTGGTCAGAGGCCCAGCTGCCTGGACTCGTGCAGCTTGGCGATGGCGTCCGCCTCGCCGTCCACCTGCACCTTCGCCGCGTCCTGCCGGCCGAACGCGAACATCAGCAGCTCCGACGGCTCTCCCGTCACCGTCACCACCGGCGCACCCCGGTGCGCCACCGCCGTCTGCCCGTCCGGGCGGCGCAGCACCAGCCCCGTCGGCACCCCCCGGGCCACCAGCCGCGCCGTGCGCTCCAGCCGGGACCACAGGGCGTCCTGGAACACCGGGTCCAGCTCCCGCGGGCTCCAGTCCGGCTGGGCACGGCGGACGTCCTCGGTGTGGACGTAGAACTCGACGATGTTGGCCGCCTCGTCGACCTGCTTGAGCTGGAACGGCGAGAAGCGCGGCGGGCCGGTACGGATCAGCTGGATCAGCTCCTCGTACGGCTTCGCGGTGTACTCGGCCATCACCTTCTCCAGGCGCGGCGCGAGCTGCTTGATCAGCGTGCCCCCGGCCGCGTCCGGGCGGCGCTCGCGCACGATCACATGGGCGGCCAGATCCCGGGTGCGCCAGCCCTCGCAGAGGGTCTCGGCGTCCGGACCGACGGTTTCCAAGAGGTCGGCGAGCAGGAGCCGTTCACGCTTGGCAAAGGTCGACATGCAGTCAGCCTACGACTCCGTGGAAGGTCCGCCCAATGGACAGAGCCGGTCACTGTCGGTGCCGCGCGGCACAATGGCACCCATGACCAGTACGACCGGGACTCCCCGGCCCAGCAGCCTCACCCCGGAGATCGCCGCCCGCCTCAAGCGCAGCGCGGACGGTCTCCTGCCCGCCATCGCCCAGCAGTACGACACCGGCGAGGTGCTCATGCTCGGCTGGATGGACGACGAGGCGCTGCACCGCACACTGACCACCGGCCGCTGTACCTACTGGTCCCGCAGCCGCCAGGAGTACTGGGTCAAGGGCGACACCTCGGGCCACGTCCAGTGGGTGAAGTCGGTCGCGCTGGACTGCGACGCCGACACCGTGCTGGTCAAGGTGGACCAGCTGGGCGCGGCCTGCCACACCGGCGCGCGCACCTGCTTCGACGAGGACGTGCTCCTCAAGGACGCCGACCGGGACGCCGGTTCCGCCGCCGCTCCTGCCTCCGATCAGTAGGGTCAGCCGCCATGGACCTTGAGACCTTCCGCAAGCTCGCCACCGACCGGCGCGTCATCCCGGTCACGCGCAAGCTCCTCGCCGACGGCGACACCCCGGTCGCGCTCTACCGCAAGCTCGCCGCGGAGCGCCCCGGCACCTTCCTGCTGGAGTCCGCGGAGAACGGCCGCTCCTGGTCCCGCTACTCCTTCGTGGGAGTCCGCAGCGCCGCCACGCTGACCGCGCGCGACGGACAGGCGCACTGGCTCGGTGCCCCGCCCGTCGGCGTCCCCGTCGGGGGTGACCCGCTGGCCGCCCTGCGGGCGACGATCCAGGCCCTGCACACCCCGCACCAGGAGGGCCTGCCGCCCTTCACCGGCGGCATGGTCGGCTACCTGGGCTACGACATCGTCCGCCGCCTGGAGAAGATCGGCCCCGGCGAGCGCGACGACCTGCGCCTGCCCGAACTGACCATGCTCCTGACCAGCGACCTCGCCGTCATGGACCACTGGGAGGGCTCGGTCCTGCTGATCGCCAACGCGATCAACCACAACGACCTCGACACCGGTGTGGACGAGGCCTACGCCGACGCCGTGGCCCGCCTCGACGCGATGGAGGCCGACCTCACGCGTGCGGTCGCCCAGCCCCCGGCCGTCCTGCCGCCCTCCGAGCTGCCCGAGTACACCGCGCTGTGGGGCGGCCCGGACTTCCAGGTGGCCGTCGAGGACATCAAGGAGCGCATCCGCGCGGGCGAGGCCTTCCAGGTCGTGCCCTCGCAGCGCTTCGAGACCCGGTGCACGGCGAGCGCCCTGGACGTCTACCGCGTCCTGCGGGCCACGAACCCCTCGCCGTACATGTACCTGTTCCGCTTCGACGGGTTCGACGTCGTCGGCTCGTCCCCCGAGGCCCTGGTGAAGGTCGAGGACGGGCGGGCGATGGTCCACCCCATCGCCGGTACCCGGCCCCGCGGGGCCACCCCGCAGCAGGACCAGGCCCTCGCCGAGGAGCTGCTCGCCGACCCCAAGGAGCGGGCCGAGCACCTGATGCTGGTGGACCTGGGCCGCAACGACCTGGGACGGGTCTGCGAGCCCGGCTCGGTCGAGGTGGTCGACTTCATGTCCATCGAGCGCTACTCGCACGTGATGCACATCGTCTCCACGGTCACCGGCCGGGTCGCCGAGGGCCGTACGGCCTTCGACGTGCTCACCGCCTGCTTCCCGGCGGGCACCCTCTCCGGCGCCCCCAAGCCCCGCGCGATGCAGATCATCGACGAACTGGAACCGTCCCGGCGCGGTCTGTACGGCGGCTGTGTCGGCTATCTGGACTTCGCCGGCGACTCCGACACCGCGATCGCCATCCGTACCGCCCTGCTGCGGGACGGCACGGCGTACGTGCAGGCCGGAGCCGGCGTCGTCGCCGACTCCGACCCGGTCGCGGAGGACCAGGAGTGCCGCAACAAGGCGGCGGCGGTCCTCCGCGCGGTGCACACGGCCAACCGGCTCAGCTCATAGGGGAGTTCAGCCGGTGAACGCGGCGGTGCCGTTCGGGACGCCGAGCCCGGACGGGCCGTCGTACCCGGCGGTGCCGCCGCACAGGTAGGACCCGCCGCAGCTGCCGTTGGAGCCGCTGGTCACGTCGTACAGCGCCGAGGTGTGCGCGTACGGGAAGGACGCCGGGTACGAACCGGCGGACGGGGCGCCGCCCAGCGCGTAGGTCGCCGCGATCAGCGGGGAGGAGGCGCTGGTGCCGCCGAAGACCATCCAGCCGCTGCCCTGGCCGTAGGTGTCGTACACCGCGACACCGGTGTTGGGGTCGGCGACCGCCGAGACGTCCGCGACGGTGCGCTTCGCACAGCCGGAGTCCTTCTGCCAGCCGGGCTTGGCGTCGTACGCGGAGCAGCCGGAGCCGGCCCCGCTCCACACCGTGTCGGTCCAGCCGCGCGTGGTGGAGGCCGTCTTCAGGGACGTGCCGCCCACCGCCGTCACGTACGGGGAGGCCGCCGGGTACTCGACGCCGTAGCCGTTGTCACCGGAGGAGACGGTGATGGCGACGCCCGGGTGGTTGAAGTAGGTGGAGTCGTACGTCGCGTCACTGGAGGACTCGGAGCCGCCGTAGCTGTTGGAGACGAACTTCGCGCCCAGTTTCACGGCGGTGTTCACGCCCGTGCCCAGGTTGGTCATGCTCGCCGAACTGGCCTCCACCAGCAGGATCTTGCAGTTCGGGCAGGCCGCGCTGACCATGTCGAGGTCGAGTGAGATCTCCTCGGCCCAGCCGGAGTTGCCGCGCGGGTACTTGGTGCCGCCGTTCTGGTCCACCTTCTTGAAGCAGCCGTTGGCGGTGGTGCAGGCGGACAGGCCGTACTGGGAGCGGTAGACGGCGAGGTCGGACTCGGCGTTCGGGTCGTCGTAGGCGTCGACGATCGCCACCGTCTGGCCCGAACCGCCGGTCGCGGAGGGCAGGTTGTACGCCGCCTGGAGCGAGGCGGGGCCGTAGCCGGAGGGAGCGGCGGCGGCCGTCAGGGCGCTCTCGGCGTGCGCCGAGGCCGGGGTGCCGGCGGTGACCTGCAGGGCGTTGCAGGCCATCTGGTCCTTCTTCGTCGGGGCGGCGCAGGCGTGGGCGACGCTGACGCCGTGGGACGAGGAGGCGGCGGCCTGGCCGACCGGGGCGGCCAGGGCGAGGGCGGCCGTGGCGAGCGTGGCCACGGCGGTGAGGGAAACGGTTCTGCGCAACGTACGTCCTCCACGAGGTGGGTGAACCGGGAAGGGCTGTGGGGGGTGCGCGGTGCCACCACGGCGCGGGGTGGCGCGCCGTGGTCGCGCAGAACGTACGGATGGCGGGGCCACGTCAACAAGGTGGAAGTTGAACTGGGAACGTTCCTTTGCCGTTCCTGAGACGTCCATGTGCCGTTCCTGAGCGGATCATGGCCGAAACTCGACCTTCTCATGGCTTGACGGACCCGGGTGTCGGTTCGCTCCGGGTTCAGGCGATAGTGGTACGCGTGACTGCTGTACCTCACCCCCGTACCGAAGCCGCCGCGTCCGTCCGGTCCGGCCGGCGGAGCCTCGCCGTGGCCCTGCTGTGCGGAGCGCTCGGCGCGGCCGTGGCGCTGCTCGCGACCCGGCAGCGCTGGGCGGAGGGCACCGCGACGGTGGCCGGCGGCGCGTTCCCGCTGACCGCCAAGGGCAGCGACGTCACGGGCGTACCCGCGGCCCTCGCCATAGTGGGCCTCGCCGCGCTCGTCGCCGTCTTCGCCGTCCGCAGGGCCGGCCGGCTCGTCGTCGCCGGGCTGCTCGCGCTGTCCGGCGCCGGCATCACCGCCGCCGCCCTCGCCGCCGCCTCCGACAGCTCCGCGCTGGACGAGAAGGCCGCCCGGGCGAGCGGCGACACCTCCGCCACCGTCGCCGCGCTCAGCCACACCGGCTGGCCGTACGTCGCGGCCGCCGGCGGTGTGCTGATCCTGCTCGCCGGCCTGCTCGCGCTGCGCTACGGCAGCCGGTGGCCCGCCATGTCCGGCCGCTACGAGCGCGGCACCGACCGCCCGCGCCGCACGGCACGGCCGGCCGACCCGGAACGGCCCGAGGAGATCTGGAAGGCCCTGGACCGGGGCGAGGACCCGACGGGAGCCTGACCCCACCGCGGGTGTGGCGAAACAGACGCCACCCCCGCGTCCGGCACGCGCGCCCGTACGGGACAATGGACGACGAGCGTCCGGCTCGGACAGTGACGGGCGGGCTCGGAGCGGTACGACCCGTACGACGCTCCCCTGGGACACGTACACAGCAACGAGGAGCACAGACATGGCGGGCAGCAGCCACGGCCACGGTCACACCCCGGCCGCCTGGACCGGTGTCATCATTTCCTTCATCGGTTTCTGCGTCGCGGGCGCCTTCATGGTGATGGCCAACACCGTCGGCTTCTGGGCCGGCATGGTGCTCATCCTCGGCGGCGCGGTGGTCGGCGGCATCATGAAGGCCATGGGCCTCGGTGCGGACCCCAAGCCCCTCAAGATGGCCGAGGGCCCCGTCGCGACCCGTGAGCCGGCCGGCGCCGAGAGCTGAGCGCGCCCACAGCTTCCCGTGAGGGGCGGTCCGCATCCGGAGAGGGCGCGGGCCGCCCCTCGCGGTGTGCGGACCGCGCGCACGGGGCCGGTGCGCAGGAGACAATGGCCGCGTGAACGCCGAGAGTCCCCCGGTCCCGCAGGCCGTTCCCCGTGCCGCCGTCGCGGACCCGCTGTGGCGGCGCCTCGCCCTCCCGGCCGGGCTCCTCACCGCCGTCGCCGGAGCCTTCGCCTACGTCGGCGCCGTCGACCCGAACGAACCCGGTCACTACCCCGTCTGCCCGCTGTACCGGATCACCGGCCTGTACTGCCCCGGCTGCGGCGGCCTGCGCAGCGCGCACGCCTTCGTCCACGGCGACCTCCTCACCGCCCTGCGCGACAACGCGCTGGGCGTCGCCGCCTACCTGGGCTTCGCCGTGCTGTGGACCGTGTGGGTGATCCGCGCGGCACGTGGCCGGCCGGTGCGCGTGGACCCGGGGCCGGTGCACCTGTGGGCCGCCGGCGCGGTGCTGCTGGTGTTCACGGTCGTCCGGAACCTGCCGTCGGGCGGCTGGCTGCATCCCTGAGCGAACGGCGGGCGTCCAGGGAGTGGGACCGGCGTCCACCGGATGCGAGGGCTCCGCGCCGCTGCGGATACCATCGCAGTGACCACAGGTTTTCCCAGCCTGAAGGAACCACCGTCTGAAAGGGGGCCGCTCGCGTGAGTGTGCTCGACGAGATCATCGACGGAGTCCGTGCCGACCTCGCGGAGCGGCAGGCACGCGTCAGCCTCGACGAGCTCAAGGAGCGCGCGGCCAAGGCTCGCGCCGCCAAGGACGGGGTGGCCGCGCTCAAGGGCGACGGCGTGAAGGTGATCTGCGAGGTCAAGCGCTCCAGCCCCTCCAAGGGCGCGCTGGCCGCGATCGCCGACCCGGCCGGGCTGGCCGCGGACTACGAGGCGGGCGGCGCGGCCGTCATCTCCGTCCTCACCGAACAGCGCCGCTTCGGCGGCTCGCTGGCCGACCTGGAGGCCGTCCGCGCGCGCGTGGACATCCCGGTGCTCCGCAAGGACTTCATCGTCACCTCGTACCAGCTGTGGGAGGCCCGGGCGTACGGCGCCGACCTCGCGCTGCTGATCGTGGCCGCCCTGGACCAGCCGGCCCTGGAGTCGCTGATCGAGCGCGCGGTCTCCATCGGCCTCACCCCGCTCGTGGAGGTCCACGACGAGGACGAGGTCGAGCGGGCCGTGGACGCGGGCGCCAGGATCATCGGCGTCAACGCGCGCAACCTGAAGACGCTGGAGGTCGACCGCGGCACGTTCGAGCGGGTCGCACCGGAGATCCCGGGCCACATCGTCAAGGTCGCCGAGTCCGGTGTCCGAGGCCCGCACGACCTGATCGCCTACGCCAACGCCGGCGCCGACGCGGTCCTGGTCGGCGAGTCCCTGGTCACCGGCCGGGATCCGAAGACCGCCGTATCCGACCTGGTCGCCGCGGGCGAACACCCCGCTCTGCGGCACGGGCGGGGCTGACCGCCGGTAGGCTGGTGCCGATGACTCCCATCGTGACGACCATGGACCGGCACGCCCGCCTGGCGCGCGGCTGCCGCCCGAGGGGCTGCCGAGCCCCGGCAAGGCGTGTCCACGGCCGTCGCGTGCGTTACGTCATCGGTGACGAGCCCGGGCAAGTGAACGGCATGCGATGGCAGCGCCCCGTCAGGGGCGCGGGGAACTGCGCGACAAGCCACTGACGGCCCGCAGTCAACGGACGAATCCCCGCCCCCACGGCGAATAGTGTCATTTCACGCACTCACCGTGAGGTTTCGGCATGCCCAGCAACTTCTTCCACCCCGACCCGGAGGGTCAAGTCCCCAGCGCCGATGGCTACTTCGGCGCGTTCGGCGGCAAGTTCATCCCGGAGGCCCTCGTCGCCGCCGTCGACGAGGTCGCCGTCGAGTACGACAAGGCCAAGCACGACCCCGAGTTCGCCCGGGAACTCGACGACCTGCTGGTCAACTACACGGGCCGTCCCTCGGCTCTGACCGAGGTACCCCGTTTCGCCGCGGAGGCGGGTGGCGCCCGCGTGTTCCTCAAGCGCGAGGACCTCAACCACACCGGCTCCCACAAGATCAACAACGTGCTCGGCCAGGCCCTGCTTACCAGGCGCATGGGCAAGACCCGGGTCATCGCGGAGACCGGCGCCGGCCAGCACGGCGTCGCCACGGCCACCGCCTGCGCCCTCTTCGGCCTCGACTGCACCATCTACATGGGCGAGATCGACACCCAGCGCCAGGCCCTGAACGTGGCCCGCATGCGCATGCTCGGCGCCGAGGTCGTCGCGGTGAAGTCCGGCAGCCGCACCCTGAAGGACGCCATCAACGAGGCGTTCCGCGACTGGGTCGCCAACGTCGACCACACCCACTACCTGTTCGGGACGGTCGCCGGACCGCACCCCTTCCCGGCCATGGTCCGCGACTTCCACCGGGTCATCGGCGTCGAGGCACGCCGCCAGCTGCTGGAACGCGCCGGGCGCCTCCCCGACGCCGCGATCGCCTGCGTCGGCGGCGGCTCCAACGCCATCGGCCTCTTCCACGCCTTCATCCCCGACGAGGGCGTCCGCCTCATCGGCTGCGAGCCGGCCGGACACGGCATCGGGACCGGGGAGCACGCGGCCACCCTGACCGCGGGCGAGCCCGGCATCCTGCACGGCTCCCGCTCCTACGTCCTGCAGGACGACGAGGGCCAGATCACCGAGCCGTACTCGATCTCGGCGGGCCTGGACTACCCGGGCATCGGACCGGAGCACTCCTACCTGAAGGACTCCGGCCGCGGCGAGTACCGCGCGATCACCGACGACGCGGCCATGCAGGCCCTGCGCCTGCTGTCCCGTACCGAGGGGATCATCCCGGCCATCGAGAGCGCCCACGCCCTGGCCGGCGCCCTGGAGGTCGGCAGGGAGCTGGGCAGGGACGGCCTGATCGTCGTCAACCTCTCCGGCCGCGGTGACAAGGACATGGACACCGCCGCCCGCTACTTCGGCCTGTACGACACCGACGCCGAGGTGGCCGCCGACCACGCCGACACCGCCGAGATCGAGGGGGACGCCAAGTGACCGGGAACATCGAGCTGTTGGCCGGCACCCTCGCCGCCGCGAAGGCCGAGGGCCGGTCCGCGCTCATCGCCTACCTCCCGGCCGGGTTCCCGACCGTGGACGGCGGCATCGAGGCGATCAAGGCCGTTTTCGAAGGCGGGGCGGATGTCGTGGAGGTGGGTCTGCCGCACAGCGACCCCGTCCTCGACGGCCCGGTCATCCAGACCGCCGACGACATCGCCCTGCGGGGCGGCGTCCGGATCGCCGACGTGATGCGGACGGTCCGCGAGGCGCACGCGGCGACCGGCAAGCCCGTGCTCGTCATGACGTACTGGAACCCCATCGACCGGTACGGCGTCGAGCGGTTCACCGCCGAGCTGGCCGAGGCGGGCGGCGCGGGCTGCATCCTGCCCGACCTGCCGGTGCAGGAGTCGGCCCTGTGGCGGGAGCACGCCGAGAAGCACGGCCTCGCGACGGTCTTCGTCGTGGCGCCGAGCAGCAAGGACGGGCGGCTCGCCGAGATCACCGCGGCGGGCAGCGGCTTCGTCTACGCGGCCTCGCTGATGGGAGTCACCGGCACCCGGGAATCCGTCGGCGCGCAGGCCCAGAACCTGGTCGAGCGCACCCGCGCCACCGGCACCGGGCTGCCCGTCTGCGTCGGACTCGGGGTCTCCGACAGCGCCCAGGCCGCCGAGGTCGCGGGCTTCGCCGACGGTGTGATCGTCGGCTCGGCGTTCGTCAAGCGGATGCTGGACGCCCCCGACCACGCGTCGGGTCTCGCGGCGGTCCGCGAGCTGGCCGGAGAGCTGGCGAAGGGCGTGCGCGGACAGGCGTGACGCCGGTCGCTCCGCACGTCAGCCGATCGTTTTCCCTATCAGAACATTCGGTCACCCGAACGAGTGGACCTGGGACCGGGGAGGCGCGCAGCGCCTCCCCGGTTCGTTCTGGGGGTGTGAGTGAGAAGAACCGTGACGGAAAGCGCACCGCCCGGGAGCGGCTGGCGGTCGAGCGCGAGAAGCAGAAGGCCGCGGACAAGCGGCGGCGCACGCTCATCGTGGGCGCGAGCATCGTCTGCGTCCTGGGCCTCGCGGCGGTGGTCGGCGTGCTCGCCGCGAACGCCGGCAAGGAAAAGGGCGAGAAGGCGGGCCCGGTCGTGGCTCCCTCGGGCGCGCAGGGCAAGGACAGCCTGGCGATCCCGGTCGGCAAGGACGGCGCCAAGTCCACGCTCACCGTCTGGGAGGACCTGCGCTGCCCGGCCTGCCAGGCCTTCGAGATCGCCTACCGCCCGACGCTCCACCAACTGGTCGACTCCGGCAAGCTCAGAATCGAGTACCACCTGGTCCGGCTGATCGACGGCAACCTCGGCGGCACCGGCTCCCTGCGCGCGGCCAACGCCGCGGCCTGTGCTCAGGACACCGGAAAGTTCCGCGACTACCACGACGTGCTGTACGCGAACCAGCCCAAGGAGACCGTCGACGCTTTCGCCGACAACACCAAGCTGATCGGGCTGGCCGGAAAGGTCGGCGGGCTGAACACCCCCGCCTTCCAGAAGTGCGTCAGGAACGGCACCCACGACAGCTGGGTGAACAAGTCCCAGAACGCGTTCAAGAACGGCGGCTTCACCGGCACGCCCACGGTCCTGCTGGGCGGGAAGAACATCTACCAGGACCAGACCATGACCCCGGCCAAGCTCAAGCAGATGGTGGAGGCGGCCGACCGCGGGTAAGGATCTCCCCCTGATCCCGTCCGTTTTTCTCACCCCCCGTTATGGACCCGTAGCCGGGCTGCTTGCGGTCCCCACGGCCCGGCACGGTAGCGTCGGACCTGCCATGGAACTTTCCTACATTCCCAGCCCGTCGCGCGGGGTGCTGTACCTCGGCCCCATCCCGCTGCGCGGCTACGCCTTCTGCATCATCATCGGCGTCTTCGTGGCCGTCTGGCTCGGCAACAAACGCTGGATCGCCCGCGGCGGGCGGGCCGGCACCGTCGCCGACATCGCGGTCTGGGCCGTGCCGTTCGGCCTGGTCGGCGGCCGGCTGTACCACGTGATCACGGACTACGAGCTGTACTTCAGCGACGGCCGTGACTGGGTGGACGCCTTCAAGGTGTGGCAGGGCGGTCTGGGCATCTGGGGCGCGATCGCGCTCGGCGCGCTCGGCGCGTGGATCGGCGCACGGCGCCGGGGCATCCCGATGCCGGCGTACGCCGACGCCGTCGCGCCCGGCATCGCCTTCGCGCAGGCCATCGGCCGCTGGGGCAACTGGTTCAACCAGGAGCTCTACGGCCATGAGACCCACGTTCCATGGGCCCTGCACATCACCTCCTCCGAGGGCGGCCGGGTGCCGGGCTACTACCACCCGACGTTCCTCTACGAGTCCCTGTGGTGCATCGGCGTGGGCCTGCTGGTCATCTGGGCCGACCGCCGCTTCACGCTGGGCCACGGCCGCGCGTTCGCCCTGTACGTCGCCGCGTACTGCGCGGGCCGCGGCTGGATCGAGTACATGCGCGTCGACGACGCCCACCACATCCTGGGCGTTCGCCTCAACGTCTGGACCGCGCTGATCGTGTTCCTGCTCGCGGTGACGTACTTCGTCGTGTCGGCGAAGAAGCGGCCGGGCAGGGAGGCCGTGGTGGAGCCCGAGGCCGTTTCCGAGGCGGCCGGTGACGAGCCGGATGCCGCCGCCGAAGCCGCCGAAGCCGCCGAAGCGGACGACGAGGGCGGGCCTTCCGACGCGGAGGCGGAGGACGACGCCGAGTCGGCGACGAAGAAGAGCTGACCGCAGGTCGTACGACGCCGAGGGCGCCCGGAGTTCTCCCGGGCGCCCTCGGCGTGTGCGGACGGGGTCAGCCCCGGTGGGCCAGGGACAGGGTGCGCCGGGCCATGGCCACCACCGCCGCGTCGATGAAGCGGCCGTCGGGCAGGGCCTGGGCGCCCTCCTGCGCGGCCGCTGCCTTGAGGATCGTCTCCGCGTGCTCCGTCTCCGCCGGTGTGGGCAGGTAGGCCCGCTCGATCACCGGCAGCTGCCGGGGGTGGATCGCGGCGCGGCCCAGGAAGCCGAGGGCGCGGCCGTGGGCGCAGGACGCGGCGAGGCCGTCCAGGTCGCGGATGTCGGGGTGGACCGACTGGGGCGGTGGGGCGAGACCGGCGGCACGGGCGGCGACGACCACCCGGGAGCACGGCCAGTCGAGGCCCGCGTCGGCCCTCACACCCAGGTCGGCCCGTAGGTCCGCCTCGCCGAGGGCGATGCCCCGCAGGGCGGGGTGCGCGGTGGCGATGGCGTAGGCGTGCTCGATGCCGAGCGCCGACTCCAGCAGGGCGTACAGGGGTACGGGAGTGGCCGCGGCGGCCTGCCTGATCTGGGCCGGGGCGGTCACCTTCGGGAGCCGCAGACCCGACAGGCCGGGGAGCGCGGCCAGGGCGCCCAGGTCGGCGGTGGCCCAGGAGCTGTCCAGGGCGTTGACGCGGACGTGCACCGGGACCGGCTGGGGCTCGGTGAGCAGCTCGGCCGTGGCCGCCCGGGCGTACTCCTTGCGGTCCTGGGCGACCGCGTCCTCCAGGTCGATCACCACCACGTCGGCGCCTGCGGCCAGTGCCTTGGTCACCACGGCCGGGCGGTCACCGGGGACGTAGAGCCAGGTGAGCGGGGCCCGGGTCACAGGGCTCCCTCCGCGCGCAGGCCGGCGATCTCGGCGGGGCTGAGGCCCAGCTCGGTGAGCACGGCCTCGGTGTCGGCGCCGTGCGGGCGGCCGGCCCAGCGGATCGCGCCGGGGGTCGCGGAGAGCCGGAAGAGCACGTTCTGCATGCGCAGCGGGCCCAGCTCGGGGTCGAGGACCGTGGTGATCGTGTCCAGGGCCCGGTACTGGGGGTCGGCCAGGACGTCCCGTACGTCATGGACCGGGGCCGCCGCGGCCTCGGCCTCCTCGAAGGCGCGGAGGACCTCGGTGCGGGTGCGGGCGGCGATCCAGGAGCCGACCGCCTCGTCCAGGACGTCGGCGTGCGCGGCGCGGTCCGCGCCGGTGGCGAACCACGGTTCCTCGATCAGCTCCGGACGGCCCACCAGGCGCATCACCCGCTCCGCGACCGACTGCGCGGAGGTGGAGACGGCGACCCAGAGACCGTCGGCGGTGCGGTAGGTGTTGCGCGGGGCGTTGTTCGCGGAGCGGTTGCCGGTGCGTTCCTGCACATGACCGAGCTGGTCGTACCAGGTGGGGTGCGGGCCGAGGACCGACAGCATCGGCTCGATGATCGCCATGTCGACGACCTGCCCGGCGCCGGTGCGCTCCCGCGCGGCCAGCGCGGTGAGCACGGCGTAGGCGGTGGCCAGGGCCGCGATCGAGTCCGCGAGCCCGAACGGCGGGAGCGTCGGCGGCGCCTCCGGCTCGCCGGTGAGCGCGGCGAAGCCGCTCATCGCCTCGGCCAGCGTGCCGAAGCCGGGGCGGTGCGCGTACGGGCCGTACTGGCCGAAGGCCGTCACCCGGGCGAGGACCAGCCGGGGGCCGGCGGCCGACAGCTCCTCCCAGCCCAGCCCCCACTTCTCCAGGGTCCCCGGGCGGAAGTTCTCGATCACCACGTCGGCGGTGGCGGCGAGCCGGAGCAGGACGGCACGCCCGCCGGGCGTGGACAGGTCCAGGGTGATGGTCCGCTTGTTGCGGCCGAGCACCTTCCACCACAGCCCGATGCCGTCCTTGGCCGGGCCGTGCCCGCGGGAGGGGTCCGGCCGCTCCGGATGCTCGACCTTGATCACCTCGGCGCCGAAGTCACCGAGCAGCGTGGCGGCCAGCGGGCCCGCGAACAGCGTCGCCAGGTCCAGCACCCGCAGACCGGTCAGCGGCGGTGCCGCCGTATACGTGTGTGCCGTACTCATGCGGTGCACTGGGCGTCGATCTCCGGGCGGTACGGCATCGACGCCGACGCCCCGGCACGCTGGACGGAGATCGCCGCGGCGGCCGCCGCCCAGGACAGGGCCTCCCGCACCGGCTTCTCCTCGGCGAGGGCCACCGCGAGCGTGCCGACGAAGGTGTCGCCGGCGCCCGTGGAGTCGACGGCGGTCACCCGCGGCGCCGGGATCACCAGCGGCTCGGTGCCCCGGGCCAGGTAGAGGCTGCCGGTCGCGCCGAGGGTGACGACGACCTCCGGCACCAGGTCCAGCAGGGCGGCGGCGGCATCGCGCGGGTCGGTGCGGCCGGTGAGCGTGACCGCCTCGAACTCGTTGGGCACCAACAGGTCGATGGTGGCGAGGAGTTCCGGCGGCAGCGGCTGGGCGGGCGACGGGGTGAGCACCGTACGCACCCCGTGCCGGCGCGCCGCCTGGGCGCCCGCGACGACCGCGGCCAGCGGGATCTCCAGCTGCAGCAGCAGGGCGTCGGCGGAGGCGATCACGCCCTCGTCGCCGGGGGAGAGGTGGTCGACGGTGCCGTTCGCGCCGGGGATGACGACGATGGAGTTGCCGCCCTCGTCGTCCACCACGATGTGCGCGGTGCCGGACGGGCCCTCGACCGTGCGCAGGAAGTCGGTGTCCACGCCGGAGTGTTCCAGGGTGTCGCGCAGCCGCAGGCCGAAGGCGTCGTTGCCGACCGCGCCGATCATCGAGACGGTGGCGCCGGCGCGGGCGGCGGCGATCGCCTGGTTGGATCCCTTGCCGCCGGGGATGGTGTGGAACTCGCGCCCCGTCACGGTCTCGCCGCGCTGCGGTGCCTTCGTGACATAGGTGACGAGGTCCATGTTGGTGCTGCCGAGGACGACGATGTGGGTCATGAGCGGGTCGCCTCCAGATGGGTGAGGTGGGCGAGGGTGTCGAAGCCGGTGCCGTCGAAGTCGCCGACGGTGGTGGCGAGCCGGTTCTTCAGCGGGGCCCGCCAGCGGTCGGGGAGGGCGTCGGGCGCGCCCGCGAGCAGTCCGGCGATGCTGCCGGCCGTGGCGCCGTTGGAGTCGGTGTCCAGGCCGCCGGACACCGCACGGCAGATGGAGCCGGTGAAGTCACCGTCCGCGTGCGTGAGGGCGGCGGTGAGCAGGGCGGTGTTGGGGACGGCGTGCACCCAGTGGTGGGCGGGGGAGTAGCGGGCGTGGAGTTCGTCCACGATGTCGTCGAAGTCCTCGTGGGCCCCGGCCAGTTCGACGGCGTGGTCGATCGCCCGCGCGAGCCGGGAGCGGGGCGGGATCACCCGCCGGCCGGTGCGCAGACAGGTGTGCACGTCCTGGGTGCCGGTCGCGGCGGCGGCGATGACGGCGGCCGTGAACATCGCCGCGTAGACGCCGTTGGCGGTGTGGGTGAGGACCGCGTCGCGGTGCGCCTGTTCGGCGGCGGCGGCCGGGTCGCCGGGGTTGGTCCAGCCGTGCACGTCGGCGCGGATCAGGGCGCCGATCCACTCCCGGTAGGGGTTGCGGTGACGGGCGGTGTGCGGGGGTTCGATGCCGGAGAGGAGGTTGCGGCAGGCGATGCGTTCGGCGGTGAAGGTGCGGCCGGGCGGGAGCTCGTCCAGCCAGAGCCGGGCCACGTCGCCGGTGCGGAAGCTCTTTCCGTGGCGCTGGAGGAGCAGCAGGTTGAGGAGGGGGTAGTTGAGGTCGTCGTCCTCGGGCATGCCGTCGATGTTCTCGGCGAGGGAGGTTCCGGCCGAGCGGCGGTTCCAGGGGTATGCGGCGAGGAGGGCTTCCGGGACGCCGACGGCGGTGAAGTAGGTGCTGAGCGGCCAGTTGCCGGCCGCGCGGGCGAGGGCGCGGATGCCGTCGAGGGGGAGCTTCTCGACGGGTTTGCCCAGGAGACAGCCGACGGCCCGGCCGAGCCAGGCGGCCTCCAGCGAGGCCGGGGCGGGGACGGGGCCGCTTGCCTCGGACGACGGCCAGTCCGTGCACAGGGACTTGATGCGTTGCAGGTCTGTCGGCTCGTCCTCGGACAGGCGACTGGGCAGGTCGGCCAGTTCGTCCAGCAAGTCCTCCGCCAGGAGGCGCAGATAACGGGACGCGCGAGGGGCGGACGCTCCCGCGCGCGGCGGCGCGTCCGGGCCGCCCGCCGCCCGCCAGCGCGCCTCGATCGCCGACGGTTCCCGCCCGTCCAGGCGGGCCTGGCTCAGTTCGTGGCCCAGCAGGTCCTCCGGCTGGACCCAGGTCAGTCGGAGCATGCGGTTCCTCCGAGGGCCGTGAACGCCCGCTCATGGGCGCGGCGCCGCCGTACGTCACGGGCGAAGACCTCCCGCGCGACCTCGGTGAGCGTCCGGGCCGGCGCCCACAGGTCCAGGCGGCTGGCCTCGGCGACCGCCTTCGCCCAGTCCTCCGGGACGGGTGAGCCGAGGGCGCCCGCGAGGGCACCGGCCATCGTGGCGATCGAGTCGCAGTCGCGCCCGTAGTTGACCGCGCCGAGGACCGCGTGCCGGTAGTCGCCGCCGGACACCAGCACCATGCCCAGCGCGACGGGCAGTTCCTCGATCGTGTGCAACCGGGAGGGGCGGCGGGCGGCGAGGGAGGGGGCGCGGTAGTCCGGGCCGACGGTGTCGTACGGGGCGACAGCCGCGCGCAGGGGCCGTAGCGCCGACTCGAAGTCGGTGTACCCACGGGCCACTTCGCAGACCGTCTCGATCGCCTCGCGGGTGCCGTCCTTCGCCAGGGACAGACAGGCGGTGACGACCGAGTCCGGGGTCGCGCCCGGAGTCGCGGCGGCGGCGACGGCCGCGGCGAGGACGCCGGCCGCCTCACGTCCGTACGACGACTGGTGCGCGCCGGCGATGTCGAGCGCCTCGGCGTAGGCGGCGGCCGGGTTGGCCGCGTTCACCAGGCCGACGGGGGCCATGTACATCGCCGCGCCGCAGTTGACGATGTTGCCGACGCCCGCCTCGCGGGGGTCGGCGTGGCCGTGGGCGAGCCGGGTCACGAGCCACTTCTCGGCGAGGAAGAGGCGGTGCAGGGGCAGGGTCTCCGTCTCCAGTTCCGGGATCCAGCGCGGGTTCGTCATCAGGTCCGGGACCAGGTGGTCGGCGATCGCATAGGCGTCGAGGTGGTCGCGGACGCGGGCGTACACCCGGATCAGCGCGTGGGTCATCAGGGTGTCGTCGGTGACGTGGCCGTCGCCCTTGTGGTACGGGGCGATGGGGCGGGCGGTGCGCCAGGCGTCGCCGTGCCAGGGGCCGACGATGCCGTGGACGCGGCCGCCGTGGCGCTCGGCGATCTGCTCCGGGGAGTAGCCCTCGACCGGGCCGCCGAGGGCGTCGCCGACGGCGGCTCCGACGAGGGCGCCGGTGATCCGTTCGTCGAGGCCGTGCACGGACGGGTCCGCAGGTGCCCGGCCGCTTTCTTCTTCTTCGAGTTCTTCGGGTTCTTCGAGTCCTTTGGACTCTTTGGGCGTCATGCCCCGAATCATCCCTCCGGGCGGGCCGGTTGCGCGGCTTCCAGGAGTCCGGCGAGTTCCACCAGGTCGGTGCCGGCGAGGCGGGGCAGCGCGCAGCCGGACAGGGTGCGGCAGGCGTCCCGCCAGGTCTCCGGGATGGCCGCGCCGCCGCCGAGGGCTCCGGTGAGGGCGCCGGCGAGGGCGGGGGCGGAGTCGGCGACCCGGGACAGGCAGGCGGCGGCGGGTACGGCGTCGGCGATACGGCCGCCTGCGGCGGTGGCCAGGGCGAGGGCCACCGGGACGGTCTCGGCGGCGGCGATGCCGTAGCTGTAGACGTGGTCGACGATCTGGTGCTCCAGGAGCGGGACGAGGGCGAAGGCGGACTCGCTGTCCCCGGCGAGGGCGAGCGCGTGGCGGGCGTTGCGGCCGATCTCCGTGTCGGCGGGGAGTTCGGCGAGCGCGGCGGTCACGCAGGTGTCCGTCGTGGCGTCGGCGAGGGCGAGTGCGAGTGCGGCGGCCATGGCGCGGGCGCCGTGCACGCCGTCGCCGTCCTGGGTGTAGCGGGCGTCGAACTCGGCGAGGGCGGCGGCGCGTTCGGGGTCGCCGGGGTGGGCGACGGCGAGGACGCAGGCACGCACGCAGGCGGCGTCGTCGAAGTAGTGCGGGTTGTCGTGGCCGGTGGCGGGCGGGCGCAGCCCGGTGGCGAGGTTGCCGAGGCCGGCCCGGACCGAGATGCGGGCGCGCAGGGGCAGTACGGCGGACTCGACCTCGGGGGCGCGGTCCGCCGCCGCGGCGACCTCGGCGGCCACGGCGGTCCAGGTCAGGTCGATGGCGGCACGGGTACGGCGCTCCCGGCTGAGGTCGCCGAGGACGTCGTCGTCGCCGGCCCGCAGCACCGCCTCGGCGGCGAAGGCCGCCCACTCGGCGTCGTCGGAGGGGCCGAGGCGGAGGGGCTCGGGGGGCTGGTTCAGGGCGATCGGTACGGGGAGGGTGGTGGTGGCGTTCTGCTCGGCGAAGGTGTCCAGTTCGCGGGTGAGCCGCCGGGTCCACTCGGGCATACGGGCGGCCCGGTGCCGGGCCGCCGGCCAGCCCGCGGCGTCGCCTGCGGCCAGGCCGAGCAGGAGGCCCTCGACACGGCGCGCTCTCATGACCGGCCCTCGCTGTCCTGCGTGCCGGAGTTTCCCGCCCCGACCAGGGGGCGCCGCTCATCCCTCCGGCCACCCGACCCGGCGGGCTGAGGGGTGGGCGCGCCCGTCCCGGGTGAGCCGCCCGGCTCGGCTGCGGACGGGAGGGAGGCGGGGAGCGGGCCCAGCGGGGCAGCCCCCGTCTCCTGCGCAGGCGGGCCTGCGGGGGCGCCGCCCGCACTCTCCGTGGGGGAGCCCCGCAGGGCCGCTGCTGCCCTTTCCCGGAGCGCCCCCGGGGGTGCGGTTCCCGTTCCTTCTGGAAGTGCCGCCGGGGGAGCGGCTCTCGTTCCTTCCGGGAGCGCGCTCGGGAGAACTGTCCCCGCTCCTTGGGGCAGTACCTCCGAGTGAGCAGCCCTCGCCCCCTCCCGATGCGCCCCCGAATGAGCACCCCCCGCCCCCTCCCGCAGCGACCCCGGAAGCGTCGCCCTCGGCCCCCACTTGCCGCCCTCCACCGGTACCAGCAGCTCTGCCACGTCCAGGATGTGGTGGCCGGTCATGGAGGGGAGGCAGTGGCCGCGGGCCGGGCCGATGGGGGTGGCCCAGTGGGGTGGGATCGCCGTGATGCCGTGGGTCGCGCCGGACAGGGCGCCGGCCACCGCCGCCGTCGTGTCCGCGTCCCGGCCCATGTTGACGGCGGTCAGAACGGCCTGCACGAAGTCGCCGTCGGCCGCCGCGTACGCGCCGAAGGCGAGGGCGACCGCCTCGGGGGCCAGGTCGGTCCAGGGGTAGCCGCCGATGACGACCGCGCAGCGGACCGCGCGTTCGCCGCGGTGGGACACGGCCACCGCGCGGCGCAGGGAGCGCGCCGTCCAGGAGTCCTCGGGGATCACCGCCAGGGCCGAGGCGATCACCACCGGAACCGGCGCGCCGGTCATCGCCGCCGCCACCCCGGCCGCCACCGCCTGGCCGCCGTAGATGCCCTCGCCCTCATGGCTGACCGAACCGTCGATCGCCACCAGGCGGGCCGCTTCGGCGGGCCGGCCGGCCGCGAAGACCCCGAAGGGTGCCGCACGCATCGCCAGCCCGTCGCTCCAGGCATGCCGGTGCTGGGCCGAGATCGGGGCCGCGAGGCCGCGGCGCAGGTTCTCCAGGGTGCCGCGCTCGCTGAAGCCCGCGCCCCGGAAGGGGCCCTCGGCCCGGTCGGCGATCCACTCGTGCCAGGCCGCCTCCACATGGGCCGGAGTCAGCGCCGAGCCGTGCCGGGCGAGCAGCAGCCCGGAGAAGATCGCGTACTCCGTGTCGTCCGTGCCGCACGGCTGCTCCGCCACATACCCGGTGATACGGCCCCAGCGGGCGCGGATCTCGGACGGCTTGAGGTTCTCCGCGGGTGCGCCCAGCGCGTCTCCGACGGCCAGGCCGAGCAGCGCGCCGCGGGCCCGCTCACGCAGTCCGGCGGCGCCGTCGGGCGCCGGGAGCGGGGGAGTGCAGGCGATCGACGCCATGGGCGGCCTCCTTCAGCGGGACCACGAAGATCCTCTGCGGATGTGTCCCACGGCGCGCGCCCGCGCGAGCCTCCGCACGACCGGAGTCACCCGCTCGGCATGTGAGCACCCTCATGCACTGATGAGCGAAATCGCCGCGCCGCAGGTAAAGGTGCTGGTTAGCCCAGCCTTTCCTTGCTGGCGGGAGTGAGGAATTCGGCGTAGGTTCAGCGTTGTCGAAAAGTAGAACTCGTCCAAAGTTAGCTTTGGCTAAGCTATCCGGGGGTCCCCATGGCCGTCATCGAAACGCAGGCCGCGCTGCACGAGGCGCACCGCGACAACCACACGCATCGCGACGTCAACGGCGGCTGGCTGCGCCCCGCGGTCTTCGGTGCGATGGACGGCCTCGTCTCCAACCTCGCCCTGATGACGGGCGTCGCCGGCGGGTCCGTGAGTCATCAGACCATAGTCATCACCGGCCTCGCCGGGCTCGCCGCCGGCGCCTTCTCCATGGCGGCCGGCGAGTACACCTCGGTCGCCTCGCAGCGGGAGCTGGTCGAGGCCGAGCTGGATGTCGAGCGCCGTGAGCTGCGCAAGCACCCGCAGGACGAGCAGGACGAGCTCGCCGCGCTGTACGTCGCCCGGGGTGTGGAGCCCGACCTGGCCCGGGAGGTCGCGCGCCAGCTGTCCGAGGATCCCGAGCAGGCCCTGGAGATCCACGCCCGGGAAGAGCTGGGCATCGACCCCGGTGACCTGCCCTCGCCGCTGGTCGCCGCCGTCTCTTCGTTCGGATCCTTCGCCCTGGGCGCACTGCTGCCCGTGTTGCCGTTCCTGCTCGGCGCGACCGCGCTGTGGCCCGCCGTGCTGCTCGCCCTCGCCGGTCTCTTCGGCTGCGGCGCCGTGGTGGCCAAGGTGACCGCGCGCTCCTGGTGGTACAGCGGCCTCCGGCAGCTCGCGCTGGGCGGTGCCGCGGCCGGTGTGACGTACGCCCTGGGCAGCCTGTTCGGTACGGCCGTAGGATAGCGGCGCCGGTACTTATACGTTGGGCCGTATAAATAGCCGTTACTCGCTGGTTTCAGATGCGTGACCACCGGGCATGAGCCGTAAGCGCTGCAGGCAATGACGCCTGCCGCACCCCTGTGGGGAGAGCGAAGAAGCCGCTCCCCCCGCCTCCTCGGGCCGTCGGACGCCGATCCGACCGATCTTGTCGCGACGGTCTCCCTGTATGCCTGCCGCCGCCCTGCGCGGCACCCGCCGCGGACCGTGCGGCACCGTTGCCACGGACCCTGTGGCGTCCGCATGTTGGA
This sequence comes from Streptomyces sp. NPDC001851, assembly GCF_040297165.1. Taxonomy (NCBI): domain Bacteria; kingdom Bacillati; phylum Actinomycetota; class Actinomycetes; order Kitasatosporales; family Streptomycetaceae; genus Streptomyces; species Streptomyces sp. NPDC001851. Next base: position 78,459 of record NZ_JBEOYR010000016.1, on the reverse strand, counting down.
ACGGAGTATCCGCTTCCCGGGTACCACCCCATCATGTAACCTGCACGAAATTTTGCACTCCACGCAGAGGGCCAACGTCGTCCCTCGGCACTTGCCACATGCCTCATGACGACGACGGGAGAGCCGATGCGTACGCCGCGCCAGCCGTCCCAGCACTCCGCGAATGGCCAGAACTGGTCGTTCATGGATGCTCGCCCTGCTGCGCAGGGTATGTACGACCCCCGCAACGAACACGACGCCTGTGGCGTCGGTTTCGTCGCCACCCTCACCGGCGAGGCCTCCCACACGCTGGTCGAGCAGGCGCTCACCGTGCTGCGCAACCTGGAGCACCGCGGTGCCACCGGCTCCGAGCCCGACTCGGGCGACGGCGCGGGCATCCTCTCCCAGGTGCCTGACGCCTTCTTCCGCGAGGTGGCCGGATTCAGCCTTCCCGCGGCGGGCTCCTATGCCGTAGGCACCGCCTTCCTGCCGGAGGACGGGACCGCTGACGCCGTCTCGCAGATCGAGACGATCGCGGGCGAGGAGGGCCTCACCGTCCTCGGCTGGCGTGCGGTCCCGGTCGCCCCGGAGCTGCTGGGCGCCACCGCCCGCTCCACCATGCCGGTCTTCCGGCAGATCTTCGTCGCCGACGGCGCCAGCGAGGGCATCGCGCTGGACCGCAAGGCGTTCGTGCTGCGCAAGCGCGCCGAGCGCGAGGCCGGTGTCTACTTCCCGTCCCTCTCGGCACGCACGATCGTGTACAAGGGCATGCTGACCACCGGCCAGCTGGAGCCCTTCTTCCCGGACCTGTCCGACCGCCGGTTCGCGTCGGCCATCGCACTGGTGCACTCGCGGTTCTCCACGAACACCTTCCCGTCCTGGCCGCTCGCGCACCCGTACCGCTTCGTCGCGCACAACGGTGAGATCAACACCGTCAAGGGCAACCGCAACTGGATGCGCGCCCGCGAGTCGCAGCTGGTCTCCGACCTGTTCGGCCCCCAGGAGAAGCTGGACCGGATCTTCCCGGTCTGTACGCCGGACGCCTCCGACTCCGCCTCCTTCGACGAGGTCCTGGAGCTGCTGCACCTCGGCGGCCGTTCGCTGCCGCACTCCGTGCTGATGATGATCCCGGAGGCGTGGGAGAACCACGACTCCATGGACCCGGCCCGGCGCGCCTTCTACCAGTTCCACTCCACGATGATGGAGCCCTGGGACGGCCCCGCCTGCGTCACCTTCACCGACGGCACCCAGGTCGGCGCCGTGCTCGACCGCAACGGCCTGCGCCCCGGCCGCTACTGGGTCACCGACGACGGCCTCGTCGTCCTCGGCTCCGAGGTCGGCGTCCTCGACATCGACCCGGCCAAGGTCGTCCGCAAGGGCCGGCTGCAGCCCGGCAGGATGTTCCTCGTCGACACCGCCGAGCACCGCATCATCGAGGACGACGAGATCAAGGCGTCCCTCGCCACCGAGAAGCCGTACGCCGAGTGGCTGGAGGCCGGTGAGATCGAGCTGGGCGACCTGCCCGAGCGCGAGCACATCGTCCACACCCACGCCTCGGTCACCCGCCGCCAGCAGACCTTCGGCTACACCGAGGAGGAGCTGCGCGTCATCCTGGCCCCGATGGCCCGCACCGGCGCCGAGCCGATCGGTTCCATGGGTACGGACTCGCCGATCGCGGCCCTGTCCGCGCGCCCCCGGCTGCTCTTCGACTACTTCACCCAGCTGTTCGCGCAGGTCACCAACCCGCCGCTGGACGCGATCCGCGAGGAACTGGTCACCTCCCTGCGCTCCTCGCTGGGCCCGGAGGGCAACCTGCTGGACCCGACGGCCGCCTCCTGCCGCTCGGTCACCCTGCCCTTCCCGGTGATCGACAACGACGAGCTGGCCAAGCTCATCCACATCAACGCCGACGGCGACATGCCCGGCTTCAAGGCCGCGACCCTGTCCGGCCTGTACCGGGTGAGCGGTGGCGGTGACGCGCTCGCCGCGCGGATCGAGGAGATCTGCGCCGAGGCCGACGCCGCCATCGAGAACGGCGCCCGCCTGATCGTCCTGTCCGACCGGCACTCGGACGCCGAGCACGCGCCGATCCCGTCGCTGCTGCTCACCGCGGCCGTCCACCACCACCTCATCCGCACCAAGCAGCGCACCCACGTCGGCCTGCTGGTCGAGGCCGGTGACGTCCGCGAGGTCCACCACATCGCCCTGCTGATCGGCTACGGCGCCGCCGCCGTCAACCCGTACCTGGCGATGGAGTCGGTCGAGGACCTGCTGCGCGCCGGCACCTTCCTGAGCGGCCTGGAGCCGGAGAAGGCCATCAAGAACCTGATCTACGCCCTCGGCAAGGGCGTCCTGAAGGTCATGTCGAAGATGGGCATCTCCACCGTCGCCTCCTACCGCGGCGCCCAGGTCTTCGAGGCCGTCGGCCTGGACGAGGCCTTCGTCGAGAAGTACTTCAACGGCACCGCCACCAAGATCGGCGGCGTCGGCATCGACGTCATCGCCGAGGAGGTCGCCGCCCGCCACGCCAAGGCCTACCCGGCCTCCGGTATCGCTCCCGCGCACCGCGCGCTGGAGATCGGCGGCGAGTACCAGTGGCGCCGCGAGGGCGAGCCGCACCTGTTCGACCCGGACACGGTCTTCCGCCTCCAGCACTCCACGCGCACCGGCCGCTACGACATCTTCAAGAAGTACACGTCCCGCGTGAACGAGCAGTCCGAGCGCCTGATGACGCTGCGCGGCCTGTTCGGCTTCAAGTCGGACCGCCGGCCGATCCCGGTCGACGAGGTCGAGCCGGTCAGCGAGATCGTCAAGCGGTTCTCGACGGGCGCGATGTCGTACGGCTCCATCTCCAAGGAGGCGCACGAGACCCTCGCCATCGCCATGAACCAGCTGGGCGGCAAGTCCAACACCGGTGAGGGCGGCGAGGACCCGGAGCGCCTGTACGACCCGGCCCGCCGGTCCGCCATCAAGCAGGTCGCCTCCGGCCGCTTCGGCGTGACCTCCGAGTACCTGGTCAACGCGGACGACATCCAGATCAAGATGGCCCAGGGCGCCAAGCCCGGCGAGGGCGGCCAGCTGCCCGGCCACAAGGTCTACCCGTGGGTCGCGAAGACGCGTCACTCGACGCCGGGTGTCGGCCTGATCTCGCCGCCGCCGCACCACGACATCTACTCCATCGAGGACCTGGCCCAGCTGATCCACGACCTGAAGAACGCGAACCCGCAGGCGCGGATTCACGTCAAGCTGGTCTCGGAGGTCGGTGTCGGCACGGTCGCCGCGGGTGTCTCCAAGGCGCACGCGGACGTGGTGCTCATCTCCGGCCACGACGGCGGTACGGGTGCCTCTCCGCTGACCTCCCTGAAGCACGCCGGTGGACCCTGGGAGCTCGGCCTCGCCGAGACCCAGCAGACGCTGCTGCTCAACGGCCTGCGCGACCGCATCGTCGTCCAGACCGACGGTCAGCTGAAGACCGGCCGTGACGTCGTCATCGCCGCGCTGCTCGGCGCCGAGGAGTTCGGTTTCGCGACCGCTCCGCTCGTCGTCTCCGGCTGCGTGATGATGCGTGTCTGCCACCTGGACACCTGCCCGGTCGGCATCGCCACCCAGAACCCGACCCTGCGCGACCGCTTCGCCGGCAAGGCCGAGTACGTGGTGAACTTCTTCCGGTTCATCGCCGAGGAGGTCCGCGAGCTGCTGGCCGAGCTGGGCTTCCGCTCCATCGAGGAGGCCGTCGGCCACGCCGAGGTGCTGGACGTCGAGCGCGCGGTGGACCACTGGAAGGCGCAGGGCCTGGACCTGAAGCCGCTGTTCCACGTGCCGGACCTGCCCGAGGGCGCCGTCCGCCACCAGCTGATCGCCCAGGACCACGGCCTGGAGAAGGCCCTGGACAACGAGCTGATCAAGCTGGCCGCCGACGCCCTGGCCGCTTCGGACGCCACCGAGGCGCAGCCGGTACGCGCCCAGGTCGCCATCCGCAACATCAACCGCACGGTCGGCACCATGCTCGGCCACGAGGTGACGAAGAAGTTCGGCGGTGCGGGCCTGCCCGACGACACCATCGACATCACCTTCACCGGTTCGGCCGGCCAGTCCTTCGGCGCGTTCCTGCCGCGCGGTGTCACGCTGCGCCTGGAGGGCGACGCCAACGACTACGTCGGCAAGGGCCTCTCCGGGGGCCGCGTCATCGTCCGCCCGGACCGGGCCGCCGACCACCTCGCCGAGTACTCGGTCATCGCGGGCAACACCATCGGCTACGGCGCCACCGGCGGCGAGCTGTTCCTGCGCGGCCGTACCGGTGAGCGGTTCTGCGTCCGCAACTCCGGCGCGCTGGTCGTCTCCGAGGGCGTGGGCGACCACGGCTGCGAGTACATGACCGGCGGTCGCGCGGTCGTCCTCGGCCCGACCGGCCGCAACTTCGCGGCGGGCATGTCCGGCGGTATCGCCTACGTCATCGACCTCGACCGCGACAACGTCAACGCCGGCAACGCCGACTCGGTCGAGGCGCTGGACGAGGCGGACAAGCAGTGGCTGCACGACGTGGTGCGCCGCCACGCCGAGGAGACCGGCTCGACGGTCGCCGAGAAGCTGCTCGCCGACTGGGACGCGGCCGTGGAGCGGTTCAGCAAGATCATCCCCAGCACGTACAAGGCAGTGCTCGCCGCCAAGGACGCCGCCGAGCGAGCCGGTCTGACCGAGACCGAGATCACCGAGAAGATGATGGAGGCGGCGATCAATGGCTGACCCGAAGGGCTTCCTGAACCACGGCCGCGAGGTCGCCAAGACCCGTCCCGTCGGTGAGCGCGTCAAGGACTGGAACGAGGTCTACGTCCCCGGCTCCCTGCTGCCGATCATCAGCAAGCAGGCCAGCCGGTGCATGGACTGCGGCATCCCGTTCTGCCACAACGGCTGTCCGCTGGGGAACCTGATCCCCGAGTGGAACGACTACGCCTACCGCGAGGACTGGGCCGCCGCCCAGGAGCGGCTGCACGCGACCAACAACTTCCCGGAGTTCACCGGCCGCCTGTGCCCGGCCCCGTGCGAGTCGGCGTGCGTGCTCGGCATCAACCAGCTGCCGGTCACCATCAAGAACGTCGAGGTCTCGATCATCGACAAGGCGTGGGAGACCGGGGACGTCGCCCCGCGGATCCCGGAGCGCCTGTCCGGCAAGACGGTCGCGGTCATCGGCTCGGGCCCGGCGGGTCTCGCCGCCGCCCAGCAGCTGACCCGGGCCGGTCACACGGTCGCCGTCTACGAGCGCGCGGACCGCGTCGGAGGCCTCCTCCGGTACGGCATCCCCGAGTTCAAGATGGAGAAGCGGCACATCAACCGCCGTATCGAGCAGATGCGCGCGGAGGGCACCCGCTTCCGGACAGGGGTGGAGATCGGCCGCGACATCAACGCGCGCGACCTGAAGAAGCGGTACGACGCGATCGTCATCGCCGCCGGCGCGACCACCGCCCGTGACCTGCCCGTCCCCGGCCGCGAGCTCAAGGGCATCTACCAGGCGATGGAGTACCTGCCGCTGGCCAACAAGGTCCAGGAGGGCGACTACGTCAGCTCGCCGATCTCGGCCGAGGGCAAGCACGTCGTCGTCATCGGCGGCGGTGACACCGGCGCGGACTGCGTGGGTACCGCCCACCGCCAGGGCGCGGCCTCCGTCACCCAGCTGGAGATCATGCCCCGCCCGAACGACGAGCGGCACCCGACCAACCAGCCCTGGCCGACCTTCCCGGTCCTCTACAAGGTCACCTCGGCCCACGAGGAGGGCGGCGAGCGGATCTACTCCGCCTCCACCACCCACTTCGAGGGCGACGAGGACGGCAACGTGCAGTGGCTGCACCTCGCCGAAGTGGAGTTCGTGGACGGCAAGCTGACCTCCAAGCCGGGCACCGAGCGCAAGATCCCGGCCCAGCTGGTGACGCTGGCGATGGGCTTCACGGGCACCGACCGCGAGAACGGCCTGGTGGAGCAGTTTGGTCTGGACCTCGACGAACGCGGTAACATCGCCCGCGACGCCGACTTCCAGACCAACGTGCCGGGTGTGTTCGTCGCCGGTGACGCCGGCCGCGGACAGTCCCTCATCGTGTGGGCGATCGCGGAGGGCCGCTCGGCCGCCCGCGGTGTCGACCGGTTCCTGACCGGTGCCAGCGACCTGCCGGCCCCGATCCGCCCGACGGACCGCGCCCTGGCGGTCTGACGCGCACACAACGGACCCCGGGTCCCTCCTAGACGTCCCGTACAAAGGCGTACGGAACATGAACGGCGCCTGCCCGCCTGTCCCCGACCGGACGACTGGGCAGGCGTCGTCGCTTCCTGGGCGTGCGGGTACGCTCGGGCCTCTGACAGCCGAGGGGGAGACCGTGGCCGCGCTCAGTCTGCGCAAAGTGGAGGAGACCGCGCCCGCGCTGGTCGGCGCCTACCGGTCGGCGGGGGTGTCCCTGCGCAAGCACGGCCTGGACGGGCTGCGGGCGGCCGTCTACCTCGTGGTCGACTACTCGGGCTCGATGAGGCCGTACTACCAGGACGGCAGTGTGCAGGCGCTCGCCGACCGGGTGCTGGCACTGTCCGCGCACCTGGACGACGACGGCCGGGTGCCCGTCGTGTTCTTCTCCACGGACGTCGACGCGGTCACCGACATCGCCCTCGCCGGACACCAGGGCCGCATCGAGCGGATCGTGGCCGGGCTCGGCCACATGGGCAAGACCAGCTACCACCTGGCGATGGACGCCGTCATCGACCACTACCTGGACAGCGGCGCGACCGCGCCCGCCCTGGTCGTCTTCCAGACCGACGGCGGTCCGGTCAACAAGCTCGCCGCCGAGCGCTACCTGTGCAAGGCGGCGAAGCTCCCGCTGTTCTGGCAGTTCGTCGGCTTCGGCGACCCGGGCAGCCGGCAGTTCGAGTTCCTGCGGAAGCTGGACGAACTGGCGGTGCCCGGCAAGCGGATCGTGGACAACGCCGGCTTCTTCCACGCGGGCGCGGACCCACGGCGGCTCTCCGACGCCGAGCTGTACGACCGGCTCGCCGGCGAGTTCCCGAGGTGGCTGTCGGCGGCACGCGCGGCGGGCGTCGTAGCGCCGGACCGAGTCATGCCCCGGCGTCGATCCGCCTGCTGACCGCCCACTAGAGCCCCTCCGTCAGCACCAGGTCCCGGCACTCATGAGGCGTCCCCCACGCCGAGCGCAGTGCCCGCGCCTTGGTCAGCCACAGGGACAGGTCGTACTCCGCCGTGTACCCGATCGCGCCGTGCAGCTGCAGTGCCGCTCGGGCCGTTCGGTACGCCGCCTCGCACGCCGTCAGCTTGGCCGCGGCCACCTCCGCCGGACGCAGGGACGCCGCCGCGCCGAAGAGCAGGGGACGGGCGAACTCCAGGGCGGTCTTCGCGTCGGCCAGGCGGTGCTTGACTGCCTGGAAGGAGCCGACGGACACCCCGAACTGGGTACGCTGCCGCACGTACGCGACGGTCCGGTCGAGCAGGGCGAGGCCGACGCCGAGGGCCTGGGCGGCGGTGGCCAGCCGGATCCAGGTGAGCGCCCGGTCGTACGGCGCGGCCCGGGTGAGGAGTTCACCGCCGGGGGCGAGCGGGGTCAGCCTGCGGGCGGGGTCCAGAGAACGGCGCACCTGACCGGGGGCCGGCGTGCACAAGTACAGGCCGTTCGGGGCCGGGGACAGACACAGCGCGGCCGCGTCGCCGTCGACGGCGTATCCGCCGGGCGCCGCCACCGTCGCCGGCTCCGTGCCGTCCGCGAGCGCGGGCAGGAAGCGCTTCGCCAGCGGGGGCTCCCCGAGGAGGACGGCAGCCCCGACCGTCTCCGCGAGCGGGCCGGGCACCGCATGCCGGCCCAACTCCACGAAAGCAACCGCCAATTCCACCGGACGCGGCCCCAGCCCGCCGTACTCCTCCGGCACCGCGAGGCCGAACACGCCCGCCCCGGCGATCCGCGACCACAGTGCGAGCCCGCTCGCATGGTCGCCGCGGCTCCACTCCCGGATCACCGCCGGGGTGTCCGCGGCCGACAGCATCGCGCGCAGGGAGCCGGCGAAGGCACGCTGCTCGGCGTCGAGGAGGAAGCGCATCAGCGGCGTCCCTTCGGCATGCCGAGCAGTCGCTCGGCGATGATGTCGCGCTGGATCTCGTTGGTGCCCGCGTAGAGCGGACCGGCGAGCGAGAAGACGTACCCCTCGGACCAGTCCGTGTCCGCCGGCTCGCCTTCCGGGCCCAGCAGATCGAGGGCCGTCTCGTGCAGCGCGAGGTCCAGTTCGGACCAGAAGACCTTGTTCATGCTGGACTCGGGGCCGAGTTCCGCGCCCTCCAGGAAGCGGGAGGCGGCGGCGTAGGTGAACAGCTGGTAGGCGCGGGCGCCGATCAGGGCGTCGGCCACCCCGGCGCGGGCGTGCTCCGGGCAGCCGCGCGCCCGCCACAGCTCGGTCAGCCGGTGCGCCGAGGCGAGGAAGCGGCCCGGTGAGCGCAGCGTCAGCCCGCGTTCGTTGCCCGCCGTGGACATGGCGATCCGCCAGCCCTGGCCGGGCTTCCCGATGACGTCCTCGTCCGGCACGAACACCTCGTCCAGGAACAGCTCGGCGAAGGCCGGCCTGCCGTCCAGGCGGCCGATCGGGCGGACCGTGACACCCGGTGCGCGCAGGTCGAACATCAGGTACGTGAGCCCCTGATGGGGTTTCGGGGTGTCCGGGTCGCTGCGGAACAGGCCGAAGGCCCGGTCGGCGAAGGCCGCCCGCGAGGACCAGGTCTTCTGCCCGCTGAGCAGCCAGCCGCCGTCCGTCCGCAGCGCCCTGGAGGTCAGCGAGGCCAGGTCGGAACCCGCCTCCGGCTCGGACCAGGCCTGCGCCCAGACCACCTCGCCGGTGGCCATCGGGGGCAGCACGCGCGCGCGTTGCTCCTCCGTGCCGTGGTCGAAGAGCGTCGGGGCGAGCAGGCTGATGCCGTTCTGGCCGACCCGGCCCGGCGCGCCCGCCGCCCAGTACTCCTCCTCGAACACCAGCCACCGCAGCAGCCCCGCGTCCCGGCCGCCGTACCGCTCCGGCCAGGACACCACCGACCAGCGGTCCGCGGCTAGTCGCGCCTCCCACGCGCGGTGCGCCGCGAAGCCCTCCGCCGTCTCCAGGGACGGCAGCTGGGTACGCGGCACATGCTCCTCCAGCCAGCCCCTGGCCTCGGCGCGGAACTCCTCGTCGGCCTCGGAATGGGACAGATCCACCGCCGCCGCCTCCCTTCCGACAGCTTCCCTAACAAGTGTTTGGTAGGTTAGCGTGGCCCTATGACAGGCGTCGAGAGCCCGGCCTATGTGCCCGGGCACGGACTGCTCAGGGGCCGCACCGCCGTCATCACCGCGGCGGCCGGCGCCGGCATCGGCGGAGCGACCGCGCGCCGCTTCCTGGAGGAGGGTGCGCGTGTGCTGATCAGCGACGCCCACACGCGCCGGCTGAAGGAGCACGAGGCCGAACTGGGCCGCGAGTTCCCGGCCCGGGTGACCGCCGTGCCGTGCGATGTGACCGACGAGGGTCAGGTGCGGGCCCTGTTCGCGGCGGCCGTGGCCGAGCACGGAAAGCTGGACGTCGTCGTCAACAACGCGGGACTGGGCGGCACGTCGGAACTCGTCGACATGACCGACGAGCAGTGGTCCCGGGTGCTGGACGTCACCCTGAACGGCACCTTCCGGTGCACCCGCGCCGCCCTGCGGGCGATGCGGGAGACCGGCGGCGGGGTCATCGTCAACAACGCCTCCGTCGTCGGCTGGCGCGCCCAGGCCGGTCAGGCGCACTACGCCGCCGCCAAGGCCGGGGTGATGGCCCTGACCCGCTGCGCGGCGATCGAGGCCGCCGCGTACGGCGTGCGGGTCAACGCGGTGGCCCCGAGCCTCGCCATGCACCCGCACCTGGCGAAGGTCACCTCGCCCGAACTGCTGCGGGAACTGACCGAACGGGAGGCCTTCGGACGGTACGCCGAACCCTGGGAGGTGGCCAACGTGATCGTCTTCCTGGCCTCCGGCTACTCCTCCTATCTGACCGGCGAGGTCGTCGCCGTCAGCAGCCAGCACCCCTGACGACCGGGACGGACCACAATGGGTGCGTGCCGACCAAGAAGAAGCCCCAGGTGACCGCGGCAGCGGCCCGGCGCGGTGAACTCCTCAGCACCGCTGCCGAGGTCTTCGCCGAGCACGGCTACAACGCCACCACCGTCCGCAGGATCGCCGACCACGCCGGGATGCTCGCGGGCAGCCTGTACTACCACTTCGACTCCAAGGAGTCGATGCTTGAGGAGATCCTGCGCACCTTCCTCGACGAGCTCTGGGACGGCTACGACGCCGTCCTCGCCGCAGGGCTCGGGCCCCGCGAGACCCTGGAGGCGCTCGTCACCGAGTCCTTCCGGGAGATCGACCGGCACCGCGCGGCCGTCGCGATCTACCAGAAGGAGAGCAGGCAACTCGCCGCCCAGGACCGGTTCGCGTTCCTCGCCGAGTCCCAGCGGAGGTTCGAGAAGGCCTGGCTCAGCACGCTGGAACGCGGGGTCGCCGAGCACGCCTTCCGCGCCGACCTCGACGTCCGCCTCACCTACCGGTTCGTACGCGACACCGTGTGGGTCGCCGCCTCGTGGTACCGGCCCGGCGGACAGCACAGCCCCGAGGAGATCGCCCGCCAGTACCTGTCGATGGTGCTGGACGGGATCGCCGTACGCGAGTGACACCGTTCGCATCACGCCCCTTTTCCTGTGAGGGAGTTGCCATGGCCGAGGCCTATATCGTCGAAGCGGTCCGCACACCCGTCGGGCGGCGCGGGGGAGGGCTCAGCGCCGTCCATCCCGCCGACCTGGGCGCACATGTGCTGACGGCGCTGGTGGAGCGGGCCGGGATCGACCCGGCCGCCGTGGACGACGTGGTCTTCGGCTGCCTGGACGCGGTGGGGCCGCAGGCCGGGGACATCGCCCGCACCTGCTGGCTGGCCGCCGGGCTCCCCGAGGAGGTACCGGGCGTGACCGTCGACCGGCAGTGCGGCTCCTCGCAGCAGGCGGTGCACTTCGCCGCACAGGCCGTGCTGTCCGGCACCCAGGACCTGGTGGTCGCCGGGGGAGTGCAGAACATGTCCCAGATCCCCATCGCCTTCGCCTCCCGTCAGGCCGCCGAGCCCCTCGGCCTGACCGACGGACCCTTCCTCGGCAGCACCGGCTGGCGCGCTCGCTACGGCGACCGGTCCGTCAACCAGTTCGCCGGCGCCGAGATGATCGCCGCCAAGTGGGGCATCAGCCGCGAGGACCAGGAGCGGTTCGCCCTGGACTCACACCGGCGGGCGGTGCGCGCCATCGACTCCGGCCGCTTCGCACGCGAGACCGTCCCCCTCGGCGAGGTCACCGTGGACGAGGGGCCGCGCCGGGACACCTCGCTGGAGAAGATGGCCGCTCTCAAACCCGTCCTTGACGGCGGCACCGTCACCGCGGCCTGCTCCTCCCAGGTGTCCGACGGGGCCGCCGCCCTGCTGCTCGCCTCCGAACGGGCGGTACGCGACCACGGGCTGCGCCCGCGGGCCCGCGTCCACCATCTCTCCGTGCGCGGCGAGGACCCCATCCGGATGCTCTCCGCTCCCATCCCGGCCACGGCCGACGCCCTGAAGAAGACCGGCCTCACCATCGACGCCATCGACCTTGTCGAGATCAACGAGGCCTTCGCCCCGGTCGTCCTGGCCTGGCTGGAGGAGACCGGCGCCGACCCCCGGAAGGTCAATGTCAACGGCGGCGCCATCGCCCTCGGCCACCCGCTCGGCGCGACCGGCGTCCGGCTGATGACCACCCTGCTGCACGAACTGGAACGCACCGGCAGCCGCTACGGCCTGCAGACCATGTGCGAGGGCGGTGGCCAGGCCAACGTGACGATCATCGAACGCCTCTGAGCCCTCCTCGCCCGCCCGGTTCCCTCAGCCCCGCCGGCCCCACAAGTCCTTCCAGCACTTCCTCCGCCTCCCGCACGATCCGCTCCACCAGCTCCGCGCAGGACGGCAGGTCGTCGATCAGCCCGGCGACCTGCCCGGACGCCATCACCCCGAGGTCCGTACGGCCGTCCACCAGTGCGGACCTCAGCAGCATCGGCGTGTTGGCGGCCAGCAGGACCTGGCTCCAGGACAGCTCCTTGCCGTGCTTGAGCGCGCGTCCGTCCCGGACCAGCTGCCGCCAGGTGAGCCCCGACAGCCGGCGGAAACCGGCCGCCTTCCCTATCGCGTGGGCCAGCACCCGTATCCGCCCCGACCGCTCCAGCGTGTCCACCAGCTCCGTGCGCAGCATCCGGTGCGGCAGGCCGTCCACCGCCCGGGTGACCGTGACGTCCCGGACCGTCGCCGCCAGGTACCGGGCCTTCACCGGGTCCGGCACCGTCGAGTCGGAGGTGAGCAGGAACCGTGTGCCCATCGCCACCCCGGCCGCGCCGTACGCCAGCGCAGCCACCAGACCGCGCCCGTCGAAGAAGCCGCCAGCCGCCACGACCGGGATGTCCACGGCGTCCACCACCTGCGGCACCAGCACGCTCATCGCCACCTCGCCGGTGTGCCCGCCGCCCTCACCGCCCTGCACGATCACCGCGTCCGCACCCCAGGCGGCCACTTTCTCCGCGTGCCGGCGCGCCCCCACCGACGGGATGACGACGACGCCTGCCTCCTTCAGCCGGGCGATCAGCTCACGCGAGGGCGCCAGGGCGAAGGAGGCCACCCGCACACCCTCGGCCAGCATGATCTCCACGCGGTCCGCCGCGTCGCCCGCGTCGGCGCGCAGGTTCACCCCGAACGGCGCGTCGGTACGCGACCTCACCTCCCGTATCGCCTCGCGCAGCCGGTCCGGTGTCATCGTCGCGGACGCCAGGATGCCGAGCGCGCCCGCGTTCGCCGCGGCCGTGACCAGCCGTGGGCCGGCCACCCAGCCCATCCCGGCCTGCACGATCGGATGGCGTGTCCCGACCAGCCGGGTCAGTGCGGTGTCCATCAGACCGGAACCTCCCCGGCCCGGGTCTTCCCCGGATCGATCACCTCGCGGATCAGGCGCAGTTCGGCGGCGGTCGGTTCACGGGTGTACGGCACCTCGTCCGGGATCACGAGGCCGAACCCGGTCGCCTGCCGCACCTGGTCCACCGTCACCCCCGGATGCACCGAGACCAGCCGCATCGTGCGGTCCGGCGTGGCGAAGTCGAAGACGCCGAGGTCGGAGACGACCCGCGGGATGCGGTGGTACGGCGCACCGGCCGCGCGGTCGTACCCGACCCCGCACACCATGTCCACCTTCTCGACGAAGACCCGCCGGGAATGCTTCGGGATCCAGTAACTCGTCGCGTTGTTCAGCGTGTTGACCGGTGCCCCGCGCACGCCGAGCAGTTGCCGCGCCGGCTTCGCCCAGTCGCCGATGCAGGAGATGTTCTGGTTGCCGTACCGGTCGATCTGGCTCGCGCCCATCATCACGTGCCGGCGGCCCCCGGCGACCAGTTCCAGGTGCTTGCGGTAGGGCAGCCAGCCCTCGACCGTGCCGTCCGGGTCCACGATCAGCGCCTCACCGTCGGTCAGCAGCAGGTCGGGTGCGAAGGTCCGCTTGGCGAGACGGGCGCCGACGGACGGGACCAGGCCCATCGGGCTCGCCAGGATCTCGCCTCCGTCCCGCCAGGCCTCTGCGCAGGCGATGACGCAGTACTCGGCGCGGGACGCGACGCCGTGCCCGGTTGGTGCGGCCTCACCAGTGACTCCGCTCATGACTCCTCCCCGACCGCCGTCCGGTAGTGACGTTCGTCCCCGGCCAGATAGCGCGCCGCGAACCGGGGCCAGGGCGTGGTCGCGTACCGCTTCTGGAACGCCTCGTCCCGGCCGTAGTCGGGAGCGCAGGACGTGAAGTGCGCGCCGCCCGGGGTCTCCACGACCCCGGTCACCACATGCCGCTTGACCAGCAGGGTCTGCGGCGCCGCCGCCTTCGTCAGCTCCGCCGTGTCCACGATCCGCTCGCAGGAGACGTACGCCGCGTCCGCCGCCTCGCAGAACAGGTCGTCGAAGTACGGGTCCGGGCCCAGATACTGGCCGTTGCCCAGCCGGTCGGCGCGGTTGACGTGCACCAGGGCGGCATCCAGGCGCAGGGCGGGCATGGCGACGAACGTCTCCCCGTCCTCGTACGGCGACGTGACCGTCCGCAGACCCGGGTTGACCCGCATGACGTCCGAGCCGAGGCCCGCCCGGACCGGCAGGAAGGGCAGCCGGTTGGCGGCGGCGCGCAGCCCCCACATGAACATCGCCTCGTCGATCTCCGTCAGCTCGAACGCGCCGCGCTCGCGTGCCGCCCGGTAGTGCGGTTCCAGCGGGATGGAGTCGAGGGTGACGAAGGCGGTGACCAGCCTGCGGATCCGGCCGGCCGCGGCCAGCATCCCGACGTCCGGGCCGCCGTACGACACGACCGTCAGGTCGCCGATACCTGTCCGCAGCAGGGCTCTGACCAGCGCCATCGGTTTGCGGCGGGAGCCCCAGCCGCCGATGCCGAGGGTCATGCCGCTCTCCAGCCGGGAGACCACCTCGTCGGCGGTCATCGTCTTGTCGCCCATCTACGCGCCCTCCTTCCCGAACGTGTCGCGGACCCGGTCGGCCAGGCCGCTGAGGTTGGCCTCGAAGGTGAAGCCCTGTTCGAACCGGTAGCTGCGGCGGACGTCGACCGGATCGACGCCGTTGATGGCGGCCTTGGCCATGCGCAGCAGCCGCCCGTCCTTGGCGGCGATCTCACGGGCCAGCTCCAGCGCCGCCGCCCGTAACCGCGCACGCGGCACCACGCGCCACACCGAACCGTGCCGGTGCAACTCCTCGGCGCTCGCCGTGCGCCCCGTGTAGTACAGGGCGCGCATGAGGTGCTGCGGGACCAGCCGGGCCAGATGCGTCGCGGCGCCCAGCGCGCCCCTGTCCAGCTCGGGCAGCCCGAAGGAGGCGTCCTCGCTCGCCACGATCGCGTCCGCGTTCCCCACCAGGCCTATCCCGCCGCCCAGACAGAAGCCCTGCACCGCCGCCACGACGGGGACCGCGCACTCGTAGACCGCCGTGAAGGCCTCGGCGCAGCCGTGGTTGGCGCCGATCAGCGCCGGGTGCCCCTGCGCCTGTATCTCCTTGATGTCCACGCCCGCGTTGAATCCGCGGCCCTCGGCGGCCAGCACCACGCACCGGACACCGCCGTCACAGCCCGCGGCGCGCACGGCGCCGGCCAGGTCGAACCAGCCGCGCACCGGCAGCGCGTTCACCGGCGGGAAGTCGACGGTGACCACGGAAATCCCTTTTTCCGGGGACGAACAGGAGACACCCATGGGCGCATCAGCTACCTTTCCACCAAACATTTGTTAGGTGCGAGGCTTCGAAGCTAGCAGTCTGCGCAGACAAGCGGGAGAGCCTGTGGATAACTTGCCGCGCGACACGACCAGCGACACGACCAGCGACACGACAAGCGACAGGACCGGCGACAGGGCCAGCGAGAGAACCGTGGTCGTCACGGGCGGCACCCGGGGGGTCGGAGCCGGGATGGCCCGGGCGTTCGCCGAGACCGGCGCCCGGGTCGTGGCCTGCGCCCGCCGGCCGCCCGAACAGCCCCTGGACGGCGTCGAGTTCGCTCCACTCGATCTGCGCGACCCGCCCGCCGTACGGGCCTTCTTCGCCGCGCTGCCCCGGCTCGACGTCCTCGTCAACAACGCGGGCGGCACGCCGTACCGGCGGCTCGCGGACGCCGACGCCGAACGGCATGCCAGGGTGGTCGAACTGAATCTGATCGCCCCGCTCACCGCCTCCCTCGCCGCCTATGAGCACCTGCGGCGCAGCCAGGGCTCGGTCGTGATGGTCGGCAGCGTCAGCGGCGGCCGGCCCTCGCCCGGTTCGGCCGCGTACGGCGCGGCCAAGGCCGGTCTCGCCAGCCTGGCCGCCTCCATGGCCGTGGAGTGGGCCCCCGAGATCCGCGTCAACACGCTCGTGGTCGGCATGGTCCGCACCGAGCTGTCGCATCTGCACTACGGCGGACCGGACGGCGTCGCCGCCGTCTCCCGCACCGTCCCCCTCGGCCGGCTGGCCGCCCCCGCCGACGTCGGGGCCGCCGCCGTCTTCCTCGCCTCCGACGCGGCCGCCTACATCAGCGGAGCCGCCCTGCACGTGCACGGGGGCGGGGAGCGGCCGGCCTTTCTGGACGCCGCAAACGTCAACAAGGAGAAGCGTCAACAGGGAGAAGTGAGATGAGCGGAATCTGCGACGGCCGGGTGGTCGCCGTCACCGGAGCCGGCCGCGGACTCGGCCGCGCGCACGCCCTGGCCTTCGCGGCCGAGGGCGCCCGGGTCGTCGTCAACGACCTGGGCGTGGGACTGGACGGGGCGCCCGGCGCGGAGAGCCCGGCCGCGGCCGTCGTCGCGGAGATCCGGGCCGCCGGCGGCGAGGCGGTCGCGCACGGCGGTGACATCGCCACGACCGACGGCGCCGCCTCCCTGGTCCGAACCGCCCTGGAGACGTACGGCCGGCTCGACACGCTCGTCAGCAACGCCGGTTTCCTGCGCGACCGGATGCTGGTCAATCTCGACGAGGACGACTGGGACGCCGTGATCCGCGTTCACCTCAAAGGGCACTTCCTGCCCCTGAAACACGCCGCCGCGCACTGGCGGGGCGAAGCCAAAGTCGGGCGTGTCCCGCAGGCCCGGATCGTCCACACCAGCAGCGGGGCCGGTCTGCTGGGCTCGGTCGGACAGGGCAACTACAGCGCCGCCAAGGCCGGGATCGTCGCGCTGACCCTGGTCGCGGCGGCCGAGCTGGCCCGCTACGGCGTCCAGGTCAACGCCGTGGCGCCCGCCGCCCGCACCCGCATGACGGAACGTACCTTCGCCCGGGCCATGGCGGTCCCGGCCACCGGGTTCGACGCGATGGCCCCCGAGAACGTCTCCCCGCTGGTGGTCTGGCTGGGCTCGGCCGCGAGCTCCGGCGTCACCGGCCGGGTCTTCGAGGCGGAGGGCGGCCGGATCACCGTCATGGAGGGCTGGCGGCCCGGCCCCACCGCCGACAAGGGCACACGGTGGACACCGGCCGAGGCGGGGGAGACGGCACGCGGGCTGCTGGCGGAGGCGGCGGCCCCGGGGGCGGTCTACGGGGCGTAGCGAGGGTCAGCCGGTCAGGCGTGCCGCCGCCGCGTGCTGCCGCTCGCTCATCACCGACAGGAAGCGGACCACCGTCCTGAGCTCGTCCGTGCTGAACTCCTCGCACGCCTCGACGATGTCCCGCGCCCAGTCCTCGAAGAACACGGCCAGCTCGGCGAGTTTGTCCTCGTTCAGTTCGACCAGCACCCGGCGCTTGTCCGTCGGGTGCTTGACCCTGCGTACAAAACCCTTCGCCTCCAGCCGGTCGAGCAGCCCCGTGACCGACGCGGGGGCGAGTCCGGTCAGCCCGGCGAGGTCCTTCGCGGTGAGCGGGCCGTGCCGCTGGAGGAAGTCGAGGGTCTTCGTCTCCGTCGCGTTCAGGCCCTGCTTGGCGGCGACCGCCGAGTGGAACATGACCGTGACCGCGCTGTGCGCCCGGCCCACCTCCATGAGCTGCTCCAGCGCCTCGGACCGCGCCGTCTCGTCCCCTGTCCCGTCTGCCTTGGCCATGGCCCCAGGCTAGCAAAAATTTCGTTCGACCGAACTAACGACTTGCCATCGGGTACGTGCCGGTGCAACTCTTTCGTTAGTCCGAACGAAATAAATCTCGGAGGGGACCTTCATGTCCGCAACGCTCACCGAACCCGCCCCGGCGGCGGCGCAGCCCCATCCGCGCCGCTGGGCCGCCGCCGTCGTGATGATGGTCGCGGCGCTCATGGACCTGCTGGACACCACGATCGTCAATGTGGCCGTGCCGTCCATCAGCCGTGATCTGCACGCCTCGGCGAGCGACCTGCAATGGGTCGTCTCCGCCTACCTGCTCGGCTTCGCCGCCGCCCTGATCGTCTCCGGCCACCTCGGCGACCGCATCGGCCGACGCCCGCTCTTCCTCGCCGGTACGGCCGGTTTCGGGCTGGCGAGTCTGGCCTGCGGGATCGCCCAGTCACCAGGTCAGCTGATCGCCGCCCGCGCCGTCCAGGGCGTTCTGGCGGCCGTACTGGTGCCGCAGGTGATCGGCTCGTTCCGCACCCTCTTCCAGGGCAGGGAACGCGGGGCCGCCTTCGGCATGTACGGCGCCGTCGCCGGATTCGCCTCCGCCGTCGGGCTGCTGCTCGGCGGGGTGCTCACGGACGCCGACCTGTTCGGCTGGGGCTGGCGCTCGGTGTTCCTGGTGAACGTGCCGGTGGCCGTGGCGACCTTCGTCGGCGGGCTGCTGCTGGTCCCCTCCACGCGGGAGCGGTCGGCGGGCCGGCCGGACGTCGTGGGCAGTCTGCTGCTGGCCGGGGGCCTGGTCGCGATCGTGCTGCCGCTGGTGCAGGGCCGGCAGAGCGGCTGGCCGCTGTGGGGCTGGGTCTGCCTCGGGGCGGGTGTCGCGGCCGTGGCGGGGCTGGGGGTGTACGAGGCCCGACGGCACCGCCCCGGTACGGTGCCGCTGCTGCCGGCCCGCGCCTTCCGGCTCCCGGTGTTCTCGGTGGGCGTCCTCGTCCAGTTGCTGTTCTCGGTCGGCATGCAGGGCTTCTTCCTGGTCTTCGCGGTCTGGCTGCAGGCCGGTGAGGAGTACACGCCGATGCAGGCCGGGCTGGTGACGGTCGCCTTCTCGGCGGGCGGTTTCCTCACCGCGCCGGCCGCGGACGGACTCGCCGCACGGTACGGGCGGCTGGTGCTCGGTGCCGGGGCGCTGATGATGGCGGGCGGCCTCGGCTGGGTCGGGGCGGTGGCCGGCGGCGCGCGGGCCGTGCACACCGGGGCGTGGCCGCTGGTGCCGGGCCTGCTCGTCGCCGGGGCAGGGCTGGGGTTCCTGGTGGTGCCGCTGGTGAACGTGGTGCTGTCGGCGGTGCCGGGGGAGTTGGCCGGTGGGGCATCCGGGATCTTCTCCACGGCTCAGCAGTTCGGGGGAGCGGTGGGCGCCGCCGGGATCGGCACGGTGTTCTTCGGGCGGGTGTCCACGGGGATGTCCGGGGCGTTGGGCGATGCGATGCCGTGGGTGACCGGGGCGTTCGTGCTGTGCGGCGTGCTGTGCGCGGCGCTTCCCCGGCGGGGCTCGGCCGAGCACCTCGGCTGACACGCCGGCCCCGCCGGGGGCGGAGCCCCGGTCGGTGCCTAGTGCCCCGGCAGGCAGCGTTCGCCCGACGGGGCGAACGCTGCCTGTTGGGCCACTAGGTGTCGCACTCCAGGACCGTCCGGCACAACCCGCACCGCGCCCGTACCCGCCCCTTCACCGGTACCCGGATCCGCTGGTGGCAGGTCGGGCACGGGAAGGACACCCGGAGCTGCCCGGCGGGGTCGGGGCTGAAGGCGTAGGGGGCCGTCGGCTGGATGCCGGAGGCGCGCCGGCGGTCGTGGGCGTAGCGGCGCCGGCCCGCCCAGCCGGCTCCGGTCAGCGGCGGCTGCTGTTCGTCCCGGCGGGCCAGGGCCATCCCCTTGACGTACGCGTCGTAGGCCTGCGGGCTGGTGAACCACACCGAGGGGTCCTCGTGGAAGAGCAGCGCCCGCTTGGCCAGGACGTAACCGAACTCCTCCGGGGTGAGGTAGCCCAGCTTCTGCGAGGAGACCGCGTCCTCCCGGTAGGCGTCCAGCAGCAGCCAGCCCGCGCCCAGGTACGCCGTCACCGTGTCCGTGAGGATCTCGTTCTCCGCCGTGGTCGGGAAGGAGAGGTCCAGGCGGTGCAGGTAGACATGCGCCACCTCGTGGGCGAGGGCCGCGCCGATGTCCCCGCGGTGGGTGCGGAAACGGTCGTTCAGCTCCACGAAGTACTCGGGACCCGCCGCCAGTTCGACGTTCGCCGCGTGGGTCATCTCCCGGAAGCCGACGATCAGCCGCGCGTCCGGCAGCCGGAAGTGCCGCACGATCTCGCGGGCCACCCGCTGCGCCCCCAGATGCAGGTCGTCGGTGTCGCAGAAGGCCACGTCCGCGGGGACCACGCTGGTCGAGAACGTCTGGACGGTGGCGTAGGACAGGCGCCTGTACAGCGCGGTGATGGCGGCCCGCACCGTCTCCAGGTGCGGGTAGCCGTGCTGGACCGGTCCGCCGTTCGCCACGTCCGCACCCCCAAAGACGCCGGAACCCCTCTCCACTGTAGGCGGGAGGGACGGCTGGTCCGAGTCTGTCCGCTGCAACTCCAGCATCCCCACGTCGTTCTCACCCCTTCCGGCGATCAGCGCCATGGACGAAGATCAGCGCTGCTTGCACAGGAGTCCGCTCCGGAGAAGGCCCGGGAGGAGCGCCGATGTACCAGACCTGGATGCGGTTCTTCAGCCCCGGCCCCGCACACCGCGGCCTCGGTCTGGTCTGTCTGGGCGTCGGCCTCCAGTACGGTGCGCTGCCCACGGTCGGCCCGCGGACCCTCGACCACCACGTGGCCGTCGTGATCAGTGCGGGCGGCGGCTGGTACCGGGGCGCCGACGGCCGCCGTACCACCGTCACCGCGCCCGCCCTGCTCTGGCTCACCCCCGGCGTGCGCCACCACTACGCGCCCGATCCGGACACCGGCTGGGACGAGGGCTTCGTCGACTTCGCGGGACCCGCGACCGCCACGTACACCCAACTCGGCTACATCGAGCCGGACCGGCCCGTCGTCCCGCTCTCCGACGCCTCCGGGCCCCGCGCGGTGGTCGCCCGCATCGCCCGTGCCGCCCGCCGCGGCAATCCGCTGCTGGAGGTGGAGACCGGCGCCGCCGTGCACGAACTCCTCGTCGCCCTGCGCCGTGCCCGTGCCGACCTCGCCCCGGACGGCGACCAGGTGCTGAAGGCGCTCGCACGGGACGCCTGCACACCGATGAGCGTCGCCGACCACGCGCGCGTGCACGGCATGACCCCGGCCGAGCTGCGCAGCGCCGTCCGCCGGGCCGCGGGCTGCAGCCCGAAGGACTATCTGCTCGGTATCCGCCTCGGCCGCGCCAAGGAACTCCTCGCCGCCACCGAGCTGCCCGTCGCCGCCGTCGCCCGCCGCGTCGGCTACGAGGACCCTGCCTACTTCTCCCGGCTGTTCACCCGCCGTGTGGGCCTCGCCCCGGTCCGCTTCCGTGCCCAGCAGGGCCGCAGCGTCCCCGGCGGCTGGAGCGACCGCGTCCCGGACCCCGGCGATCCGCCGATGATCCACTCCCCGGACACCGCCGAGGCCGGGCCCGGCGACCCCCTAGGCTGACGCCCATGACCACCAGCAACATCGGGAACGGCGACGTGGACCCCGAGGTCCGCCAGGAGCTGGAGCGGCTGCGCGACAGCATCGACAACATCGACGCGGCCGTCATCCACCTGCTCGCCGAGCGTTTCAAGGCCACCCAGCAGGTCGGCCGGCTCAAGGCGGTGCACCAGCTGCCGCCGGCCGACCCCGCCCGCGAGGCCCGCCAGATCGAGCGGCTGCGCCGCCTCGCGGAGAACGCCAAGCTCGACCCTGCCTTCGCCGAGAAGTTCCTGAACTTCATTATTGCGGAGGTGATCCGCCACCACGAGCGCATCGCCGAGGACGCCGCCAACGGACAGCAGACGCAGGCCTGATCCTCGCGCCGGGGAGCGTGCGCCGGGGAGCCTGCGGCGGGGCGCGTGCGACGGAGTCGGGGACGAGTGGGACATAAGGCGTGAAGCTGCCCACCCTCTGTGCGGTGTCAGCGGGATCAGGCAGCATGGCCTGCATGTCCGTACTCACGCGCGACGAAGCGCAGCTCCGAGCACAGCTCCTCGACGTCCACCGCTACACGGTCGAACTGGACCTCACGACCGGGGACGAGACCTTTGACTCCCGCACCGTGATCCGGTTCACCGCGCGGTCCGCCGGGGACACGTTCGTGGAGCTGAAGCCCGCCGAGTTGCGCGCCGTCACGCTCGACGGGGAGCCCCTCGACCCCGAGCAGCTGCGGGACGGCCGGCTGGCGCTGAAGAACCTCGCCGCGGGCGCCCACGAACTGCGCGTCGACGCCGCCATGGACTACTCCCGCACCGGCGAGGGCATGCACCGCTTCACCGACCCGAGCGACGGCGAGACGTACGTCTACACCCAGCTGTTCATGGACGACGTCCAGCGCGTCTTCGCCGCCTTCGACCAGCCCGACCTGAAGGCCGTCTTCGAGGTCTCCGTCAAGGCACCCGAGGGCTGGACCGTGCTCGCCAACGGCGTCACCGAGCACCGGGGCGACGGCGTCTGGCAGGCCACGCCCACCCCGCTGATCTCGACCTACCTCGTCGCCGTCGCCGCCGGCCCCTGGCACTCGGTGCGCACCGAGCACCAGGGGCTGCCCTTCGGCATCCACTGCCGCCGTTCCCTCGCGCCCTACCTCGACACCGACGCCGACGAGATCTTCGACGTCACGCGCGCGTGCTTCGACCGCTACCACGAGAAGTTCGAGGAGCCGTACCCCTTCGACTCCTACGACCAGGCCTTCGTCCCCGAGTTCAACGCGGGCGCCATGGAGAACCCGGGCCTGGTCACCTTCCGCGACGAGTTCGTCTACCGCTCCGCCGTCACCGACACCGAACGGCAGACCCGCGCCATGGTCATCGCGCACGAGATGGCCCACATGTGGTTCGGCGACCTCGTCACCCTCAAGTGGTGGGACGACATCTGGCTGAACGAGTCCTTCGCCGAGTACATGGGCTACCAGACCACGGCGGAGGCCACCCGTTTCACCGGCCCCTGGACCGAGTTCGGCGTCACCCGGAAGGCCTGGGGCTACGACGCCGACCAGCGGCCCACCACCCACCCGGTCGCCCCCGAGAAGGTCGACGACACGGCCTCCGCGCTGCTCAACTTCGACGGCATCTCCTACGCCAAGGGCGCCTCCGCGCTGCGCCAGCTGGCCGCCTGGCTCGGCGAGAAGGACTTCCTCGCCGGCATCAACACCCACTTCGCCCGGCACAAGTTCGGCAACGCCACCCTCGCCGACTTCATCGACTCGCTCTCCTCGGCCACCGACCGCGACGTGCCCGCCTGGGCCGACAGCTGGCTCCGCACCACCGGTGTGGACCGGCTCACGCCCGTCATCGCCGCCGCCGACGGCAACTGCACCCTGACCGCCGACCGCGCGGGCAGCCGCCCGCACCGCCTCACCGCCGGCCTGTACGACCACGACGTGGCCGACGAGGGCCGGCTGGTGCTGCGCGAGCGCCTTGAGTTCGACGTCCCGCAGACCGCCCCGCAGCCCATCGGCAAGCGTCCCGCGCTGCTCCTGCTCAACGACGGCGACCTCACCTACGCCAAGGTCCGCTTCGACGCCGGCTCCTTCGCCACGGTCCGCTCCAGCCTGTCCGGGCTGCCCGACCCGCTCACCCGCGCGGTCGTCTGGAACGCCCTGAGGGACGCGGTGCGCGACGGCGAACTCCCGCCCACCGCCTACCTGGAGACGGCTCGCGCCCACCTCCCGCGGGAGACCGACCTGGCCCTCGCCCAGGGCGTCCTCGCCTTCGCCTCCGGGCAGATCGCCGACCAGTACCTGGAGCCCGAGGACCGCCCGGCCGCCCTGTCGACCCTCACCGCCCTCTGCCGCGACCTGCTGCGGCGCACCGAGGACGGCGACCACCCGGGCCTGCGCCTGATCGCCGTACGGCACCTGATCTCCGTGGCCGCCCACCCCGACACCATCGCCGCCTGGCTCGCCGACGGCACGGTGCCCGGCGGTCCGGAAATCGACCCCGAGCTGCGCTGGCGCATCCTCGGCCGGCTCGCCACGCTCGGCGCCACCGACGAGGCCGCCATCGCCGCCGAGCTGGAGCGCGACCCGAGCGCCACCGGGCAGGAGGGCGCCGCCCGGTGCCGTGCCGCCCTGCCCGACCCGGACGCCAAGCGCGCGGCCTGGGAGGCGATGTTCGCCCGCGACGACCTGTCCAACTACCTCTTCACGGCCACCGCCCAGGGCTTCTGGCAGCCCGAACAGGCCGATCTGGTACGGGAGTACGTGCCGCGCTTCTACACGGACGCGGTCGCCGTCAGCGCCCGGCGCGGCCCCGCCATAGCGGTCGCAGCCGGCCGCTGGGCCTTCCCCGCACATGCCGTCGACACCGAGAACCTGCGGCTGGGAGAGGCCTGTCTGTGCGACGCCGATCCCACCCCGGCCCTGCGCCGTACCCTCGCCGACCGCCTCGACGACCTGGCCCGCGCCCTGCGGGTGCGCGGCCGGCAGGAGCAAGCGGCGCCGGCGGAGAACGGGGGACAGGAGGCGCATGGGGACCAGGGGGCAAAGGAGGAACAGGGAGCGCCGGCGGAGTAGGTCCGGTGACCTAGGGCGCGGCTGGTCCCTGCCGACGATGCGGCGGTCCGGACGCCCCTCCTAGGCTCGAACCCTCAAGAACGACCACCGAGCCTTCGGAGGCGAATTCCGTGATCGTAGTGACCGGCGCGACCGGCAATGTCGGCCGCGCCCTCGTCGACCGTCTGCTCGCCGCGGGCCGGCCGGTGCGGGCGCTCACCCGGGACCCGCAGCGGGCGGCCCTGCCGGACGGCGCCGAGGTCGTGCGGTACCGACCGGACGACCCCGCCCCGCTGTTCGCCGGGGCCACGGCCGTGTTCCTCTACGCGCAGACCGGCGCGTCCGACCTGCTGGCGGCGGCCCGCGCCCACGGGGTACGGCATGTCGTGCTGCTCTCCAGCGGCATCATCCAGGAGGGTGCCGACGAGACGCACCCCATCCACGTCATGCATGCCACCGCCGAACGGCAGATCCGCGACAGCGGGCTCGACTGGACCTTTCTGCGCCCGAACGCCTTCGCCACCAACGCCCTGCAGTGGGCACCGCAGATCCGTGCCGGGAACACCGTCCGGGGTGTGTTCGCGGACATGCTCACGGCACCCATCCACGAGGACGACATCGCGGCCGTCGCCGAGCGGGTCCTGCTCGATGACGGCCACGAGGGCGCCGTCCACCGCCTCACCGGGCCCGAGGCGACCACCAACACCGACCAGATCGCCGCGATCGCCCGGGCGATCGGCCGCGATCTGGACTTCGTCGAGGTGTCCCCGGCGGAGGCGGGGCCCGAGTTGTTCCCCCACGCCCCGCCGGAGTTCGTCCAGGCCCTCCTGAACAGCTTCGCCGCCACTGTGGGCGTACCCCCGGAGATCACCGACACGGTGGAGAAGGTCACCGGCACCCCGGCCCGCACCTTCGCGCAGTGGGCCCGGGACCACGCGCAGGACTTCGGCGGACGGGACTGACCGGGCCGCACGAAAACCCACCGCTTCCCCAACGCGCCCTTCCCACACGGCAGTACCCACTTTCGGGTGCGATCGTCGTTCTTTCGGGACAAGCGGTCCGCTTCCCGTACAAGCTGGATACCGAAGGTCAGCTTATGAGCGGGAGGACAGCCGATGAGCGGTGCGGAACCTCTGCGCACGCCGCCCCTCGCCTCGGGCCCCCACGGTCCCGGCGCCCTGCGCTCCCTTCTCGGCACCGTCCTGGACGCGCTCGCGGCCGGCAGCCGGGAGCGCGGGGGACCGCTGCCCGCCGGGGGACCCGAGGCCGTCGCCGCGCACGTCGCCGACGTCCTCGGGGACGTCCTGGCGGACCACGGCGACCCCGACGCCCTGCGCGCCCTCGTGCACGTCCTCGCGGAGGGCGCCGCCGATCCGGCCGACCCGCTGTGCGCGGCCCATCTGCACTGCCCGCCGCTCGCCGTGGCCACCGCCGCCGACCTCGCCGTCAGCGCCCTCAACCCGTCCCTGGACTCCTGGGACCAGGCCCCGGCCGCCTCCGCCCTGGAAGCCGCCGTCACCCGCGCGCTCGCCCACGCCGCAGGGCTCGCCGACGCCCTCGTCACCTCCGGCGGCACCGAGTCCAACCAGCTCGCCCTGCTGCTCGCCCGCGAGGCCCACGGCGGCAGCGTGCGGCTGGTGTGCGGGGCCAACGCCCACCACTCGCTGCCGCGCGCCACCTGGCTGCTCGGCCTGCCCGAACCGGTCGTCGTCCCGGCGGCGGCCGGCACCCTCGACCTCGCCGCCCTCGACGAGGCCCTCACCGCGCTCTCCGGCCCGCTGCTGGTCGCCGCCACGGCCGGCACCACCGACGCCGGACTCATCGACCCGCTGCCGGAGATCGCCGGACTGTGCACCGCCCACGGCGCCCGCCTGCACATCGACGCCGCCTACGGCGGTGGCCTCCTCTTCAGCGACCGGCACCGGGAGAAACTCACCGGCCTGGAGGCCGCCCACACCGTCACCCTCGACCTGCACAAGCTCGGCTGGCAGCCGGTCGCCGCCGGCCTCCTCGCCGTCGCCCGCCCCGCCGAACTCGCCGTACTCCACCACCGCGCCGACTACCTGAACGCCGACGACGACACGGAGGCCGGACTCCCCGACCTGCTCGACCGCTCCCTGCGCACCACCCGCCGCCCCGACATCCTCAAGACCGCCGTCACCCTGAAGACCCTCGGCCGCACCGGACTCGGCGCCCTGGTCGACCACGTCTGCGCCCGGGCGGCCGAGCTCGCCGCGCTGGTCCGGGAACACCCCGGCTTCGAGCTGTACGACCGGCCCGTGATCAGCACCGTCCTGTTCCGGCCCGCGGGCGCCGACGACGACACCGTGGCCGCCGTACGCCGCAGGCTGCTGCACGAGGGCCGGGCCGTCCTCGGGCGCGCCCGGCTCGACGGCCGCCTCTGGCTCAAGGCCACCCTCCTCAACCCCCACACCCGGGCGGGCGACCTGGCCCAGCTCCTGAAACTCGTGGAAGAAGGCACCCTCGCATGACCAACTCCCCACGCCACGAGCCGGCCTCCCCCCGCGACCTGGTCGGCATCGGCATCGGCCCGTGCAACCTCTCCCTGGCCGCCCTCGCCCACCCGCTCGCCGAACTCGACGCCGTCTTCTACGACCAGCGCCCCGGTTTCGACTGGCACCCCGGCCTGCTCATCGAGGGTGCCACCATCCAAGTGCCCTTCCTGGCCGACCTGGTGACCCTCGCCGACCCCACCAGCCCCTGGAGTTTCCTGAACTACCTCAGAACGCACGAACGGCTCTTCCCCTTCTACTTCGGCGAGCGCTTCCACATCCAGCGCGCCGAGTACGACGCCTACTGCCGCTGGGTGGCGCAGAGCCTGCCCGGGCTGAGCTTCGGCCACCAGGTCCACTCCGTCTGCTGGAACCCCGAACGCGACGTGTTCGAGGTCGACTTCACCCAGCTGGGCGCCGACGGCGAGGCCGAGGCCCTGGGCCGTACGTACACCCGGAACATCGTCCTCGGCGTCGGCACCGCCCCGTATGTGCCCGACGCGCTCCAGCCCCTGGTGGACGCCCCCGGCGTGCCCGTCATCCACGCCGCCGACTACCTGGACCACCGCTCCGCCCTCCTGGCCGCCGAGCACGTCACGGTCGTCGGCTCCGGACAGTCCGGCGCCGAGGTCTTCCTCGACCTGCTGCGCCACCGCCCCGCCGGCCGCGAGAAGCTGCACTGGATCGGCCGCAGCGCGGCGTTCGCGCCGATGGAGTACTCCAAGCTCGGCCTGGAGCACTTCACGCCCGACTACACCCGCTACTTCCACGCCCTCACCGAGCCGGTCCGTGACCGGCTGGTCGCCGCCCAGGGCCAGCTGCACAAGGGCATCGACGCCGGTACCCTCGCCGCCATCCACGACGAGCTGTACCGGCGCACCCTGGACGGCGGCTGGCCCGACGCCGTTCTCACCCCCGGTGTCCGGGTCCGCACGGCGGGCCGCATCGCCACCACCAAGATCGAGCTGCACCTGGAACACCTCCAGCAGGACAGCCGCTCCCGGCTGACGACCGACGCCGTCGTCCTCGCCACCGGCTACCGGGAGCGCCCCCTCGGCCGCCTGCTGGCCGGGCTCGACGCCTATGTGCGCCGCGACAGCAGCGAACGCCCCCGCATCGACGAGGAGTTCCGGCTCGCCCTCGACCCCTCGGTCACCGGCTCGGTGTACGTCCAGAACGCCGAACTGCACACCCACGGCGTCGGCGCGCCCGACCTCGGCCTCGCCGCCTGGCGCAGTGCCACCATCCTCAACTCCGTCACCGGAAAGGAGTCGTACACGCTGCCCACCCGAACGGCCTTCACCACCTTCGGCCTCCAGGGCTCCCGGCCCCGGGTCCCACGCGCCCGGCAGGCACCGCAGCTCACGCCGCTGGTCGAAGGACGGTAGGAAACGGCCGAGGCCCGGAAGAAGGCCGGTGACGGCGCCGTTGTCACCGGCCACGACCGACCTGACCCTGCTCGGCCTGTGGATTTCAAATCTTGTCAACAAGGCTTCATCCAAAGGTCGTTGGGCGGACATGCGGTCCGGAATCCCTACCCGCGGGTAAGGCCTAGGCTCGACTCATGCGCCGAGCAAAGATCGTCTGTACATTGGGGCCCGCCACCGACTCGTACGACCAGATCAAGGCACTGGTCGAGGCCGGAATG
Organism: Streptomyces sp. NPDC001851; assembly: GCF_040297165.1. Lineage (NCBI taxonomy): Bacteria > Bacillati > Actinomycetota > Actinomycetes > Kitasatosporales > Streptomycetaceae > Streptomyces > Streptomyces sp. NPDC001851. The sequence continues at coordinate 50,036 of NZ_JBEOYR010000016.1, read as the reverse complement.
GACGTCGCCCGGTTCAACCTCAGCCATGGCACGCACGCCGAACACGAGGAGCGTTACCAGCGGGTGCGCAAGGCGGCCGACGAAACCGGTCGCAGCGTCGGACTCCTCGCCGACCTTCAGGGCCCGAAGATCCGGATCGGCCGCTTCGCCGAAGGGCCTGTACTCCTTGAACGCGGTGACACCTTCACCATCACCGTGGAGGAGGGCGTCGAGGGCGACCGGCGCCAGTGCGGCACCACCTACGGCGGTCTCGCGGCCGACGTCGCCCCCGGGGAGCGCATCCTCGTGGACGACGGAAAGGTCTGTCTTGAGGTCACCGCCGTCGACGGCCCCCGCGTCCGCACCCGTGTGGTCGAGGGCGGCGTGATCTCCGACCACAAGGGCCTCAACCTTCCCGGGGTCGCCGTCTCCGTCCCCGCCCTCTCCGAGAAGGACGAGGGCGACCTGCGCTGGGCGCTGCGCACCGGCTTCGACGTCGTCGCCCTCTCCTTCGTCCGCACGGGTGACGACGTCAGGCCCGTGCACCGCGTCATGGCAGAGGAGGGCCGCCGTCTCCCGGTGATCGCCAAGGTCGAGAAACCGCAGGCCGTGGCGGACCTCGACGGCATCGTGGCCGCCTTCGACGGGCTCATGGTGGCGCGCGGCGACCTGGGCGTCGAGATGCCGCTGGAGCAGGTGCCGATCGTGCAGAAGCGCGCGATCAAGCTCGCCAAGCGCAACGCCAAACCGGTCATCGTCGCCACCCAGATGCTGGACTCGATGATCGAGAACTCCCGGCCGACCCGCGCCGAGGCCTCCGACGTCGCCAACGCTGTCCTCGACGGCACGGACGCGGTGATGCTGTCCGGCGAGACCAGCGTCGGCGCGTACCCGGTCGAGACCGTACGCACCATGGCGAAGATCGTCACGGCGGCCGAGGAGGACATGCTGGCCAAGGGCCTGCCGCCGCTGACCGAGCGGAACAAGCCGCGCACCCAGGGCGGTGCGGTCGCCCGGGCCGCCGCCGAGATGGGGGACTTCCTCGGCGCGAGGTTCCTGGTGGCGTTCACCCAGTCGGGCGACACCGCCCGCCGGCTGTCCCGCTACCGCTCGCCGATCCCGCTGCTCGCCTTCACACCGGAGCCGGCCACCCGCTCCCAGCTCAGCCTCACCTGGGGTGTCGAGACGTTCCTCGGGCCGCATGTGGACTCGACCGACGCCATGGTCGACCAGGTGGACGAGCTGCTGCTGAAGTACGGCCGCTGCGAGAAGGGGGACGTCGTGGTGATCACGGCGGGTTCCCCGCCCGGCGTCTCCGGCTCGACCAACATGGTCAGGGTGCACCACATCGGCGAGGACGACAGCCCGACATAGGTGACCGTACGACGACGAAGGGCCCCTCATCGAGAGGGGCCCGCCCAGGAGTAGTGACCTTGGAATCCAAGGAAAAGTGCCCCGAGTCGGACTCGAACCGACACTGTACGGGTTTTGAATCCGTTGCCTGCTGCCAATTGGGCTACCGGGGCTCGCAGAATCCAAGGTTTCCCCCGACCCTCCGCGCGTCCACCATACCGTAGCTAGGTAGGCTCTTGTAAGCAGTGCCCTGCCTGGAACGAGGAGCCCCCGTGACCGCCGAGTCGCCCCAGCCCGTAGACGCGCCCGACGACGACAAGTCGCACGTGCCTCCGCTGACGACCCGTGTCGTCATCGCCGAGGACGAGGCCCTGATCCGGCTCGACCTGAAGGAGATGCTGGAGGAAGAGGGGTACACCGTCGTCGGTGAGGCCGGGGACGGCGAGCAGGCCGTCGAGCTGGCCCGCGAGCACAAGCCGGACCTGGTCATCCTGGATGTCAAGATGCCGAAGCTGGACGGCATCTCCGCGGCCGAGAAGATCGCCGAGGAGTCCATCGCACCGGTCCTGATGCTCACCGCCTTCTCGCAGCGCGACCTCGTCGAGCGCGCCCGGGACGCCGGCGCCATGGCGTACTTGGTCAAGCCGTTCAGCAAGAGCGACGTGGTCCCCGCCATCGAGATGGCCGTCTCCCGCTTCACCGAGCTGAAGGAGCTGGAGAAGGAGGTCGCCGACCTCACCCAGCGCCTGGAGACCCGCAAGCTGGTCGATCGCGCGAAGTCCATCCTGCAGACCGAGTACGGCCTGACCGAGCCGGCCGCGTTCCGCTGGATCCAGAAGACCTCCATGGACCGCCGCCTGTCGATGCAGCAGGTCGCCGAGGCGGTCATCGCGGACAGCGAGGAGAAGAAGGCCAAGAAGGCCTGAGCGCCACGGCGAGGCCCGCGCCCCGGAGAAGAGGGGGCGCGGGCCTCGTTCGTCGTAGCCCGGGTTCAGTCTTCGCCGAGGTACGCCTTGCGGACCGACTCGTCGTGCAGCAGGTCCTGCCCCGTGCCGGAGAGGACGATGTTGCCGACCTCCATGACATGACCCTGGTCGGCGAGGGAGAGCGCCGCCTGGGCGTTCTGTTCGACCAGCAGGATCGTCGTGCCCGTGGACTTCAGCTCGGCGATCGTCGCCATGATCTTCTGCATCATGATCGGCGACAGACCCATGGACGGCTCGTCCAGCATCAGCAGCTTGGGCCGGGACATCAGCGCCCTGCCCATCGCCAGCATCTGCTGCTCACCGCCGGAGAGGGTGCCCGCGGCCTGCTTGCGCCGCTCACCGAGGATCGGGAAGAGGTCGTAGGCGCGCTGGACGTCCTTCTCGATGCCCTCCTTGTCCTTGCGGAGGAAGGCGCCGAGCTGGAGGTTCTCGGCGATGGACAGGCGCGGGAAGATGTGCCGGCCCTCGGGGGAGTGGGCGAGCCCGAGGGCGACGATCTTGTGCGCCGGAATGCCGGTGAGCGGCTTGCCGTCGAACACGATCTTCCCGGACGTGGGCTTGAGCAGGCCCGAGAGCGTGCGCAGGGTCGTCGTCTTGCCGGCGCCGTTGGTGCCGATGAGGGTGACGACCTGGCCGGCCTCGACGCTGAACGAGATGCCCTTGACGGCCTCGATCTTGCCGTAGGCGACCCTGAGGTCCTCGACCTCCAGCAGTGCGGTCACGGGGTCTCTCCCTCGGTGGTGCTGGTGCTCTCCGCGCCGGCGGCCGCGCCGGACTCCGTGGCGGACTCCGTGGCGGACTCCTCTTCCGGACCGGCGTCGGATCCGGCCTCGGCGGCGGCTTCCGCGGCCTGGACCTCAGCGGCCTGGGCCTCAGCGGCCTCGACCTCCGCGGCCTCCGCCTCCCCGGGCTCGCCCTCGAAGGGCTCGCCCAGGTAGGCGGCGACGACGCGCTCGTCGGCCTGGACGACCTCGGAGGTGCCCTCGACCAGCTTCTCGCCCTGGACGAGCACGGCGACCCGGTCGCACAGGTTGAAGATGAAGCGCATGTCGTGCTCGATGACGAGGACGGCGACGCCCTTGTCCCGGATGGCGAAGACCAGTTCCTCCGTCGCCCGGGTCTCCTGCGGGTTCATGCCGGCCGTCGGCTCGTCGAGCAGCAGCAGGCCGGGCTCGCTCGCGAGCGCCCGGGCGATCTCCAGCTTGCGCTGCTCGCCGTAGGGCAGGTTGCGCGCGAGGTGGTCGCGCTTGGCGGCGAGGCCGACGAACTCCAGGAGTTCCATGGCCTTCGCCTCGGACTCCTTCTCGGCCTTGCGGAAGCCGGGGCCGCGCAGCAGCGCGGACCACAGGCCCTCCTTGGTCCGCGTGTGGCGGCCCACGAGGACGTTCTCCAGGACGGTCATGTTGGCGAAGAGCCGGATGTTCTGGAACGTACGGGCGATGCCCGCCTGCGTCACCAGGTGCGGCTTGGGCGGCAGCACCTTGCCCTGGTAGGCGACCGTGCCCTCGGTGGGGATGTACAGACCGGTGAGGCAGTTGAAGAAGGTGGTCTTGCCGGCGCCGTTCGGGCCGATCAGGCCGACGATCTCGCCGCTGTTGACGGTGAAGTCGACGGACCGGACGGCGGTCAGACCGCCGAAGCGCATCGTGACGTCACGGGCTTCGAGTACAGGTGTCGTCATGTTCCTCACGCCCCTGCCTTGGTGACGGCCGGATCGTCGGTCAGCGTCGCTTGCGCCGGTACGTCGAGCTGGCCGGTCTCGTGGAACTCCAGCTGGCGGCGGCGGTTGGCGATGATGCCCTCCGGCCTGAAGCGCATCAGCAGGATCAGCGCGATACCGAAGGCGAACAGCTCGTAGTTCTGCAGGAACTGGAGCTTCTCCGGGACCAGGTAGAGCACGCTCGCGCCGAGCAGCGGGCCGCTGACGGTGCCCATGCCGCCGAGGACGACGGCGGCCAGCAGGAAGGCCGAGTTGGGCGGGGCGGCGCCGGCGAACTGGTACGGCTGCGGGTTCACGCTGTAGTTGACGTGGGCCATCACGGTGCCGGCGAGGCCCGCGAGGGAGGCGCCGAGGGCGAAGGCGATGAGCTTGACGCGGAAGCCGTTGATGCCCATGGCGGTGGCGGCGGTCTCGTCCTCGCGGATGGCGATCCAGGAGCGGCCGATGCGGGAGTCGGCGGCGCGGGTGAAGACGAGCACGACGATCGCGGTGACGACGAGCATCAGCAGCAGGTAGTTGGCGAACCGGCCCAGGGCGAACCCGCCGATGTCGTGTGCTTCGCCCAGCTTGAAGCCGAAGATGTCCAGGTCCGGGATCTGGGTGATGCCGTTGGGGCCGCGGGTGATGTTCGGTCCGGAGTCGCCGTCGAGGTTGTTGACGGTGATGCGGAAGATCTCACCGAAGCCGAGGGTGACGATGGCCAGGTAGTCGCCGCGCAACCGCAGGGTCGGCGCGCCGATCAGCACACCGAAGACCAGGGAGGCGGCCATGCCGGTGAGGGCTGCGGCCCAGAAGGGGAAGTGCACACCGGAGAACCGGGAGTACTCCGAGCCGGAGACCAGGGCGGCCGCGTAGGCGCCGACGCCGAGGAACGCGACGTAACCGAGGTCGAGCAGACCGGTGAGGCCGACGACGATGTTCAGGCCGAGGGCGACGGTGGCGAAGATCAGGATGTTCACGCCGACGTTGGCGTTGTGGTCGTCGCTCTGGGTGAAGGGGAAGAGCGCGGCGGCGACGAAGGCGAGGGTCGCGGCAAAGCCCTTGTGCTGGGCCGAGATCGTCGCATAGCGGTCGACGAGACCGGTGTGCACGAGCCCCCACACGGCGAACGCGACGAGGAGCATGAAGCCGATGAAGGTCTCGCTCGCGTCGTTGTCGATGCCGATGCCGTAGGTGAAGGCCACCAGGGCGAGGGCGGAGCCGGCCGTGATGATGCCGCGCGCGGCGAGCGGGGACACCGTGCCGGGGCGGGGCTGCTGGGGCTTGGCGAGGTAGCCGCGGATGCCGGTGCCCGGAGCCGGGTGGGGCAGGGCGAGGGCGCCGAGGACGGGAAGCGCCGAGGCCGCCATCGCCACATAGGCGCCGGGGTCGAGGTTGACCAGTCCGCCGAGGTCGACGGCGATGGCGATGCCGGTGAACCAGCAGACGGAGAACGCCGACAGGGCCGTCAGCAGCACGGGCGAGGCGGCGTTCGCCGGGTTCAGCCAGCGCAGCCCCTTGACGTTCCACAGGGTGAGCCCGAACAGCAGGGTGAGGGCGCCGGCCACGAGCGCGAGGGTCTGCAGGCCCGCCGGGTAGCCGTAGTAGGTCAGGTCGCCGGGGAAGTCGGGCGTCCAGGTCCAGCTGAGGAAGGTGCTGGCGATGGTGCCCGCGGCGCCGGCGGCGATGAGCAGACGGGCGGCGGCGAGGGGCAGCGGGACGGGCCCGCGCCCGGCCGCGGCCGCCTGGGCCGGTCCCTGAGTGGTGGTGTCGGTCATGCTGCTCACGCCCTGTCCGCGACGCGTTCGCCGAGCAGGCCCTGTGGCCTGAAGAGGAGTACGAGGATGAGGAGGACGAAGGCCCACACGGCCGCCCAGCCCTGGCCGCCGAGCTGCTGCATGCCGGGGATGTCGGCGATGTAGGCGGTGGCCATGGCCTCCGCGATGCCGAGGACGATGCCGCCGAGCATGGCGCCGTAGATGTTGCCGATGCCGCCGAGGACGGCCGCGGTGAACGCCTTCAGACCGGCGATGAAGCCCATGTCGTAGGAGACGGAGCCGTACTTGAGTCCGTACGACACACCGGCGACGGCCGCGAAGAAGCCGCCGATGGCGAAGGCGATGACGATGATCCGGTTGGTGTCGATGCCCATCAGCTGGGCGGTGTCCGGGTCCTGGGCGGTGGCCTGCATGGCGCGGCCGGTGCGGGAGAGCCGGACGAAGAAGGCGAGGACCGCCATGCACACCGGGGCGGCGATGATCAGGAACACATCACCGCTCTGCACGGTGACGGAGCCGAGGTGCAGCGGTCCGAACGGCAACTGCGGGAAGACCCGGGCGGACTTGGCGTCGCCGCCGACGTGGTACCAGTTGAAGACCGCCTGCTGCAGCGCCAGCGACAGGCCGATCGCGGTGATCAGCGGCGCTAGGCGTGGTGCGCCGCGCAGCGGACGGTAGGCGAACCGCTCGGCGCCGACGGCGATGAGTACGGCGACCAGGGCGCCGCCGATGAGCATCGCCGGCAGGGCTATCCACATGGATATGCCGTCCGGCAGGACGAGGTAGACCGTGAGGGCGCCGAAACCTCCGGTCATGAAGATCTCGCCGTGGGCGAAGTTGATGAGCTGGACGATGCCGTACACCATCGTGTAGCCGATGGCGATCAGCCCGTACATCGAGCCGAGGAACAGCCCGTTGGCCAGCTGCTGCGGCAAGGTGTTCACCGCGTGGCCTCCATGTGGTGGGGAGAGTCAAGGGGGCGGTAGAAGGCGGGCCGCGCGGTGACGGTGGTCTGCGCCGCGCGGCCCTGGGGGTGTGATGTGCTGCGGTGGCCTACTTCGGGTTGGCCGTACCGCTCTTGACGGACTTCCACACACCGTTGGTGACCTGGTAGACGGTCAGCTGCTTGTTCGTGGTGTCGCCGTACTCGTCGAACGAGATCTTGCCGGAGATGCCGTCGAAGGAGGTCTTCTGGACGGCGTCGACAACCTGGGTGCGGGCGTCGGACGGAAGCTTGCCGTCCTTCACGACCTGGCCGACGGCCTTGATGATCGCGGTGGTGGCGTCGTAGGAGTACGAGCCGTAAGTGCCGTAGTCACCCGGGTACTTCTTGGCCTTGTAGGTGGCCACGAACTCCTTGGCGGCGGGCAGGGTGTCGACCGGGACGCCGATCGAGGTCGCCAGATCGCCCTCGGCGGCCTTTCCGGCGGTCTTGATGTAGGTCGGGGTGAACATACCGTCACCGCCGAACAGCGGAATCTTGGCGCCGGCGTCCTTGAGCTGCTTGGTCAGCACCTCGGATTCGTCGTACTGGCCGCCGTAGTAGAGCAGATCGGCACCCGAATTCTTGATCTTGGTGACCAGCGTGGAGAAGTCACGGTCACCGGTGTTGACGTGGTCGGTACCGATGATCTTTCCGCCCTGCTTGGCGAACTGCTCCTTGAAGATCTTGGAAAGGCCCGCGCCGTAGGTCTGCTTGTCGTCGACGACGAACGCCTTCTTCTTGTGGATGCCGTTGTAGGCGTAGTCCGCCGCGTAGGCACCCTGCAGCGCGTCGGTGGTCGCGGTGCGGAAGTACGTCTTGAACGGACGGGACTTGCTGGTCTGCCAGTTCTTGCCCTGGGTCAGCTCGGGGGCGGTGTTGGACGGGGAGATCTGCACCAGGTTGGCGGTGGCGAAGACCTGCTGCATCTGCGTGGCCACACCGGAGTTGAGCGGGCCGACCACGCCGAGGACGGTCTTGTCCTGGACGAGCTGGGTGGCGTTCTGCTGGCCGGTGGCGGGGATCGCCTTGTCGTCCAGGGCCTTGATCTTGAAGGTGACGCCGGGGACGGTCTTGTTCTTGTTGGCGTCGTCGACGGCGATCTGGGCGCCGTACTCGATACCCAGGCCCGTCGCGGAGTTCTGGCCGGTCAGCGGGGCGTCGACGCCGATCGTGACCGTCACGCCGCCGTCGCCGCCCTTGTTGTCCTTGTCGCGGGAGCCACACGCGGTGAGAGTCAGAGCTCCGGTGGTCAGCACGGAGGTAAGAATCACCAGAGAACGCTGTCGCACAATCGATCCTTTCCGCAGGCACATTCCGCCCCTTCGCAGGGGACGGCGGGCGCCGCGCCGGTACCGAACTCCCGATGGAGCGGTGACTGGCGGTGACTCTAAGCGTGTGTAGGGAACGTGGAGGAGGGCTTGACCAAGGCTGTGACGCTCTTGTTATGACACGGGGTAATGCAGAGCGGTACAGCGTGGGGTGGAAAACAGGAATTCAGGCCGATTCACCCCGTCCGCATTCTGAGAACCCGCAGGACCCACCATGATCCGTTCAGGCGTCTCAGGTGATTTGGTGATGACGCACCACTGTTGCTGCAGGCGACTTCCGGGGATCCCGAAGGGTGTGGTCCACACCGGGAAACGGGTGTGAATGCCCGAATGTATATTGCACGCGTATTACGGAGAGTTACGCGGAGGGAAAGCGGGCCGAGGCGCCGACCCGGGGCGCCGGGCGCAGGCTCCGTTCCACGGGCCTGGCGGACCGTCAGATGACGGGTCTTCGGGCCGTCAGATGAGGGGTCTTCAAGTCGTCCGGCGGCGCGACGACTTGGCGGGGCCGCGTGGACCCCGCCGGGCTGCCGTCAGGCGCCCGCGCCCCGGGCGTGCGCCGCGTCGTCCTTGTTCACGTCCCGCAGCAGGCAGGTCAGCCGGGCGCTGCACACCCGGCGACCCTCCTCGTCACTGATCACGATCTCGTACGTCGCCGTCGAACGGCCCCGGTGCACCGGCGTGGCCACGCCCGTCACCAGGCCCGAGCGGACCCCGCGGTGGTGCGTGCAGTTCAGGTCCACACCGACCGCGATCTTCGAGCTGCCGCCGTGCAGCATCGAGCCGACCGAGCCCAGGGTCTCCGCCAGCACCGCGGAGGCGCCGCCGTGCAGCAGGCCGTACGGCTGGGTGTTGCCCTCCACCGGCATGGTCCCGACGACCTTCTCCGGCGAGGCCTCCAGGATCTGCACACCCATGCGCGTGCCGAGGTGTCCGGCCGAGAACAGGGCGGGCAGGTCGACGCCGAGCGCCGCGTACTCGTCGATGATCTCCTGCGGGAACTTCACTCGCTGCTGCTCGCCCATGGGTCCGGCTCCGTTCGTGGTCCACCTGTGTCCTGGCTGAGCGAACGCTCAGTCGGCCGCCGATTGTTCCAGACGGCCCACGGTGCCCTCCGCGTGGTCCTCCAGGCGTACGACCACGGACTTGCTGGCCGGGGTGTTGCTGGTGTCGGCCGTGGCGTCGAGCGGGACCAGGACGTTCGTCTCGGGGTAGTACGCCGCCGCGCACCCCCGGGTCGTCGGGTAGTGCACGACCCGGAAACCGGGCGCCCGCCGCTCCACGCCGTCCTTCCACTCGCTGACCAGGTCGACGTACGACCCCTCGGCGAATCCCAGCGCCCGCGCGTCCTCGGGGTGCACCAGCACCACCCGGCGCCCGCCCGTGATGCCCCGGTACCGGTCGTCCAGGCCGTAGATCGTGGTGTTGTACTGGTCGTGCGAGCGCAGGGTCTGCAACAGCAGCCGGCCCTCGGGCAGTTCGGGATACTCCACCGGCGCCGCCGTGAAGTTCGCCTTGCCCGTGGCGGTCGGGAAGCGGCGCTCGTCGCGCGGCGCGTGCGGCAGCGTAAAGCCGCCCGGCCGGGCCACACGCGCGTTGAAGTCCTGGAAACCGGGCACCACGCGCGCGATGCGGTCGCGGATCGCCGCGTAGTCCTTCTCGAACTCCTCCCACGGCACGACGCTGTCCGCGCCGAGCACCCGGCGCGCGAGACCGCAGATGATCGCCGGCTCCGACTTCAGCCGCGGGCTCGCCGGCGCCAGCCGCCCGCGCGAGGCGTGCACCATGCCCATCGAGTCCTCGACGGTCACGAACTGCTCGCCACCGGCCTGCACGTCCCGCTCGGTACGGCCCAGCGTGGGCAGGATCAACGCCCGCGCGCCCGTGACGACGTGCGAGCGGTTCAGCTTGGTCGACACATGCACGGTCAGCCGCGCCCGGCGCATCGCGGCCTCGGTCACCTCGGTGTCCGGCGACGCGGAGACGAAGTTGCCGCCCATGGCGAAGAACACCTTGGCCTCGCCGTCGCGCAGCGCGCGGATGGCCCGTACGACGTCGAAGCCGTGCTCCCGCGGCGGCGCGAACCCGAACTCCTTCTCCAGCGCGTCCAGGAAGGCCGGGGCCGGCCGCTCGAAGATGCCCATCGTGCGGTCGCCCTGCACGTTCGAGTGACCGCGCACCGGGCACACACCCGCGCCCGGACGGCCGATGTTCCCGCGCAGCAGCAGGAAGTTGACCACCTCGCGGATGGTCGGGACGGCGTGCTTGTGCTGGGTGAGGCCCATGGCCCAGCAGACGATGGTCCGCTGCGAGGCGAGCGCCATGCCGAGGGCCTGCTCGATCTCTTCCCGGCCGAGGCCGGTCGCCTTCAGCGTCTCGTCCCAGTCGGCGGCGCGGGCGGCCTCGGCGAACTCCGCGAAACCATGGGTGTGTTCGCGGACGAAGTCCTCGTCGACCGCGCCGTCGGTCTCCAGGATCAGCTTGTTGAGAAGCCGGAAGAGGGCCTGGTCGCCGCCGATGCGGATCTGCAGGAACAGATCCGTGAGCGCGGCGCCCCTGAGCATGCCCTTCGGGGTCTGCGGGTTCTTGAACCGCTCCAGGCCCGCCTCGGGCAGCGGATTGACGCTGATGATCTTCGCGCCGTTCGCCTTGGCCTGCTCCAGCGCCGAGAGCATGCGCGGATGGTTCGTGCCCGGGTTCTGCCCGGCGACGATGATCAGGTCGGCCTTGTGGAGATCCTCCAGCAGGACGCTGCCCTTGCCGATGCCGATGGTCTCGCTGAGCGCCGACCCGGAGGACTCGTGGCACATGTTGGAGCAGTCCGGCAGGTTGTTCGTGCCCAGCTCGCGCGCGAAGAGCTGGTACAGGAACGCGGCCTCGTTGCTCGTACGGCCCGAGGTGTAGAAGACGGCCTCGTCGGGGGAGGAGAGGGCGGCGATCTCCTCGGCGACGATGTCGAAGGCGCGCTCCCAACCGACCGGCTCGTAGTGCGTGCCGCCCTCGGGCAGATACATGGGGTGCGTGAGCCGCCCCTGCTGCCCCAGCCAGTACCCGCTGCGCGTCGCCAGGTCGGCCACCGAGTGCGCGGCGAAGAACTCCGGGGTGACCCGGCGCAGCGTGGCCTCCTCGGCCACCGCCTTCGCGCCGTTCTCGCAGAACTCCGCCTTGTGCCGGTGGTCCGGCTCCGGCCAGGCGCAGCCCGGGCAGTCGAACCCGTCCTTCTGGTTCACCCGCAGCAAGGTCAGCGCCGTGCGCCGCACGCCCATCTGCTGCTGGGCGATGCGCAGGGTGTGCCCGATGGCGGGCAGCCCCGCGGCCGCGTGCTTCGGCTCCGCGACCTGCGGCGCGTCCTGCACCGGATCACCCTTCGGCGGCTTCGTCGCCATCGCACGCTCTCCTTCGACTGCGCGGTCCGAGTACGCAGACGATCCTCCCACGCGCCACCGACAACGGACCCGCCCCCTGCTCCGCCCGCCCTGCCCCTCTCTCGTCGATCTTCGGTCGCTGTGCCGGTGCTCACAGCCACCAGCGGGACGCGACCCGGACTGTCAGTGCGGCGTGGCAGGATCGGGGTCGTGGCAGAGACAGCATCGAAGAAGACCGACAAGACCCCCGGCGGCCCCCGTCCCCGGCTGATGCTCATGGACGGGCACTCCCTCGCTTACCGCGCGTTCTTCGCGCTGCCCGCGGAGAACTTCACGACCGCGACCGGCCAGCCGACGAACGCGATCTACGGCTTCGCGTCGATGCTGGCCAACACCCTGCGTGACGAGGAGCCCACGCACTTCGCCGTGGCCTTCGACGTCTCGCGCAAGACCTGGCGCTCCGAGCGGTTCACCGAGTACAAGGCGAACCGCTCCAAGACCCCGGACGAGTTCAAGGGCCAGGTCGAGCTGATCGGCGAGCTGCTCGACGCGATGCACGCCCCGCGCTTCGCCGTCGACGGCTTCGAGGCGGACGACATCATCGCCACCCTGGCCACCCAGGCCGAGGCCGAGGGCTTCGAGGTACTGATCGTCACCGGCGACCGCGACTCCTTCCAGCTGGTCACCGACAACATCACGGTGCTCTACCCGACGAAGGGCGTCTCGGAGCTGACCCGCTTCACCCCGGAGAAGGTGTTCGAGAAGTACGGCCTGACGCCCGCCCAGTACCCGGACTTCGCGGCCCTGCGCGGCGACCCGTCCGACAACCTCCCCGGCATCCCCGGCGTCGGCGAGAAGACCGCCGCGAAGTGGATCAACCAGTTCGGCTCGTTCGCGGAGCTGGTCGAGCGCGTCGACGAGGTCAAGGGCAAGGCCGGGCAGAACCTCCGCGACCACCTGGAGTCGGTCAAGCTCAACCGCGTGCTGACCGAGCTGGAGCGCCAGGTCGAGCTGACCAGGTCGGTCGCCGACCTGGAGCGGGCCGCGTACGACCGCAAGGCCGTCGCGATGGTCCTGGACACCCTGGAGATCCGCAACCCGTCCCTGCGCGAGCGTCTCTTCGCCGTCGACCCCGGCACCGAGGAGGCCGAGGCCACGCCGATCGCCACCGGCGGCGTGGAGCTGGACGGCACGATCCTGCGCACCGGCGAGCTGGCCCCCTGGCTCAGCGAGCACGGCGCCGAGACCCTGGGCGTCGCCACCGTCGGCACCTGGGTGCTGGGCACCGGCTCGGTGGCCGAGGTCGCCCTGGCCGCGGCCGGGGGAGCGGCGGCCTGGTTCGACCCGGCCGAGCTGGACGAGGCCGACGAGAACGCGTTCGCGGCCTGGCTCGCCGACACCGCCCGCCCCAAGGTGTTCCACGACGCCAAGGGCGCCATGCGCGTCTTCGCCGAGCACGGCTGGTCCGTCGACGGCGTGACCATGGACACCGCGCTCGCCGCCTACCTGGTCAAGCCGGGCCGCCGCTCCTTCGACCTGGACGCGCTGTCCCTGGAGTACCTGCACCGCGAGCTGGCGCCCGCCGCCGCGGCCGACGGCCAGCTGGCCTTCGGCACCGACGAGGACGCCGAGGCCGAGGCCCTGATGATCCAGGCCCGCGCGGTCCTCGACCTCGGCGCTGCCTTCGGGACCCGCCTCGAAGAGGTCGGCGCGGCGGAACTGCTGCGCGACATGGAGCTGCCGACCTCCGCCCTGCTCGCCCGTATGGAGCGGCACGGCATCGCGGCCGACCGGGCGCACCTCGAAGCGATGGAGCAGATGTTCGCGGGCGCGGTGCAGCAGGCCGTGAAGGAGGCGCACGCCGCCGCCGGCCACGAGTTCAACCTGGGCTCGCCCAAGCAGCTCCAGCAGGTCCTCTTCGAGGAGCTGGCCCTGCCGAAGACCAAGAAGACCAAGACCGGCTACACCACCGACGCCGACGCCCTGGCCTGGCTCGCCACCCAGACCGACAACGAACTGCCGGTGATCATGCTCCGCCACCGAGAGCAGGCGAAGCTGCGGGTCACGGTCGAGGGCCTGATCAAGACCGTCGCGGGCGACGGCCGCATCCACACCACGTTCAACCAGACGGTGGCCGCGACCGGCCGGCTCTCCTCGACGGACCCGAACCTGCAGAACATCCCGGTCCGCACGGACGAGGGCCGGGCCATCCGCCGCGGCTTCGTCGTCGGCGAGGGCTTCGAGTCCCTGATGACGGCCGACTACAGCCAGATCGAGCTGCGCGTGATGGCCCACCTCTCCGAGGACGAGGGCCTGATCCGGGCGTTCACCTCCGGCGAGGACCTGCACACCACGGCCGCCTCCCAGGTGTTCGGCGTCGAGCCCGCCGCGGTGGACGCGGAGATGCGCCGCAAGATCAAGGCGATGTCGTACGGCCTGGCCTACGGCCTGTCCGCCTTCGGCCTCTCCCAGCAACTGAACATCGAGGCGGCGGAGGCCCGCGCCCTCATGGACGCGTACTTCGAGCGCTTCGGCGGCGTCCGGGACTACCTGCGCCGGGCGGTCGACGAGGCACGGGCGACGGGCTACACGGCGACGCTCTTCGGCCGCCGCCGTTACCTGCCGGACCTCAACAGCGACAACCGCCAGCGCCGCGAGGCGGCCGAGCGCATGGCCCTCAACGCGCCCATCCAGGGCACGGCGGCCGACATCGTCAAGATCGCCATGCTCAAGGTGGACGGCGCACTGCGGGCAGCGGACCTGAAGTCCCGCATGCTCCTCCAGGTCCACGACGAAATCGTCCTGGAGATCGCGCCCGGCGAGCGGGCTGCCGCAGAGGAGATCGTCCGCCGCGAGATGGCGAACGCCGTCCAGCTGCACGCCCCCCTGGACGTCTCGGTGGGCGTGGGCCCGGACTGGGAGTCGGCAGCGCACTGACCTGCGGCGCTTCGGCGGAGAGGGGTGTTGCAGCCGACCTGGCCTGCAGCACCCCCTCCACAGCGGCGGCACCGGCGACAAGCACCGGCGCCGGAAACGTCTTCTCCGCCGCAGGGCGCTCAGCCCCCACGGCGCACACCGGCACAGCGACCGGCGCCCACACAAAACCGGCCGAACCCCGGAGGGGGCCGTCACTCACGTGGCCCCCGCCAAAACGCCCCCCACCCCCCGCAGCCGCAAAACTGCGGGCATGGGTATACGCATGCTTCACCGCCGGACGCCCGAGGCAGACACCCGGGCCTGGGCGGACACCGCCTCGGCGCAGGCCCTGCCCGCCTCGCCGGTCCCGGCCCTCGCGGCCGACGCAAGCACCGCCCGCATCCCCGCCGACCCGGCCGCCACGCTCCGCGGAGCCGCCGCCCGTCTGCGGCACCGACTCGCCGGCCCGACCGCCCACGCGCACCACGCCCCGGACTGGCGCCAGTGGGCCGACCTCGCCCGCGGCTATCTCGCCCTCGCGCTCACCGCGATCCCCAGATCGCGCCCCCGGCCCACTCTCACGGTCTTCGTCGCGTCCCTCACCGAGCGACCGGCCTCTCCCGCCCGGCACCGACCGCCCCACCGCGACCGTCCGGAACCCGGCCCGGACGCCACCCCCTGACGCCGACGGCGTACAGCACCGGCCACCCCCAGGGCCATCCCGGCGCCCACGCCGAAGCACAGGGCGGCCACCGGCTCCCACGGCCGCTCCGGCGCGCCCGTGGACGTCCGCCGTCTCGCGGCCCGCCGGCCCACCCCCGCCCGTCCGCGTGGCGCACCGCAGCGCAGCAGCACGGTTCTCGGACGAGTAGCCACAGCCCCACCAGCGCCCGGGAGATGAGCACACCGACGGTGCCGACCCCGGCGAACGGGTGGGTGACCGCACCGAATTCCATGCCACCGGCAAGGACACTCGCCGCATAGAAGGTCAAGTCGGGCGCGAGAGGCCCCGCGGCGAACACCGCCGGCGTCTGGGGGCCGGAGGGGCGACGGGAGTTGGCCAACCGGTGAAAAACGGACGTGAACGGTTCCCGGCGCCAAGAAAGTTGCCGTAGGGTCACCTGCGTCGCCTGCCGGGCGCACGGTGTCGAACACACGTCACTCGGACGGAAGGGCGGCACAGGGGCAACCAGATCACCGGGTCAACCGTCACACCAGAGCAGGGGAAGACGGACGGAGACGGACGCGGGGCGTCCACGGGAGGGGTTCACTCGATGGCGGCGCATTTCGGAAGGCGGCTGCGCAAGGGGGCGGCGACCACCGCCGTGGCCGCGGCAGCGGTCGCGGCTCTGTCCGCGTCCCAGGCTCCGGGAGTGACCGGCGAGGACCACGACAGACAGGTGACGGCCGGCGCCTCCACGCCCGTACCCGGCACGCCCTCCGACGGCACCGGCAACGCCACCGGCAACTCGCCGTACTACACGGACCTGCCGCCGCTCAACAGCCCGAACCCCAGCCCCTCGCCGACCGCCGGCACCCCCGTCGCCCGGGGCGACTCCGAGGCCGGCGTCCCGGCGACCGTCCTCGACGCCTACAAGAAGGCCGAGGCCGAACTGCGCTCCGCCAAGCCCGGCTGCAATCTGCCCTGGCAACTGCTCGCCGCCATCGGCCAGGTGGAGTCGGGCCAGGCCCGCGGCGGCAGGGTGGACGCGGACGGCACCACGCTGGGCCGCATCCTGGGGCCGGCCCTCGACGGCAACGGCTTCGCGCTCATCAAGGACACCGACCACGGCGCGTACGACGGCAACACCGCGTACGACCAGGCCGTCGGCCCCATGCAGTTCATCCCGTCGACCTGGGCCTGGGCCGGCCGCGACGGCAACGGCGACGGCAGGAAGGACCCCAACAACGTCTACGACGCGGCCCTCGCCGCCGGCCACTACCTGTGCCGCAACGACGGGGACCTCTCGCGTGAGGACGACCTGCACAGCGCGATCCTCAGCTACAACAACTCGCAGGACTATCTGAACCTGGTCCTCAACTGGCTGGATTACTACCGCAAGGGCACCCACTCCGTGCCCGACGGCACCGGCGGCCTGCCCAGCCACCGCAGCGACGACACCCCGCGCACCCAGTCGCCGGAACACTCCCACCCGCCGAAGAGCAAGCCCGGGCACAAGCCGGAGCACAAGCCGGACCCGAAGCCCAGCACGCCCGGTGGCGGCCACGACGGCCCGAGCCCGAAGCCGCCGAAACCGCCTGTCCCGCCGACGACCCCGCCGACCCCCACCGACACGGTGGACCACCTGGAGGACGCGGGCACCGCCAAGCTCACCGCGATGGCCGGACACGCCTTCACCGAGCGGATCGGCACCCGCGCCGAGACCAAGGCCGACAAGTCCGTCGCCAAGGTCAGGATCAGGTTCACGATCAGCGGGGACACCGACACCACCTTCACCGGCGGCGAGACCGTGGCCACGGTCGCCACCGACGCCAAGGGCGTCGCCCTCGCCCCGGCGCTGGAGGCGGGGGAGAAGACCGGCGACTTCAAGGTCACGGCCACCGTCGTGGGCCGCAGGGCCAAGGGCGTCGACTACACGGCCTCCGTCACCGAGCGCGCCGCCGACACCCTGGCCCGCACCAGCGACACCCCGCTGACCTGCACCCCGAACGGCGAGTTCGCCGACCAGGTCCAGGTCAGGGCGACGTACAAGGGCGCCGTCGCGGACAAGGTCGCGGCCACCGCCACCCTGATCAAGTCCGACAAGGACGCCACCGAGAACGACAAGGGCCCCTACTTCAAGGACGCCGACGGCAAGCCCGTACGCACCCTCACCGGCCTCCAGACCGATGCAAAGGGCCTGCTCACCCTGCCGAAGCTGTACGCGGACGACACCACCGGCACCTTCCTGCTCCGCATCACCACCCCCGGCGGCGGCACCCTCACCGTCGAACTGAAGGTCGCCGCCGACGACACCTCGGCGAGCCCGTCCCCGTCCCCGAGTCCGTCCGCCTCCTCCTGACCCCCAGCGACCCCGACAGGGCGCCCTCTCCGCACCGGCGGGGAGGGCGCCCTCATTCGTGCGTGCACCGCTGTTCTCATCTCACCCGCCCGTTGCTACGGTGCCGAAACTGATGACCCGTCAGCATGCTGCCAGGGCAGAGACCGTCCGCCGGGAGGCCCGTATGCGCGCCCTGATCGCCGCCGCGGCCGGTCTCGCCCTCGCGCTCGCCGTCGTCCTCACGATCAGCGCGTCGGGCGCGCCGTCGGGCCGGACGTCCCCCAAGCCGCTGCTGACGACGGTGCCCTCGTATCCGTAGCCGCGCCCGTCCGGGAGGGAGGCCTTCCATGCGCCGCAAGGCAAGCCTGGCCCTGCTCGCCTGCGCCGTCTTCTGCGCGGCGCTGTCCCCGCTCATGCGCTGGTACGCCTTCCCGCGCCTGGCCAGGATCCCCGCGAACCAGTACCAGGACATGGTCCTGGAAGCCAAGGGCGCCACCCTCCTCGACTACGGCACCATGCGCGCGAGGAAGGTCTCCAAGGTCACCATCGTGCAGACCCTCAAGGGCAACGTCGAGGCCGCGAAGAAGATCGAGAAGACGGCGGGGCGGCCGGTCGTGGTCTGGGACAGCCTGTCCTACGTCCAGGGCCCCGACGGCAGGATGGTCTCCAAGGTCCCCGAGCGCTACATCTTCGACGCCCACAGCCAGGACCCCGTCCACGCCACCGGCGAGATGGTCGACGGCGACCCGGTCACCCGCCGGGGCATCGAGTTCAAATGGCCCTTCCTCACACAGAAGCGCGACTACGAGTACTTCGACGCGCAGACCCGCACCACCAGCCCCATCCACTACAAGAGCACCCAGACCTTCCGCGGCCTGAAGGTCTACTACTTCGAACAGACCATCCCCTGGACGAAGGTCCCGATGCCGAAGACCATGCCGGTCCAGGGCATCACCCCGGAATCGGTCGCCAGGACGGGCACCACCCGCTGGTACAGCACGGTCCGCAGGTTCTGGGTCGAACCGGTCACCGGCGCACCCGTCTACGGCGAGGAACACCACAAGGAAGAGCTGCGCGGCGGCACCCTGCTGGGCGGCCGGGCCAGGGTCACGGCCTTCGCGGGGGACGTGCGGATGCGCGAGGACTACACCGCCCACACGGTCGCCCTGGTCAGGCACAACCGCACCCTGGTCCTGACGCTCACCTCCTACGTCCCCTGGGGCTCCCTGACCCTCGGCCTGCTCCTCCTCGTCCTCTCCCTCTGCCTGGAGGCGCGCGCCCGCCGCCCCGAGGACCGGGACCCCGCGCACACGGCCGACCCCCAGCCGGTCAGCGCCTGAGCCGCGCGGTGGTGTGCCGGGTGGGCTCGGCGGTCGCCGGGTCCTCGGGCCACGGATGCTTCGGATACCGCCCGCGCAGTTCCGCGCGTACGCCCTTGTAGCCGTCCTCCCAGAAGGAGGCGAGGTCGGCCGTGACGGCGGCGGGCCGCCCGGCGGGGGAGAGCAGGTGAACGAGCAGCGGCACGCCGCTGACGGCCGGTGTGTCACGCAGCCCGAACATCTCCTGGAGCTTCACCGCGAGGACGGGCCGCTCAGGGTCCCGATAGTCGATCCGGATTCTGGACCCACTCGGTACGGTGATCCGCTCGGGCGCCAGCTCGTCCAGCCGTGCGGCTTCCCCGCTCGCCCACGGCAGCAACCGCGCCAGCCCCTGCCCGGCGTCGATCCGCCCGAGGTCGGCCCGCCGCCGCGCCCTGCTCAGCTCCGGCTCCAGCCACTCGTCCACGCGCGCGTGGAGCGCACCGTCGGACACGTCCGGCCACGGCTCTCCGAGATGCTGCCGCAGAAAGGCCAGCCGCTGCCGCAGCACCTCGGCCTCCGGCGACCAGCGCAACAACCCGAGCCCTTCCTGTCGCAGCCCTTCGAGGAGGGCCGCGCGTACGAGGGCCGGCTCGACGTCCTTCAGGGGCCGCACCGCCAGCTCGATCGCCCCCAGCCGCTCCACACGCCGGGTGACGACGTCCCCGTCGGCCCAGCGCACCTCGTCGCGCTCGTCGAGCAGCGGCCCGGCGGCGGCGAGCGCCACGTCCTCCGGCACCCCGGCCCCGAGCAGCACACGCGCGTGCCCCTTCCCGGCGGGCCGGTCCGCAACGGCGACGACGATCCAGGGCGCACCCCGCAGAGCCGACCCCTCCGCCAACTCGGCCCGGGTCCCGGAGGCCATCAGGTACGACCCGCCGTCGAGCTTGGCGACCCGCTCGGGAAAGGCGAGAGCGGCGACGAGTCCGGCGAGCCTGTCGTCACCGTCGCCCGATCCGGCCCGGCCGGCGCCCTCGGTCCGACCGTCACGGGCGGTCGGGTGGGAAGACTCCTCCGAGACGGCCCGCAGCCGCCGCACTTCCGCGGCCCACCGCGCACCGTAGGCGTCACCCCCACGCCGCGCACGCCGCAACGCCCCCGCAAGATCGTCCCCGTAATCCCGCGGCACCTCCTCGGAGAGCAGCGCGACAACCCCGGCCCCCTCACCGGAGGTGTCACGCAACGCCCGCCCCAGCCGGGGGTGGACCCCCAGCCGGGCCAGGCGCACCCCGACCGGAGTCGCCCGACCGGCGGAGTCCACCGCCCCCACCGCCGTCAACGCGGAGCGCGCCGCCGCCATCGCCCCACCCGGCGGAGGATCGAGCAAAGCCAGCCCGGAGGCGTCCGGATCGCCCCAGCAGGCCGTCTGCAGGGCAAACGCGGTCAGGTCGGCCACCTTGATCTCCGGCACCGGAAACGCCGGCAGACGCCCGTCCTCGGCCTCCGTCCAGCACCGGTACACCGCCCCCGGCGCCTCTCGCCCGGCCCGGCCCGCCCGCTGCCGCCCCGCGGCCCGCGAGGCCCGTACCGTCGTCAGCCCGCTCAGCCCACGCGCGTGGTCCACCCGCGGCTCCCGGGCGAGCCCCGAGTCCACCACCACCCGCACCCCGGGCACCGTCAGCGACGACTCCGCCACCGAGGTCGCCAGCACCACCCGGCGCCGCGCCCCCGGGGCGAGCACCGCGTCCTGCACGGCGGCCGGCGCCCGTCCATGGACCTGGAGCACCTCCACCGCCCCGAGATCACCGAGCTGCCCCGCCACGCGCGCGATCTCGCCCACACCGGGCAGGAAGCACAGCACGTCCCCGTCCCGCTCGGCCAGCGCCCGGCGCACCACCGAGGCCACGTGTGCCAGCAGCGACGGATCGACGCGCATCCCGTGCGGCGGCCGTACGGGGCGTACGGGCGGCGCCCACACCACCTCCACCGGGTGTGCGACACCCTCCGCCTCGACCACGGGCGCCCCGCCCAGCAGCCGCGCCCACCCCTCCGCGTCCGTCGTCGCCGACGCGGCCACCAGCCGCAGCTCCGGCCGCAGGGTCTGCCGTACGTCCCACAGGAACGCTGCGACCGTGTCGGCGTCCAGATGCCGTTCGTGGCACTCGTCCAGCACGACGACGTCCACGCCGGCCAGCTCCTGGTCGCGCTGCAGCCGCTGCAGCAGGACACCGGTCGTCACGACCTCCACGCGTGTGTGCCGCCCGGCGACGCGCTCGCCACGCACCGTGAAGCCGACGCTGTCGCCCGGCCTCTCACCCAGCAGCCAGGCCATCCGCCGGGCCGCCGCCCGGGCCGCGATCCGGCGCGGCTCGGCCACCACCACCCGCCGAGCGGGTCCGCCGCCGACCAGCCCCGCCAGCACGAGCGGTACCAGCGTCGTCTTGCCGGTGCCGGGCGGCGCCACCAGCACGGCGGTGCCGGCACCCGCCAGGGCCTCGGTCAGGGCGGGCAGGGCGGAACGCACGGGCAGCGCGTCCAGGGCGTCGTAACGGATCACGCCCCCAGTGTCGTACGACCGCGAAGAAGCCCCACGCGCGCGTGCCCCGATGATCCGCAGAGGCCGGTCAGTCCCGCTCGCACACGTAGATCGCCGTCCCCGGGATCAGGCTGCCCCGCAGCGGGGACCAGCCGCCCCACTCCGAGGTGTTCCAGGACGGCCACTCCGGTTCGACCAGGTCCACCAGCCGGAAGCCCGACGCCACGATGTCCCGGACGCGGTCGCCGAGCGTCCTGTGGTGCTCGACGTAGACCGCGCGGCCCTCCTCGTCCTGCTCCACGTACGGGGTGCGGTCGAAGTAGGAGGAGGACACGGACAGGCCCTCGGGGCCCGGCTCGTCGGGGAAGGCCCAGCGGATCGGATGCGTCACCGAGAAGACGAACCGGCCGCCCGGCCGCAGCACCCGGCGCACCTCGCGCAGCACCAGCCGGGGGTCGGCGACGAAGGGCAGCGCCCCGTACGCCGAGCAGGCAAGGTCGAAGGAGCCGTCCGCGAAGGGCAGCGCGCCGGCGTCCGCGCAGACGAGGGGAAACGATCCGCCGATGCGCAGGGCGTGCTGCAGCTGGCGGTGCGAGAGGTCCAGGGCCACCGGGCGGGCGCCCTGGGCGGCCAGCCAGCGCGCGCACTGCGCCGCGCCCGCGCCGATCTCCAGGACCGCCTTGTCCTTCAGCTCCTCCGGCGGTCCCAGCAGCTCGGCCTCGACCTCGTCCAGGCCCTCCGGACCCCACACGAAGCGGTCGTCCCCGAGGAACGTGCCGTGCTCGGTCTGGTACTCGTCCGCGTTGCGGTCCCACCAGCCCCGGTTGGCCCGGGTGCTCTCCGTGACGCTCGCGTCACGCCGTGTGGCCTCCGGCTCGTACGCCTCGGCTCCTTCGGGCTCGTATGCGTCGGGCTCTTGGATGATCGGCTCCCTCGTCGTACTCTTCCGTCCATCCCGGAAGGGTCCGTGATGGAAGCGTCCCCCCTGGCCGTGTGGCCTCAAAGAACGTTTCTTCTGCCGGTTATGCGGGGTTCTGTCCCGGGTGTGCGCCTTCGCGATTGACCCTTTCCGGCTGCCCCCGTATGCTACAAGTTGCGCTGCGGGCCTGCGCACCTCAGACGTAGCAGGCTGCGCTCGCATCTGTTGTATGTCCCCTCGGTTTTCGAGGCGCCACCGGGCACCCGGTGTCCTTAAGGTGGCGCTTCCTTGGCTGTCCGGCTTCTGCAGAGCGAAACGGGCTCCCGGCGTAAGCAGTACCTACGACTTCAATGTCCGTACCGGAGCCCTTTCCCACATGACGAGCAGCACCGAGACCACCGCCACCACCCCGCAGGTAGCGGTCAACGACATCGGTAACGAGGAAGCCTTCCTCGCAGCGATCGACGAGACGATCAAGTACTTCAACGACGGCGACATCGTCGACGGCGTCATCGTGAAGGTCGACCGGGACGAGGTCCTGCTCGACATCGGTTACAAGACCGAAGGTGTCATCCCGAGCCGCGAGCTCTCGATCAAGCACGACGTCGACCCGAACGAGGTCGTCGCCGTCGGCGACGAGATCGAGGCCCTGGTCCTCCAGAAGGAGGACAAGGAAGGCCGCCTGATCCTCTCGAAGAAGCGCGCCCAGTACGAGCGTGCCTGGGGCACCATCGAGAAGATCAAGGAAGAGGACGGCATCGTCACCGGTACCGTCATCGAGGTCGTCAAGGGTGGCCTCATCCTCGACATCGGCCTCCGTGGCTTCCTCCCGGCCTCCCTGGTCGAGATGCGCCGCGTCCGCGACCTCCAGCCGTACGTCGGCAAGGAGCTCGAGGCCAAGATCATCGAGCTGGACAAGAACCGCAACAACGTGGTCCTGTCCCGCCGTGCCTGGCTGGAGCAGACCCAGTCCGAGGTCCGCCAGACGTTCCTCACGACCCTCCAGAAGGGTCAGGTCCGCTCCGGTGTGGTCTCCTCGATCGTCAACTTCGGTGCCTTCGTGGACCTGGGTGGCGTCGACGGTCTGGTCCACGTCTCCGAGCTGTCCTGGAAGCACATCGACCACCCCTCCGAGGTCGTCGAGGTCGGCCAGGAGGTCACCGTCGAGGTCCTCGACGTCGACATGGACCGCGAGCGCGTCTCCCTGTCGCTGAAGGCGACCCAGGAAGACCCGTGGCAGCAGTTCGCCCGCACCCACCAGATCGGCCAGGTCGTGCCCGGTAAGGTCACGAAGCTGGTTCCGTTCGGTGCGTTCGTCCGCGTGGACGAGGGCATCGAGGGTCTGGTCCACATCTCCGAGCTGGCCGAGCGCCACGTGGAGATCCCGGAGCAGGTCGTCCAGGTCAACGACGAGATCTTCGTCAAGGTCATCGACATCGACCTGGAGCGCCGCCGCATCAGCCTCTCGCTGAAGCAGGCCAACGAGTCCTTCGGTGCCGACCCGGCGTCGGTCGAGTTCGACCCGACCCTGTACGGCATGGCCGCGTCCTACGACGACCAGGGCAACTACATCTACCCCGAGGGCTTCGACCCGGAGACCAACGACTGGCTGCCGGGCTACGAGAAGCAGCGCGAGGAGTGGGAGCGCCAGTACGCCGAGGCGCAGGCCCGCTTCGAGCAGCACCAGCAGCAGGTCATCAAGTCCCGCGAGGCCGACGCCGCTGCCGCGGCCGAGGGCGGCGAGGCTGCGGCTCCGGCCGCGACCGGCGGTTCGTACTCCTCCGAGGGCGCGGACACCTCCGGTGCGCTGGCCTCGGACGAGGCGCTGGCCGCGCTGCGCGAGAAGCTGGCCGGCGGCCAGAGCTGAACGCTGCCGCTGAGGCTTAGCCGATAGCTGGTTCTGAGGGGCCGTACCTTTCGAGGTGCGGCCCCTCGGGCGTGCCCGGGGGCGGCCCGGTCGTCGTCTCGCCGCGGGAGCGTCGTGGCTTGTCGCGCCCACGCGGCGGAGCCGCATGCCGATACAGCCCCGCGCCCCTGGGGGGCAGGGCCACCCGCGCCTTCTGCGTACCGTCTCTCCAAGATCACTGATCAGTGGCGTGTCCCGGGAATGCCCCCGCTGCAGGGCGCGTTGACGATGACGAACACGAGGAGGAGCGGTCACAGTGCTTGATCCGCAGGGTTTGTACGCATGGGAGCCGAAGGGCCTCGCCGTTGTCGACATGGCGCTCGCCCAGGAGTCGGCCGGCCTTGTCATGCTCTACCACTTCGACGGATACATCGACGCGGGCGAGACCGGCGACCAGATCGTCGACCGGCTGCTCGACTCACTGCCCCACCAGCTCGTCGCCCGCTTCGACCACGACCGCCTCGTGGACTACCGGGCCCGCCGACCCCTGCTGACCTTCAAGCGGGACCGCTGGACCGACTACGAGGTCCCGGCCATCGAGGTCCGCCTCGTCCAGGACACCACGGGCGCCCCCTTCCTGCTGCTGTCCGGGCCCGAGCCGGACGTGGAGTGGGAGCGGTTCGCGGCGGCCGTGGGGCAGATCGTGGAGCGGCTCGGCGTCCGCCTGTCCGTGAACTTCCACGGCATTCCCATGGGCGTCCCGCACACCCGCCCGGTGGGTCTCACCCCGCACGGCAACCGCGTCGACCTCGTCCCGGGCCACCGCAGCCCCTTCGAGGAGGCCCAGGTCCCCGGCAGCGCCGAGTCGCTGGTGGAGTACCGCCTGATGGAGGCCGGGCACGACGTCCTGGGCGTCGCCGCGCACGTCCCGCACTACATCGCCCGCTCCCCGTACCCGGACGCCGCCCTGACCGTCCTGGAGGCCATCACGGCCGCCACCGGGCTGGTGCTGCCGGGAGTCGCGCACTCGCTGCGCACCGACGCCCACCGCACCCAGACGGAGATCGACCGCCAGATCCAGGAGGGCGACGAGGAGCTCACCGCGCTCGTCCAGGGCCTGGAGCACCAGTACGACGCCGCCGCGGGCGCCGAGACCCGGGGCAACATGCTCGCCGAGCCCGTCGAGATCCCGTCGGCCGACGAGATCGGGCGCGAGTTCGAGCGGTTCCTGGCGGAGCGCGAGGGCGAGAACTGACCTCCGGCGGGCCCGCTGTCAGTGGCGGGGCCTAAGCTTGCCGTCATGCTGAAGGTGGGCCTGACCGGTGGGATCGGCGCCGGCAAGAGCGAGGTGTCGCGGCTGCTCGTGGAGCACGGGGCCGTGCTGATCGACGCGGACCGCATCGCCCGCGAGGTCGTGGCGCCGGGTACCCCCGGCCTGGCCGCCGTGGTCGAGGCCTTCGGCCCGGGCGTCCTCACCGCGGACGGCAGTCTGGACCGCCCCAAGCTCGGCTCGATCGTCTTCGCCGACCCCGGCAAGCTCGCCGCCCTCAACGCGATCGTGCACCCCATGGTGGGTGCCCGCTCCCGAGAGCTGGAGCAGGCCGCGGCCGCCGACGCCGTAGTGATCCACGACGTGCCCCTCCTCACCGAGAACGCACTGGCGCCGCTCTACGACCTCGTGATCGTCGTGGACGCGAGCCCCGAGACCCAGCTCGACCGGCTGGTCCGGCTGCGCGGGATGACCGAGGAGGACGCACGCGCGCGTATGGCCGCGCAGGCGAACCGCGAGCGGCGCCGGGAGATCGCGGACATCGTGATCGACAACGACGTACCCCTGGACGCGCTGCACCAGCGCGTCACCGAGGTGTGGGAGGACCTCATACGGCGGGCGCGCACGCGTTCCGCGGAACCGGGCCCGGAATAGCGGCCCCCTCCGCGGGCGTTGAAGTGCCGCAGCGAGGGAAGGACTCTGCCGTGCCCGACACCAGCGGTTCCACCGGACGCACTCCGGAAACGCATGTCATCGACTTCCGCGCAGCCGAGCAACTGCTCAACTCGCGGGATCCGCGGGGCGCGGTGAAGCTGCTCGACGGCGTGATCGCCGCGTACCCGGAGAACACGGCGGCTCGCCTGCTCCGTGCGCGTGCGTTCTTCGCGGCGGCACAACTGCGGCCCGCCGAGCTTGAGTTCACGATCGTGCTGGAGCGCGAGCCGGACAACGCGTTCGCGCACTTCGCACTGGCCCGCACCTATGAACGCCAGGGCCGTCCCGACCAGGCCAAACGCCATTTCCGCCTCGCGGCCGCACTGGATCCGAACCCGCAGTACCTGAAGGCGGCGCGCTTCGACGACTGAGCGGCGCGGGCCGCGCCGGCCGGCCGATCACGGATGCCGGTGCCTCGGAGGTCTCCGGTACGGCCGTCCCGGGTACGGTGGCCCGCTGTCCGGCGGCCGGTACGGCGGCACGTCGCGTCCCGGCTGGTAGTGCGGACCCTGCCGGATGTGTCTGAGGACCACGGTCAGGTCGGCGGTGACCACCAGCCACAGCACCCCGCAGGCCGCCGCCCACCCCGGGCGTCCGGCGACCGCGAACGCCGCCGTGCCGAAGACCGCCCAGGCCAGGCCCCACATGCACAGCCAGAACCGCGCCCGCAGAGCACTGCGCGCGGTCGCCGGTTCACTGCCCGTACGCATCGGAATCACCACTCCTGCCTGCAACGTACTCTTCGGTGACGACGTTCACCAACGAGGCGTGTCCACGGCGTGCGCCGACGGTGCCGTCGATCGCTCGCCGAAGGGGGATCCATTGCTGCCGGACGCCGACGACCTGCCCGGACTGCTCCTCGACCTGACCGTGCCGCACGAGGACATCAACGCGTTGGTGGCCGGGCGGCGCCGGCTGACCGCTGACCCGGGCGCGCTGAGACTCCTGGAGGAGTGCGTCGAGGAGATGTTCCGCCACCCGGAGGCGACCGGCCACCCACCCGACCTCGCCGAGCTCTTCGACGCGGCGCCGGCCGAGCTGAGCGGCACCTTCGCCGTGTACGTGTACATCGCCGCTCTCCCGCGCACGCTCGCCCGGCACCGGGAACGCGGCATCCCGTCCGAGGTCTCCCGGCGCACCCTGGCCGACCTGGGCCGCCACCTGGCGGCACACCGCAGACGGCACGGCACGACCGGCGTGGTGTCGCCGAGCTGGCTCGTCCGGCACTTCCGCGGCGAGCTGTACCAGCTGGGCCGGCTGCAGTTCGAGCGGGCACGGCTCGGTCAGCGCACGGCACCGGTGATCGCGGCGGCCGGACTGGACGCGGTCCCGGGCACGCCCTGCCTGAACCTGCACATCCCCGACTTCCACGGCCCGCTGACGCCGTCCGCCTGTGACCGCTCCCTGGCCTGGGCCCGCGAGTTCTTCGCCCTGCACTTCCCCGAGGAGCGGCCGGTGGCCGCGCTGTGCCACTCCTGGCTGCTCGATCCGCAGTTGAAGCGGTACCTGCCGGCCGACTCCCACATCGTCCGCTTCCAGAACCGGTTCCGCACCGCCCGCGAGGACACCGAGCCGTCCGACACCCAACCCGTCCAGTTCGTCTTCGGCGACCCCGACCTGCCGGTCGCGGAACTGCCGCGCCGTACGTCCGTGGAGCGGGCCGTGGGGGACCACCTGCGGGCGGGCGGTCACTGGTATGTCGGACACGGATGGTTCCCGTTCACCGTCGGCCGAGGTGGAAATAGCCCGAACGAGTGAACCCCGGGTGGATGGGAACGGGCGTACGGGGATGGGCCGTTGTTCGGGCATGACGGTCGAAATGCGTGAGGGATACGAGGGCACGGGCCCGGGTGCGATCACCCCGGACGGCTGCGCGGTCGAGCTGTACGAGCGGCTGCCCGTGGGCGACGAGCCGGACATCATCGCCGCGGCGGTACCGGCCGGGGCGCACATCCTGGAGCTGGGCAGCGGAGTGGGCCGGATGACCCACCCCCTGCTGGAGCGGGGTTTCACGGTCACGGCGGTGGACGAGTCCGCCGACATGCTGAGCCGGGTCCGCGGGGCGCGGACGGTATGCAGCCCCATCGAGGACCTGGACCTGGGCGGCGAGAAGTTCGACGTGGTGATGCTCGCGTCGTTCCTCGTGCACAGCGGCGACGAGGAGGTGCGCAGAGGCATGCTGCGCACCTGCGCCGGCCATGTGGCGGAGGGCGGCTGCGTGCTCATCCAACGGGAGGGCGAGGACTACCACACCCATGTGCCGAGGGAGCGGGTCGACCCGAGCGGCTTCACCGTACGCATCGCCTCGGTGGAGCCCGCCGGAGACGGCGTGAACTCGGTCCGTGCGGAGTATGTCTTCCCGGACGCGGCCTGGACCCAGACGTTCCTCGCCCGGCCCCTCACCAAGGAGCAGTTCGAGTCGGCACTGGAGGAGGCGGGACTGGTGGTGGACGCGTATCTGACCCCGGACGGGACCTGGGTGAGAGCGGTGCGGAAGGCATAGCGGGCACGCGGTCGCACCGGGCGGCCGGAGGGCGATGAGTTTCCGGACCGTGCCGGGTCTACCTCGGTGAAAGCAACCGGCACCGCTTCCCCCAGGAGACCCTCATGTCCGAGACCACCGCCTCCGTCGCCTCCACCGCCTCGACCGCCGCCGCTGCCTCCACCGGCTCCCTCAGCGCCCGCAGGCGCGCGGCCAGGATCACGCTGCGGTCCGTGCAGGTCCTGCTCGCACTGTTCTACGGCATCGCGAGCGCGCTGCCCAAGCTCATCGCACACCCCTCGGCCGTCGAGTCCTTCGACAGGATCGGCTGGGGCAGCGGGGCCATGTACACCATCGGCGCGCTCGAACTCGCCGGGGCCGTCGCGCTGTTGATCCCCCTGCTGCAGTCCTTGGCGGCGATCGCGCTCAGTGCACTCATGGTGGGCGCGTTCATCGTCCAGCTCACGGACTTCGGCGGTCAGAACGCGGCGACCCCGCTGATCCTGATGGTGCCGCTCGCCCTGATCGCCTGGGCCCGGCGCGGGCACAACAGGGAGCTGGTGCGGCTGGTGCGGCGACGGTGACCCGCCACGCCCGCCGAACCCGGACCCACGGCGCGCGCCGGATCCATCAGCCTCGCCGGAACCGGATGCACCATGCCCGCAGGATCAGGATCCGCCGCGTCTGCCGGTTCCGCCGGACCGGGAACCACCGCGCCTGTCGGTCGGGCCCGCGGCGCCGCCGAAGGCGCCGAGGGCACCCGGGATGCCCGGGTCCGGGAGGCCGCGGAGGCGTTCCAGTTCGCGACGATCGCGTTTGGTGGGGCGGCCGGTGCCTCGGTCGCGGAGGCCGGCGGGTGTGATGGCCTCGCGGGGCGGGGGCGGAGGGGAGTTGTCGACGTAGCACTGGGCGGCCACGGGGGCGCCGACCCGTTTGCGGATCAGGCGCTTGACGATCACGATCCGTTCCCGGCCCTCGTGCCGCAGGCGCACCTCGTCGCCGACGCGCAGGGAGAAGGCGGGCTTCACCCGCTCGCCGTTCACATGCACGTGGCCGCCCCGGCAGGCGGCGGCGCCCAGGGAACGCGTCTTGATCAGACGCACGGCCCAGATCCAGCTGTCGATCCGGACCGTCTCGCCCGGAGCCGGCCCCGCGGCCTCGGCGGCGGCCACCGCGGCGGTGATCTTCGGATCGACGTGCCGGCCGGCATCGACAGGCTGATCAGCGGAGGCGCCGGTGCCCTGGGAGTCCTGGGCGGAGCCGGTCCTGTCCGGCTCGCCGGTCCCACCGTTCACGTTCTCGTCCGCAACCTCGGAAGCCATGCTCCCGACCTTAACTCCCCGGGCCGGGTGAGTCGGAGGAGATTTTCCCGGGGCGCGGAGTGGCGGAGTGACGGGATGGCCGGCTGGCGGGGAGCCCGGTGCCGGCGTGGAACACATCGGGCGGACCGGCCTGCCCGGCACCGCACGATGATCCTGTAGGCCGCAGGTGAGGAGCGGTTTGTTTGCGCGGCCCGGTCCGGGCATACGGTGGCCGTATGGACGTCAGCAGTGCCGTCGCCCGGCTCGACCGGCGTGTCGCGGACTGCCGGGCCTGCCCTCGGCTCGTCGAGTGGCGTGAGGAGGTGGCCCGTACCAAACGGGCCGCGTTCGCCGACTGGACGTACTGGGGGCGGCCGGTGCCCGGCTTCGGTCCGGCCGACGCCCGGCTGGCGATCATCGGGCTGGCCCCCGCCGCGCACGGCGGCAACCGCACCGGCCGGATGTTCACCGGCGACCGCTCCGGAGACGTGCTCTACCAGGCGCTGTACGACGTGGGGCTCGCCTCGCAGCCCACCTCCGTCAGCGCCGACGACGGTTTGGAACTGTACGGCGTCCGCGTCACCGCGCCGGTGCACTGCGCCCCGCCGGCGAACAAGCCGTCCCCCGGTGAGCGCGACACCTGCCGCCCCTGGCTGGTGCAGGAGCTGAAGCTGCTGCGCCCGACGCTGAGGGCCGTGGTCGTCCTCGGTGCCTTCGGCTGGCAGGCCGCGCTGCCCGCGGTCACCGAGGCGGGCTGGACCGTGCCCCGCCCCCGTCCGGCCTTCGCGCACGGCATCAGGGTCCCGCTCGACGGCCTCGACCTCTTCGGCTGCTTCCACGTCAGCCAGCGCAACACCTTCACCGGCCGGCTCACCCCGGAGATGCTCCGCGAGGTGCTGAGCACGGCGGCGACGACGGCAGGGTTGCGGTAGCCGACGCGTGGGCGCGGACGCGGGCGTGGGGGCGGTCGGGGTTCGCCGGAGGGATCACCTTCAGGACGCTCGACGGCGTGGCGGCGGTGGTCAAGCGGCTCAGGGCCGCCAGACGTAGCGCACGTCCGGCTCCCGTTCCTCGTTGCCGCTGCCGTCGGTGAACTCGACGGCAGTGAAACCGTGCCGCTCGTAGAAGCGGTGTGCGGGCTTGTTGACCTGGAAGGTCCACAGGGACAGGCCGCCCGGACAGCGCTCCTTGGCCAGCGCGACGAACCGGTCACCGATACCGTGCCCCCGCCACCCGGGGTCCAGGTACAACTGGGAGAGCAATTCCCCGTCCAGCACCATCAGCCCGACGATCCCGGCCCCGTCGGCCTCCGCCACCCAGGTCTCCCGCAACGGGACGACGACATCCCGGATGTGCTCCCGCACCTCGTCGTCGGTGCGCCCCCGGACGACAGTGGGCAGGGCGGCGTCGAAGGACCGCAGATACACCTCGGCGGCCGCCCGTCCGTCCTCCGCCACGGCCCGCCGCAACACGACCTGGCCCGTCACCGGCTTCCTCCTTGCTCCGGCACCACGGCCGTGGCCGTGATCTCCACCAACTGACCGGTGTAACCGAGACAGGCCACACCGAGCAGAGTCGACGAATGCGGGCCCGAGCTCAGCCCGGAGGCCTCGACGACATCCCACACCGCGGACAGCACCGAGGGCTCGCTGCTCACCACATACACATCCGTGGCGACCACATGCGTCAAGTCGCTGCCCACGGCATCCAGTTGCTCCCGCAGATTGGCGATCACCTGCGCGGCCTGCCGCACGGGGTCACCGGGGCCGACGATCTCCCCCTTCTCGTCCAGCGGCACGGCCCCGGCCAGAAAGGCCAGCCTCGTCCCGGCCTCGACGACGGAGGCGTGGGAATAGGTGGGCGGCGGGAAGAGGGCCGGGGCGGTCACGCGCTGGATCACGAGGGCTGCTCCTGGGGAGGCGGTGGACGACCTCCCGATGATCGTCTCTCCAGGCCCCGCCCGCAGCTGATTTATCAGGGCGACAGGGGGGCGACAACGGAGTCGGGTTCGTGAACACCGGGCCTTGGACGACACGGCGGCTCCGCCTGCTTCCGTCTCCGAGTGCCCCGCTCAGCCTCCAGTGCCGTCAGGCCCCCCTGAGCTCCGGAGGGGGTGCCCCAATCCGCGCCCCGAGGTGCCGGCCCTGCCCGCCACCCCGCCGATACCGCGCCGCTCGACCACGAGCCGCGGCCTGGCCCCGGGCGGCGCAGATGCGGGCCGACCTCGCCGCGCTGCGCGAGCCGTTGCGACGCATCGCGGCGGGCCCAGCGGATATTTCGGGAGCGGACTTCGGGATGGCTGCGGCAGGCTGGGGCCATGCCCGAGCCTGCCGATCCCGTATCTCTGCCCGAGCCCGCCGATCCGGATTCCGTGCGGGGGTCCGCCGATCCGGATTCCGTGCGGGGGTCCGCCGATCCGGATTCCGTGCGGAGGTCCGCCGGTTCCGTTCCCGTGCCGGGGTCCGCCGGTTCCGTGCCCGTGCCCGGGTCCGCCGATTCCGACTTCCTCGCCCGCACCGCCGAGCGCCTCGCCTCCCTCCCCACCGTCCGAGCGGTGGCCCTCGGCGGCTCCCGCGCCCAGGGCACCCACCGCCCCGACAGTGACTGGGACCTGGCGATCTACTACCGCGGCCCCTTCGACCCGGACGACCTGCGGGCCGTCGGCTGGCCCGGAGAGGTCTCGGACATCGGCGGATGGGGCGGCGGAGTCTTCAACGGCGGAGCCTGGCTCACCATCGACGGACGCCGGGTCGACGTGCACTACCGGGACCTGGACGTGGTCGAGCCCGAGCTGGCGGAGGCGGAGGCCGGGCGGTTCCGGGTGGAGCCGCTGCTCTTCCACCTCGCCGGCATCCCCAGCTACCTCGTCGTGGCCGAACTGGCCGTCAACCAGGTGCTCAGCGGCACCCTGCCCCGCCCGGCGGGCTACCCCGCCGAGCTGCGCGTCACCGCCGCCGAGCGCTGGTACGGCACCGCCCGTGCCACCCTCGCCTACGCGAAGACCAACCACGCCGCCCACGGCCGCCTCACGGAGACCGCCGGCTTCCTCGCCACGGCCGCCGCCCAGGCCGCCCACGGGATCCTCGCGGCCCGCGGCGAGTGGGTGACGAACGAGAAGCGGCTGCTGGAGCGGGCCGGGCTGCGAGGGATCGACGCGGTGGTGGGGGGACTGCGGGCCGAACCCGAGGTCCTCGTCCGTGCCGTGACCGAGGCCGAGGAGATCGTCGCCGGGGCAGCGCGCTCACAAGGAGAGCGGCGATCGCGTTCATAGGGAAACCGGTACGACGCGGTCGCCGCGCTCCTCGGCGCCGTGCGCGGTGGGCAGGCCGCCGCCCGGCGGGTTGTGCTCATCGCCGTGCGCGGTGGCGGCCTCGGCGAGAGGGAGGGCGGCCCCGCCGAGTTCGAGAGAGGGCGCCGCCGGGAGCGTAGGGGGCGGCGGCTGCCCGGTCCGCCGCTCGCCGGATGAGGCGCGCGCCCCGGCCGGACCGAGTCAACCCACGGCGGCGTGTCCGCGTCCCAGAGAAAGGTCCATGTCCCGCATCCCAAGGAGAGGTTCATGCCCCGACTCACCCGTCTCAGACTCACGGCCGGCGCCGCCACGGCCGTCGTCGCCGCCGTCGTGCTCGCG
This sequence comes from Streptomyces sp. NPDC001851, assembly GCF_040297165.1. Lineage (NCBI taxonomy): Bacteria > Bacillati > Actinomycetota > Actinomycetes > Kitasatosporales > Streptomycetaceae > Streptomyces > Streptomyces sp. NPDC001851. Next base: position 16,651 of record NZ_JBEOYR010000016.1, on the reverse strand, counting down.
GCGTCACCCGCGGCCGCCGGCGAACCGACCGTGACCCAGCCGCACATCGTCGCCCACTTCGACAAGGCGGCAGGGCAGACGCCGGAGAACATCACGGTCGAGCCCGACGGCTCCGCCGACCTGACCTTCGCCTCCGCCCGGCAGATCGCCCACGTCACCCCGGACGGCCACACGGCGATCCTCGCCACCCTGCCCGACGAGCCGAACCCGAACACCCCCGTCCTCAAGGCCGCGACCGTCTTCGGTATCGTCCGCGCCCACGACGGCACGCTCTACGTCAACTACGCCACCGGCACAGGAAAGACCGGCATCTGGCGCATCGGTCCCGACGGCGGCGCACCCCGGCAGATCGCACAGCTCCCGGCGACCGCACTGCCCAACGGCCTCGCCCTCGACGAGCGGCACGGAGTGCTCTACGCCGCCGACTCGGCGCAGGGCATCGTGTGGCGGGTTCCGCGGGCAGGCGGCACACCGACCGCGTGGGTCCGGGACACCGCCCTCACCCCGGTCCCCGTCACCGGCGCCGGCTTCGGCGCCAACGGCGTCAAGATCCACGACGGTGCCGTATGGGTGTCCAACAGCGACCGGGGGACGCTGCTGCGCGTTCCCGTACGGCCGGACGGCTGCGCGGGTCCGGTGGAGACCCGGGCCACGGGACTCGACCACATCGACGACTTCACGTTCGTCACACCGTACGGCGACACCGTCCTCGCCGCCCTGATCGGCGACGACGAGGTGGCCGAGGTGCACCCCGACGGCACCCGCGCCGCCGTCCTCACGCGGGCGGACGGGCTGGCCAACCCGACCTCCGTCGCCGTACACGGCGGGACGGTCTACGTCGACAGCGCCGCGTACTTCAGCCAGCAGGCCCCGAATCTGCTGCTGGCCCGCCTGAACCGGGGGCTCGGCCGCTGACGGACCGGGCGGTGGGACGGGCCCGTGCGCTTGCCCTTGCCGGACCCCGCCCCGCCGCCCTCCGGAAGTCCCCGCCGTCGGTCAACCCGCCGACCGCGCAAGGCAGTCGGGAAGGTGATCCACCGGCCGTCCCGGCGCCCTAGGCTGAGGACCATGGACCTCGCCGACGGCCTCCTCGACCAGCCCTACGACGTCTACCGGCGCCTGCGCGACACCGCGCCCGTGCACCGCATCACCGGACCGGACGGCACCGCCGCCTGGCTCGTCACCCGGTACGAGGACGTCCGGGCCGCGCTCGCCGACCCCCGGCTCTCGCTGGACAAGCGGCGGGGCACGGCCGGCGCGTACAAGGGACTCTCGCTGCCGCCCGCCCTCGACGCCAACCTCCTCAACATGGACCCGCCCGACCACACCCGCATCCGGCGCCTGGTCGGCCGCGCCTTCACCCCGCGCCGCGTCCAGCAGCTCCGCGAGCCGATCCGCCGTACCGCCGACCGGCTGCTCGACGCGCTCGGCCCGCACGGCCGCACCGACCTGGTCGCCTCCTACGCCGCCCCGCTGCCCATCACCGTCATCTGCGACCTGCTCGGCATCCCGGAGGGGGACCGGCTGGACTTCCGGGAGTGGACCGACAGCCTCACCGCGCCCGACCCGGCCCGGCCGCACGCCTCCAAGGAGGCGATGGCGGCCATGCTCGACTTCCTCACCCGGCTGCTCGCGGCCAAACGCCGGGCGCCCGCCGACGACCTGCTCTCCGACCTGATCGGCGTACGCGACGAGGGCGACCGGCTCGGCGAGGACGAGCTGATGTCCCTGGCCTTCCTCATCCTCTTCGCCGGGTACGAAAACACGGTCCAGCTCATCGGCAACGCCGTGCTCGCCCTGCTGCAGCACCCCGACCAGCTCGCCGCCCTGCGCAAGGACCCGGCGCGACTCCCCGCCGCCGTCGAGGAGTTCGCCCGCTACGAGGGACCCATGCTGCTCGCCATGCGCCGGTTCCCCACCGAGGACGTGACGATCGCCGGGACGACCATCCCGGCGGGCGAGACGGTCTGGGTGTCCCTGTCCGCCGCCGACCGCGACCCCGCACGCTTCCCCGACCCCGACCGCCTCGACCTCTCCCGTGACGCGGCCGGGCATCTCGCCCTCGGCCACGGCATCCACTACTGCCTCGGCGCGCCGCTGGCCCGCGCGGAGACGGAGATCGCCCTGGCGGCCCTGCTGGAACGCCTCCCCGACCTCGCCCTCGACGAGGAGGGAGAGGTGACGTGGCGGCGGTCGATGCGCGCCCGGGGGCTGCGGGCCCTTCCCGTGACGTACTGAAGGGTGCGGTTCCTGCCACAAAGTGAACGGATCCTCACGGTCCGCGCACAACGGGTGTAGGTAATGTCTCAGTCCCGTCACTGAGCGAGGCGTTTGCCGTCCCCAGGGCGTTAACTCCCATAAGCATGACGCTTACTGGAGGTGCGAGATGGTGAACGGGCGAACGGTGCTCGAACGCTTTCCCGCCGGTGGTCCGCGGGGATCCCGGCCCGCGGAGGAGTTCGCGCACGCGCGGCGTCAGGAAGGCCTGCCGGCGGAAGTCGTCATGGACCTCGCGACGGACACGTTCCTGGTGATCGTACGGGGCGGTGACCACACGGAGTGAGCTCGCTCAGGCCGGTTTCGGTGCCGGTGCCCTCGCCGTGAACTGCTGCGCCTGCAGCGTGTACAGCTCGGCGTAGACACCGCCCCTGGCCAGCAGTTCCTCCGGGGTCCCGGACTCCACCAGCCGTCCGTGCTCCAGCACATGCACCAGGTCGGCGTGCCGGACCGAGGCCAGCCGGTGGGTGATCAGCACGACGGTCTGCCCGCTGTCGGCCAGCGCCCGGATCTTCTCGAACACCTCCAGCTCGGCCCGCGCGTCCAGCGCGGCCGTCGGCTCGTCCACGATCAGCACCCGCCCGCGCCGGTACGCCGCCCGGGCGATGCCGAGCCGCTGCCACTGGCCGCCGGACAGCTCGTGCCCCCCGCTGAAGTCGCGGGCCAGCAGGGTGTCCAGGCCGCGCGGCAGATCCGCGACCACCTCCTCGGCCCCCGCCTCGGCGACCGCCCCGGCCAGGCGTTCCTCGGTCATGGGCGCCGAGGAGCGGCCGACGGCCACGTTCACCCGGGCGGTGAACGGCCAGCGCTTGAAGTCCTGCGCCACCATCGCGATGCGCTCGGCGAGCAGCCGCCGGTCGGCCAGCGCCGCGTCGACGCCGTCCCACAGGATGCGGCCCCGGTCCGGCGTGTACAGCCCGGCGAGCAGCTTGACCAGGGTCGTCTTCCCCGAGCCGTTCTCGCCGACGAGCGCGATGATCCGGCCGAGCGGCAGCGTGAGGGTGACGTCGTCCAGGGCGGGACGGGCCGCGGCACCCGGGCCCGCCTCACCGGGATAGCTGAAGGTGACGCGCTCGAACCGGATCTCCTTCGGGTCCTCGGGCAGGGCCTCGCCGCCCGCCGGGATCGCCCGCTCGGCCGCCTCCACGTACAGCCGCTGCAGATCCCCCACGAACAGGGCCTCCTCGTGCAGCTGGTTGATCTCCAGCACCAGCGTGTCCAGGCTCGCCGCACCGGTGCGGATCGCGATCACCGCCGTACCGGCCACGGCCAGGGCCATCGCGCCGGCCAGCAGCAGCGCGCCCAGCGTGGCGTAGGTGGCCAGTGTGGCGAGGCCCGTCCAGGCCGCCGCGATCAGACCGGTCCGCGCGGCGAGCCGGGACAGCCGGGCCTGCTCCGCCTCCGCCGTCTGGGACATGGACCGGAAGTGGCGCAGCAGGAACGGGCCGACCCCGTGCACCCGGATCTCCGGGGCCGCGGCGGGCTCGGTGAGCAGATGGCCGATCAGCCGGCCGGCGCGGGCGTGCTGCACCCAGACGTGGAAGGACTCGTAGCGGCGCCGCGCGTTGGTCAGCGCGCTCCAGGCGCTGGGCAGGGTCATGGTGACCAGCAGCGGCAGCAGGACCGGGTGCAGCACCGCCAGCACGCCCGCGGCGGCGGCCAGCGAGATCAGCGCGCTGATCACCCGGGTGCCGTAGGAGATCATGCGGCGCGCGGATTCGGCGCCGTACCGGGCGGTGTCCAGCAGCTTGTGGAAGGCGTGGTCCTCGATCGCGGCCAGCTCCACGTTCGCCGCCCGCTCCAGATACAGCTCCGTCGCCACCCGCTCCACCTTGGGCTCCAGCCGCCCGGTGGCATAGGTGGAGGCCGCCCCCAGCAGTACGGTCACGAGCGCCACGGCGGCCATGGCGATCAGGGCGGGGGCGGCCGAGCGCATCCGCTGCTCGATGTCCGGGCCGGTCAGCAGCCTGCCCAGCGCGCTGTTCACGGCCAGCAGGCTCACCGCCTGGGCGGCACCCCGGGCCACCTCGGCGGCCAGCACGAGCCAGGCGGCCCGGGCGTCGGCCTGCCGGGCCAGCCGGAGACAGGACGCCAGCATGCCGGGCAGCCGGACCACCATGGCGCGCAGGCTCAGCTCCAGGAAGGCGTCCGCGTGCTCGTTCCATCCCACGTCGTAGCGCAGCGGCCCACCGAACAGCAGCTGCTCCGACCCCGACACCGCGGGCTCGGGCGCCCCCCGCCGCTTCCTCACCGTGACCTCCCGGACCGTGACGGAAGGGCCACTATCCCCGGCCGAACGGGCGGTGGGGGAGGGCGCGTGGGGGAGTGCGGGGGAGCGGTCGGGGTGTGCGGGGGGAACCGCGTGAGCGAGCACGGACGCGCCCCAGCCGCCACGCGGCAGAGCCCGGCGTCCCGGCACCCTTCGCTTCGGTGGGCGCCTGGGGCAAGGACGGCGCGGTGCTACGCCGAGACGGCCCGAGACCAGTCCGGGGCCGTCCCCGTCACCCGGCACAGGTTCAGGTACAGCGGGATCGGCGGGGTGTACGGGACCGTGCCCTCCGGCCGGTGGATGAGCCGCGCGGTGCCGGTGACCAGGGCACCGGGGGCGTAGTGCGCCGGGGACGGCCAGGGCAGGGCGTAGTCGGAGTCCGACGGAACGATCCACCACCAGCGGGCGCCGTCGGCGTACACACAGCCCAGCCGCGGCAGCCGGGGTACGACCAACGGGCCGAGACGGTCGGGCACGGCCACGGCGTCGCAGCCGAGCGGTGCGCTCATGCCGTCCGGCACCGTGAGCCGGCGCGGCGCGTCCGGGGCGGACCGACGGCGCTGCAACCGCACCAGGGTGTCGAGACCGACGCTCGCGGAGGTGCGCCGGGTGGCACCCCGGTCCGGCGCGCTGGGCCGTGACCGGCCGGACCCGGTGCCGTCCCCGCGGTCGGCGTCGCAGCCGCCGCCGGTCACGGGCGCTCCCCGGCGCGGTGCTGCTCGGGGGGCCGGTGCGGAGGCTGGCGCGGGGGCCGGTCCAGGGCCCGGTACCGGTGCTGCTCCGGAACTTCGTGAACTTCGTGACGGAGATGCTGCTCCGGGACCCGGTGGCGGTGCTGTTGCCCAGGGGCCTCGCGGCGGTCTTGCTGTTCCGGTACCCCGGGGCGGGGCTGCTGCTCCGGTGCCGGTCGCGGGTCCTGCACGGAAGAGCGCCGGCCCTCCGGGGGTTCGTCCTCGTCGGGGTCGTCCGGGCGGCCGGGCTTGGGACGGGCGCCCCAGCCGAGGTCGTTGCGCAGTTCGGGGGTGCCGTGGGCCGCGTCGGTCCGGCGGGCCAGCTCGGCCCAGACCAGCAGTCCGGGGCCGTGTTCCTGGGCGCCCCAGGCCCGGCACAGCGCGTCGACGAGAAGCAATCCCCTCCCGTGCTCCTCGTCGGGCCGCTGCGGGGACGGGTGGGGTGCGCCGGGGGCACGGCCCTCGTCGCGTACGGCTATGCGGACGGTGTCGTCGCGGTCGTGCAGCTCGCACACGACGCGACTGCTCGCGGTGTGCACGATCGCGTTCGTGACCAGCTCGGACATGACCAGGGCCGCGCTGTCGCAGGTGTCCGCGCACACCGACCAGCCGGTCAGCCGGGCATGCGCCAGACGCCTCGCCTGGGCGACGGAACCCGGATGTGCGGCCAGCTCGAAGCGGAACCGGCGCTCGGCCGTGCCCCGTTGAGGGGTTGCCGTGGCGGCACCGAGACCGGGACGGTCTGCGGTGTCTGTTCCTAAGGGCGCGGACGGAATCACGCTTGCCACTATCTCCCCGCCGTGAACACTTGGCAAGTGTCACTCTGAAATGTGCAGAGTGCTGTGTGACGCGGTCGGAGGCCATGGCACACTGCTCGCAACAGCATGTCGCGCGGCGCCAATCGGAGGCACCGGAGACCCGACCGGTCTTCGCAGCACCTTCGAATGGCGCCGCAGGGCTGTCGGGAAACATTCGGGTGGATCTTTCGGCGGTGCTTTCGATGGAGGTGCGAGCGTGAGTGAACCGCGGTCCGCGCCGACGGTGGGTCAGGTGGTCCTCGGCCGGCGCCTGCTGGACCTGCGGGAACGCGCCGGACTGAAGCGCGAGGACGCCGCCCGCGTCCTGCGCGTCGCACCCGCCACCGTCCGCCGCATGGAGACGGCCGAGGTCGCCCTCAAGATCCCGTACCTGCAACTCCTGCTCAAGGCCTACGGCGTACCCGACGACGAGGCCGAACTCTTCGTGCACGTGGCCGAGGAGGCCAACAAGCCCGGCTGGTGGCAGCGCTTCCACGACATCCTGCCCGGCTGGTTCTCGATGCATGTCAGCCTGGAGGGCGCGGCGAGCCTCATCCGCTCCTACGAGCCGCACTTCGTCCCCGGCCTGCTGCAGACCGAGGACTACGCGCGCGCTGTACTCAAGTCCGGTGCCATCGGCCAGACCAGCCCGGACGACATCGAGCGGCACGTCGCCCTGCGCATGGAACGCCAGCAACTGCTCACCCGTACCGACGCCCCGCGCTTCTGGGCGGTGATGGACGAGACCGCCCTGCGCCGCCCGGTCGGCGGACCGGAGGTGATGCGTGCGCAGATCGACAAGTTGCTCGGGGCCACGAAGCTGCCCCATGTGACGCTCCAGATCGCCCCGTTCGCGAGCGGCCCGCACCCGGGGACGTACGGGCCCTTCGTGCTGTTCCGATTCGCCGTGCCGGAGCTGCCGGACATGGTCTACAGCGAGTACCTGACCGGCGCCGTCTACCTGGACGCGCGCGCCGAGGTGGCCGCCCACCTGGAGGTCATGGACCGCATGGCGGCGCAGGCCGCTACGGCACAACGCACGAAGGAGATCCTCAGGGATCTCCGCAAGGAGCTGTGAATGGATCGCATCGAGCCACGCGGACGCGTCTACAACGGCATGCCCGCGCGGGAACTGGGCAGCGAGGGCTGGCACAAGCCCTGGAGCGGCGGCAACGGCGGGAACTGCCTGGAGGCGATGAAGCTGGCCGACGGCCGGATCGCCGTACGCCAGTCCACCGACCCGGACGGTCCGGCGCTGATCTACACCGCGGACGAGATGACCGCGTTCATCGAGGGCGCCAAGGCGGGAGAGGCCGACTTCCTGCTGTCCTGATCCGGTCCCTGTGTTGTTTCTTGCTCAACTTGCTTATGTTGGTCGCGACTTGATCATCCGCTGTGCCAGTCGCTCGTCCCGACGCTTATGGAGTGCCGCATGACAGGGCAGGACCCGACGGTCGTCCAGATCGACACCGGCAAGCCGCATTCCGCGCGCATGTACGACTGGTATCTCGGCGGCAAGGACAACTACCCGGTCGACGAGGCGATGGGCCGGCAGATGCTGGCCCTCGACCCCCGGGTGCCGGTGATGGCCCGGGTCAACCGCGCGTTCATGCACCGTGCCACGCGGTGGCTGGCCCAGCAGGGCGTACGGCAGTTCCTGGACATCGGCACCGGCATCCCCACCGAGCCGAACCTGCACCAGATCGCCCAGCAGGCCGCGCCGGAGGCCCGGGTCGTCTACTGCGACAACGACCCGATCGTGCTGGCCCACACGGCGGCCCTGCTGCGCAGCACACCGGAGGGCGCCACCGAGTACCTGCAGGCCGACGTGCGCGACCCCGACGCGATCATCGCGGGAGCCCGGCGGGTCCTGGACCTCGGCCGGCCGGTCGCCCTCTCCCTCGTCGCCCTGCTGCACTTCATCTCCGACGAGGACGGCGCGCACGAGCTCGTCACCCGGCTGCTCGGCGAACTGCCCTCCGGCAGCTATCTGATGATGACCCACGCCACGGCCGACTTCACCCCGGAGGAGTCGGCGGCCGCCACCGAGAAACTGAAGGCCGCCGGCGTCACCCTCGCCCTGCGCTCCCGCGAGGAGTTCAGCCGCTTCTTCGACGGCCTCGACCTGGTCGAACCGGGCGTCGAGATCGTCCACAAATGGCACCCTGAGCTGGGCGAACCGGTCCCGGGCCAGGACGACGGAGTGATCCCGGGGTACGGGGCGGTGGCGCTCAAGCGGTAGACGAACCGCCGTACCGGGCGGCCGGCCGTCACGGGCCACGCGAACGGAAGCGCCGCGGACGCGCCTTCACTCCGGCGGCAGCACCCCGCACAGCGCTTCCAGCGCCGCGCCGTACGCGTGTTCCGGTGGTGTGGCGTAGCCGACCACCAGCCCGTCGGACGTCGGCATCCGCGTCGCCGGATGCCGGAACGCGGCGAGTCCGTCCAGGGCGACGCCCTGCCACGCGGCCGCCTGCACCGTGGACCGCTCGGTGCCCGGCGGCAGCCGCAGCACCGCGTGCAGCCCGGCCGCGCTGCCCGTCACCCCGACATGCGGCGCGTGCGCGGCGAGCGTGGCGACGAGCCGGTCACGCCGGCGCCGGTAGCGCTGCCGCATGCGCCGCACATGACGGTCGTACGCCCCGGAGACGATGAACTCCGCCAGCGCCAGCTGGTCCAGGACGCTCGCCCAGGCCTCCCGCTCGCCCTTGGCCGCGAGCACGGGCTCCACATACCGCTCCGGCAGGACCATCCAGCCCAGCCGCAGCGCCGGTGACAGGCTCTTGCTGACCGACCCGAGGTGGATCACCCGCTCCGGATCGAGCCCCTGGAGCGCGCCGACGGGCCTGCGGTCGTACCGGAACTCGCCGTCGTAGTCGTCCTCCAGTACGACCGCCCCACGCGCGCGTGCCCAGTCGATCACGGCTGCCCGGCGCCCGGGGTGCAGCGGCCCGCCGGTCGGGAACTGGTGCGCCGGAGTGAGCAGCACGGCCCGCTCCCGCTCCAGTGCGTCCACGCGTGCGCCGTGCTCGTCCAGCGGAAGCGGCACCGTGCGCACCCCGGCCGTGGCGAGCAGCCCGCGGTGGAACTCCAGCCCGTACGCCTCCACGCCGAGCGGGCCGCGCAGCACCCCGCCCGCCCCCTGGCCGAACAGCAGCCGCAGCGCGTGTGCGAAGCCCGAGCAGACGACGATCCGCTCCGGCTCGGTCCGCACCCCACGCGCGCGTGCCAGATATGCGGTCAGCGCCTCCCGCAGCTCCCGGCGCCCGGCCGGCTCTCCCGGCCCGAACGCCTCGCTCGGCGCCGCCCGCAGGGCCCGCCGGTAGCAGGCCGACCAGGCGGCCCGCGGAAACGCCGAGGCGTCCGGCGTGCCCTGCCGCAGATCGTGCCGAGGGCCACGCGCGCGTGGAGGTGCCTTCACCGGCGTCCGCACGGCGTGTCGCAGCGGATCCGCGCGGTCGGCCACCCGGGTGCCCGACCCCTGGCGGGCGGTCAGCCAGCCCTCCGCGACCAGTTCCGCGTAGGCGTCCGCCACCGTGTTGCGGGCCACGCCCAGATCGGCGGCGAGTGACCGGTACGGCGGCAGGCGGGTGCCGGGCGCCAGCCGCCCGCTGCGCACGGCTTCCCGCAGCGCCCGGGTCAGCGCCGCCCGCCGCCCGCCCGGGCCCGACAGCTCCAGGTGCAGGTCGACGCCGATCCGCTCCGCGGAATTGACCCATGATTCAGGCATGGAAATGCACCCTACAGCCGGTCTTTCGGGCTCGTAGGTTGAAGCCATGACGACGAACACGACCGCCACCGCAGCCGACTTCACCTCCGCGATCACCGAGGCCGACGCCGGCCGGGCCCGGCTGGACTTCGCGAAGTCCGCCCCGAAGGTCTTCCGCGCCCTCATCGGCTTCGACGCCGCCGCTCGCGCGGGCTTGGACCCGGCGCTGGTCGAGCTGATCCAGATCCGCGCCTCGCACCTCAACCACTGCGCCTACTGCCTGCACATGCACACCAACGACGCCCGCAAGGCCGGCGAGAGCGAGGACCGGTTGCACATGGTCGCCGTCTGGCGCGAGGCCCGGCACTTCTTCACCCCCAAGGAACAGGCCGCCCTCGCCCTCACGGAGGCCCTGACCCTCGTCGCCGGCGCGGGCGTCCCCGACACCGTCTACACCGAGGCCGCCGCCTGTTTCGAGGAGGAGGAACTGGCCCAGGTCATCGCCTTGATCTGCACGATCAACACGTGGAACCGGGTGGCCCTGTCGACGGGCAAGGTGGCGGGAACGGACGAGAGGAAGCGCTGACCCGAGCCGCCGGCCGCTGTCGGCGAGCTGACCCCTGCCGGGCGGTGCCCTCGATCACGCCCGTTCTCGTCCCGCCGCGACGGCGATCCACCACGACCGTGGAGCGGCGGTGGCGGCGGTCCGGGCGGTGCCGAAACGCCCGCAACCCGTCGGCCAGGACGGCGAACGGCCACGGGAACCCGTCGGCCACACCTACACCCTCATCGGCCGATCCCTCGGAGAGACCGGCGCGGGCAACTGTGAACGGCCCATCAGATAGCGGTCGACGGCCGCTGCCACCGCCCGCCCCTCCGCGATCGCCCACACGATGAGCGACTGCCCGCGCGCGGCGTCCCCGGCGGCGAACACCCCGGGAACGTTGGTCGCGAAACCGTCGTCCCGCGCGATCGTGCCGCGTGGGGCGAGCTCCAGCCCCAGCTGTCCGATCAGCCCGTCCCCCTGGTCCGGCCCGGAGAACCCGAGGGCGAGCAGCACCAGATCGGCGGGGAGCGTCTGCCCGGTGCCGGGCACCGGGCGCCGCAGCTCGTCGACCTCCACCAGGTGCAGCGACCGCACCCGCCCGCTGCCGTCCCCGGTGAACCGGAGCGTGGACGCCGCGAACAGCCGCGCGTCCGCGTCCGCCGCCGGTGCCGTCCGCAGATCCCGCGCCTCCTCGTGCGCGGCCGACAGCCGGTAGATCTTCGGGTACGTCGGCCACGGCTCGACGTCCTCGTCGCGCTCGGCGCCCGGCTGTGCGTAGATGTCCAGCTGGGTCACGGACGCGGCTCCCTCCCGCACCGCGGTCCCCAGACAGTCCGCCCCCGTGTCCCCGCCTCCCACGATCACCACATGCTTGCCGGCCGCCGACAGCGGCGATACCTCCAGATCCCCCTCGCACACACGGTTCGCCAGCGGCAGATACTCCATCGCCTGGTGTATCCCGTGCAACTCCCGGCCCGGTACCGGAAGTTCCCGCCACGCGGTCGCCCCCGTGGCGATGACCACGGCGTCGTACCGTCCGCGCAGCTCCGCCGCCCCGACATCGCGCCCGACCACCGTCGACGTACGGAACTTGGTCCCCTCGGCCCGCATCTGCTCGACACGCCGCTCCAGATGCCGCTTCTCCATCTTGAAAGCGGGGATTCCGTACCGCATCAGGCCGCCGATCCGGTCGTCCTTCTCGTACACGGCGACCGTGTGCCCGGCCCGGGTCAGCTGCTGTGCCGCGGCGAGCCCGGTGGGCCCGGAGCCGATGACGGCGACCGTCCTCCCGGACAGCCGCTCGGGAGGCCGCGCCGGGACGAATCCCTCCGCCCAGGCCCGGTCGGCGATCGCGCACTCGACGTTCTTGATCGTGACGGCGGGCTGGTTGATCGCCAGCACGCATCCCGCCTCACAGGGCGCCGGACACAAGCGGCCGGTGAACTCGGGGAAGTTGTTCGTCGCGTGCAGGCGGTCGCTCGCCGCGCGCCAGTCCTCCCGCGAGACCAGGTCGTTCCACTCCGGGATCAGATTGCCCAGCGGGCAGGCGTCGTGGCAGAAGGGGATCCCGCAGTCCATGCACCGGTCGGCCTGCTTGCTGATGATGGGCAGCAGCGCTCTCGGGACGTAGACCTCGTCCCAGTCCCGCACCCGCTCCTCGACGGGCCGCCGCGGCCACTCCTGGCGCGGCGTGGTCATGAACCCCTTGGGATCGGCCATGATCGTCTTCCTCGCTTGCGGGTACCGCCGGCACCGGGTGTACGAGGGGCCGTACGCCGTCGGTCGGCGTCCTCCCGTACTCTCCGGCGCTCTGTCGGCACTCTTCCGGCCACGATACGTCCGCACCGACCACCGCGCAGAGCGGCGCGGACAGCGCTTTCTGGAGGGGGCCCTGCCCGGCGCGAGACGCCTCCTGGCTCCTTCCCAGGACCCCTCAGCCCACGTCCGCCCCGGCGTCCCGCCAGGCACGCAACACGTTCTCCACGGCCGGGGCGATCCTGCGCCGTGCCTCGTACCGAGCCACACCGCGCATCAGCAGCTGGTCGTACGGAGTGTCCACATGCCGTACGGCCGCCACGACCGCCGAGATCACCGCGCCCTCCGACAGCGCCCGCCCGGCCGCGCTGCGCCCGACGCGGCCGCTGCCCCGCGCGGACGCGTGCGCCGCGATGGCCCGCGCGCGGTCGGCCGGGCACCCGGGAAACAGCCGGAGGATCTCGGCCGCGAACGCCGCCGCGAAGCGCTCGTCCTCGGCCGCCCTGCGCCGCGCGTCCCGTGCCCGCCGCCGGCGCCGCGCCTCCGCGTCGGCCAGACAGCGGGCCTCGGCCCGGGCCAGCGCCGCCTCCTCCACGAGCACGCCCTGCCGCTCATAACGGCTCTTGCGCCGGTTGAACCGCACCACCACGACCGAGAGCCCGCTCTCCTCCCGCGACCTGCGGGTCAGCGCGGTGTCCCCACGCGGCAGGAACACCAGGTGCCCCAGGTCCGCGCAGTGCAGGCAGTGCGGTGCCCCGTCCTCCAGCACGAGCAGCGACAGCGGCCCACGCCGGCAAGCGGCACACCGCTTGGGCTTCAGCGCCTGGACGACCACAAGCCGGCCGGCCGAGTGGGGAGTTGAGGGAAGCGCCATACACGGTACTTTCCCCGTCACCGCCTGCCCGTCCCCTCGTCCTCCCTACTCCTTCCGCTCCGCGCGAAAGGGGGATTCCCGGCGGGAACGCCTCTGGGCCGTCTGTCACCGGCCGTCCGCCGCCGTCCGTCCGCCCGGTCCGAGCAGGTTCGCAAGGAAGGATCGAGCGTGTCGGGCCCCTGCTCCGGCCCGCTGAACGGCGGGACGGCGTGCATCTCCCGGCCCTGCCGGCCGGCCGCCGAGGGGCCGAAGGCCCCAGCTGAGCCTGTCTCCCGCACCGGCCGCGCTTGTCTCCGACCCGGCGCCCCGCCCGCCCGCCTGGCAGGTACCGTCACCGGCGCCGTCCACCGACCGGGACCGTCCCCGGCTCCACGCACCGCCGCCCGCTCTCCGCCACCCGGCATCATTGACCCCGTGCGACTCGAAGCGATCACCTGGGACCGGCTCGCCGAGCTGCTCGCCGACCGGCTGGCCGCCCTTGAACCGGCCGACGGAAGCGCCTGGCCGCGCGTCGGCTTCGACGGGGCCCCGGCCGCCCAGCCGGGCGAGCTCGCCGAGCGGGTCGGAGAGGCGCTGCGGGTGCGCGGCCGGCCCTCGCTCGTGGTCGGCGCCGAGGGCTTCCTGCGCCCCGCTTCCCTGCGCCTGGAACACGGGCGGCGGGACGCGGAGTCGTACTACGGCGGATGGTTCGACACCGGAGCCCTGTGGCGCGAGGTCTTCGGCCCGCTGGACCCCGGAGGCAGCGGACGCGTCCTGCCCGACCTGTGGGATCCGGCCACCGACCGGGCCACCCGCAGCCCCTATGTCCAACTCCCGCCCGGCGGAGTCCTGTTGCTCCACGGCCCCCTTCTGCTGCGTCACTGGTTCCCGTTCGACCTGACCGTGCATCTCCTCCTCTCGCCGGGTGCCCTGCGCCGCCGCACCCCCGAGGCCGACCACTGGACGCTCCCCGCCTTCGAGCGCTACGAGTCCGAGACCGACCCCGCCGGCACGGCGGACGTGCTGGTACGCGCCGACGACCCACGCCGTCCCGCCTGGAACGGCTGATCAGGACAGGCCCGCCGCAGGCTCCGCGGCTCAGAGCCAGCCGTTGCGCCGGAAGCCCCGGTACAGCACCAGACACGCCCCCGCCATCACGGCCATGACCAGCGGATAACCGAACCGCCAGTGAAGCTCCGGCATATGGTCGAAATTCATGCCGTACACCCCGCACACCATCGTCGGAACGGCGATCACCGCGGCCCAGGCCGTGATCTTCCGCATGTCCTCGTTCTGCGCGACGGTCACCTGGGCCAGGTGGGCCTGCAGGATCGAGTTGAGCAGTTCGTCGAACGCGGCGATCTGTTCCTTGGCCCGGATCAGATGGTCGAGCACATCCCGGAAGTAGGCCTGTATCTCCGGGGCGACGACCCGTATGGGCCGAGTGGCCAGGTCCTCCACCGGACGGCCCAGCGGCACCACCGCCCGCTTGAGCTCCAGCAGTTCACGCTTCATCTGGTAGATGCGGCCGGGGTCGACGCGAGCACCGTTCTCCGAGAACACCTCGGCCTCGACCTGGTCGATGTCGGCCTGTACCGCGTCGGTGACGTTCAGGTAGTCGTCGACGACATGGTCGGCGATCGCGTGCAGCACGGCCGCCGGTCCCTTGGCGAGCTGGTGCGGATGTGCCTCCAACTCCTCGCGCAGCGGCCCCAGTGAGCCGTGCCGGCCGTGCCGTACCGTGATGACGAAGTCCTCACCGGCGAACACCATGATCTCTCCGGTGTCCACCACTTCGCTGGTGGCCGTCAGCTGCTCGTGCTCCACATAGCAGACGGTCTTGAACACCGTGAAGAGCGTGTTCCCGTAGTGCTCCAGCTTCGGGCGCTGATGAGCCTCGACCGCGTCCTCCACCGCCAGCGGATGCAGGTCGAACAGTTCGGCGATCCCCGCGAACTCACGGTCCGTCGGCTCGTGCAGCCCCAGCCAGACGAACCCCTCGCCCGTCTTGCGTACCATCCGCACGGCATCCACCAGGTCCGTGCACTGCGGCACGCGCACGCCGTCCTGGTACGTCACGCAGTTGACCACCGACGAGCCCAGCGGTGACCTGGCGGGATGACTCAGGTCCACACGGGGGCGCCGCCGGGCCAGCCGCGCCATCCTGCGCAGGCCGCCCACCCCGCCCAGCTCTGTGACCTTCCGCAGATTCCCCGCCATGGACATCTGGATCTCCTTTGGATCTCCTCGCTTGGATCTCCCTCGGGCAACGCTTCCGCGCCTTGCCCGGCAAGTCTGCCAGCCGAGGGCAAAGCGCGGGTAAGCCTGTGGGAATGGAACACTCCGCTTGGTTCCCGCCTGTGGACGCAGCGCCTGCCGGTCCGACAAGCCGGGTGACTGGGATGATCGTGGCATGACGCCATCCGACGGATACCTCCTGGACAATCGGCAGAACGAGGCGGCACGTCGCTTCGACGCGTTCGCCGCCCTCTTCGATCCCACGACCTTCCGGCACATCGAGGCGTTCGGCATCGGACCCGGCTGGCGCTGCTGGGAAGTCGGGGCCGGTGGTACCTCAGTGGTGTCCTGGCTCGCCGGGAAGGTGGGCGCCACCGGCAAGGTCGTCGCGACCGACATCGACACCTCGTGGCTCGCCGGCGCTGCCCGCCCGCCGGTGGAGGTGCGCGTTCACGACGTCGGCGCGGAGGAACCGCCCGGCGAGGGCTTCGACCTGGTCCATGCCCGGCTCGTCCTCGTCCATGTCCGGGACCGGGAAAGGGCGTTGCGGTCCATGATCCAGGCGCTGCGGCCCGGCGGACGGCTGTTGGTCGAGGACGCAGACCCCGCTCTGCAGCCCTTGACCTGTCCCGACGAGTACGGCCCCGAGCAGAAGCTGGCGAACCGGCTGCGCCAGGGCTTCCGCGAGCTGCTCGCCGAACGCGGCGCGGATCTGGCGTACGGCCGTAAACTTCCGCGTCTCCTGCGCGAAGCCGGCCTGAGCGGCGTGGAGGCCGACGCGTTCTTCCCGGTGACATCGCCCGCCTGCACCGCCCTGGAGGCCGCAACGGTCCGTCAGATCCGCGCCGGGCTCGTCGCCGCGGGGCTCGCAACCGAAGAGGACATCGACCGGCATCTGGCCAACGTCGAGGCCGGCGGCATGGATCTGGTCACCGCACCGATGATCTCAGCCTGGGGGAAGAAGGCTTAGACCACTGCGCCAAAAGCCGAGCCGCGTCGCTCCGACCGCTTGCCCACGCATCGCGGAGCCGCGCAGGGCCGAGCCGCGGCTGCCCGAGTGCCCCAGGGCACCGGCAGATGGCCGGCCGTCGCCTCTGGGCGCGGGGGTCTGCTTCTCAGAGATGGCCAGCCACCGTGTCCCCCACGCGGGGCCCGCCCCCACTCCTTGACCAGCCGTCGTTCCCGAGGACGGTGGTCTGCCTCCCCGCCGTGGTCAGCGGTCGCTCCCGAGGACGGCGGCCCCTCTCAGCCGGGGCCAGCCGTCGCGCCAGGGTGGCGGCGCTGTGCCTCCCGGCCGTGGTCAGCCATCGCTTCCCGCACGCGGTGCCTTGCCCGCCGCCGCGGCAGCACCGCCGCGAGAGCGCCGGCGCCGCGCTGGCCGGCCGGGCCCCGCCCGGCCGGCGGTCCGCCGCCGCGCGCCGGCTGGCGACACAACGGAAAAGCACACGAAAGAACACAAGACACCCACACCCATG